>DASXWV010000047.1:0-16870 GCA_036503495.1 Gaiellaceae bacterium
GCCGCTTCCAGCCTCATGCCGCTCCGCCAGCCGGTCCATGACGGCGTAGCCGCCGTTCTGCAGGATGACGAAGAGCGCGCCGACGCCGTATTCGGCGGCGCTCCAGAGCGTCTGGATCGTGTACAGCGCCGAGCCGTCGCCGACGACCGCGACGACCGGCCGGTCGGGCAGCGCCATGCGCAGTCCGGTCGCCGCCGGCAGCGCGAAGCCGAGCCCGCCCATCGCGGCGCTGAGGAAGCCGAGCGGCTCGACCGCCTGCAACCGCCTGTGCAGCTCCGGCCGCGACGACGGCGTCTCCTCGACCACGACCGCGTTGCGCGGCAGCCGCGCCTGCAGGCCGTCGAGCAGATGGCCCGCGTACAGCGGCTCGCCGGGCTCGAGCGGGTCGGCGAACCATTGCTCCGGCGGGTCGCCGTCGCGCTGCGGCAGCCGTGACGCCAACTCGCGGCAGACGGCGGCCGGCGGCGCGAGCACGGCGAGCTCCGCAGCCGCCCGGTGCGCGTCCGCGGGATCGTCTGTGACGACGGCGACGCGCAGACCGGGCGCCGCATACCGCCCGTCCGCGTACGGGTACTGCTTGAACGCCGCAGCGCCGACGCAGACGACGACGTCGTACCGGTCGAGCACGTCGCGCAGCCGCGTCCGGTCGGCGGGCAGATGCCCGGCGAAGAGCCGATGATCCTGCGGGAAGCCGGCCTGTCCAGAAAACGACTCCTGCCAGACATGCGCGCCGATCCGCTCGGCCAGCACGACGACGGCGGCCCACTCGGCGAGCGAGCCCGTGACGAGCGCGGGACGCTCGGCCTGCGCGAGCAGGCCGGCGAGCGTGTCGACCTCGGCCGTCCCCGTCGCACGCACGACCTCCCCGGGCGCCGCGCGCTCGCGCTCGACGTCGGCCGGCTGCAGCCAGTCGTCCATCGGCACGATCACGAGCGCCGGGCCGCGATGCGTGACGGCCTCGTGCGCCGCGCGGACGATCGCGGCCGGGACGTCCTGCGGGCGAGCCGGCTCGTCGACCCAGACCGGGTAGTCGCCCGCGAGCGTGCGCAGGCGCCCGGTGAGGAACGGCTCGAACGCGAGGTGCCGCCGGTCCTGCTGGCCGACGAGCACGACGAGCGGCGCCCGGTTGAACCGCGCGGTCGCGAGCGCGGCAGCGGCGTTGCCGAGGCCCGCCGTCGTGTGCAGCACCGCAAGCGCTGCGTCGCCGCGGCCGAGCGCGTAGCCGGTCGCCATCCCGACGACCGCCGCCTCGTGCAGGCCGAGGACGAACTCCAGATCGTCCGGGAGCCCGACGAGGAGCGGCACCTCGGTCGAGCCGGGATTGGAGAAGAGCGTCGTCAGGCCGCGCTCGCGTAGCGCGTCGAAGAACGCCTCGCGGACTGTGACGTCGCTCATCGCAGAGACCGTACGGGGAGCGCGCACGCGCGCGCTCCCCGTACCACGATCAGCTGACCGAGAAGGCGCCGGCCTGTCTCGGCTTTCGCAGGTTCGTGTAGTTGTAGAGGCCGCTCGTGAGCGTGATGCGGTACCGGAACGTGCCCGTCTTCTTGATCGACGTGCGGACCTTGACGCCGGGGCCGACGAGGCCGAAGCCGTGCGTCTTCGACTGGTCCTTGACGATCAAGAGGTACTTGCCCGGATCGAGCCGTTTCGCGATCGAGCCGGCCTGCACGACCTTGACCCTGCCGATCTTCGTCACCGTCGCCTCGAGCAGCCCCGTCGCGAACCCTGTGCGGATGTCGCTCGGGAACAGCTGCGTGAAGTTCGGCAGCGACGAGATCACCCCGTATTGCTTCGCGTACTTCGCGAGCGCAAGGAGCTTCGCACGGTCGATCTCGGGCAGCCAGATCGGCAGGTGCGGGACGTTCCCCGCCGGGCCGAGCGCCCGGATGTCGGCTGGATGCGTCTGCGCGTACTGCAGTGACTCGTTCATCGCGAGACGGAAGTTCCGCGCCGTCGTCGGGTTCGACTTCATCCAGTCGCTGAGCGCCGCGTAGCCGCCGACCGGGAAGTAGTTGCCGAGCACCGGCCCCGGCGCCATCACGATCCGCGCCCCGTCGATGTTGACCGCCTGGGAGAGGAACGGCTCAGGCGTCCAGATCGCGTCGACCTGGCCGGTGTTCAGCGCCGTGCGCATGGACGGGAACGGGATCGCGACGAGCTTGATCGAGCTCGGGTCGACGCCCGCCTTCTGCAGCGCCGCCTTGATCATCACCTCGCCCACGCCCTTCAGTGCATTCGCGGCGATCGTCTTGCCGGCGAGATCGGCAGCGGAGCGGATCGACGAGCTGCCCTTGACGAGGATGTCCTGCCAGTTGTCGTTGGTGTTCGTCCCCTCGACCTCGCTCGCCGCGACGAGCGTCAGCGGGATGCCCGTCGTGCGCGCGATCATCATCGGCACGTAGCCGAGATAGCCGATGTCGCCGTTGTGGTTCGCGAGCGCCAGGACGATGTCGTTGCCGCTCTGAAGCGTCTGCGTCTTGATCTCGATGCCGTGGTTGGCGAAGAAGCCCTTCTGGATGCCGAGCGTCATCGGCAGGGCGTTGGTGATCGGCAGCGTGTCGACGGTGACGGTCGTGAGCTGTGCGCGCGCGGGCGCGCCGGACGCGACCGCGCTGAAGACGGTGAGTGCCGCAAGCACCGCGGCGACGAACGCCGAACGTTTCATCTACCCCTCCATTGCGCGGACTTGACGCGGCGACCGTACGGGCGCCGGGGTTCGCCTGTCAAGACGGCGTTCCGAATACTCGGATACCCGGCTCCCGCGATGCGTTATACATCGCGCATGCTGGCACCCGAACAGCTGGCCGATGCGACCGGCTCGGGTGCCCTCGCCGCCGCGCCGGCTCCGCGCTTCCGGCGGGTGTCGCCGGCGGCGGTGCTGATCCCGACCGTCTCGGTGGCGGCGTCGCTCGGCCTCTGGGAGCTGATCTCGCGCACGAACACGATCTCGCAGCACGACCTGCCCGCGATGAGCACGAGCTTCAGCGCCCTCTGGACGCTCGTCCAGACCGGCGCGTTCTGGACGGCGTTCGCCCGGACCGTCCGCGGCTGGGCGCTCGGGCTCGCGATCGCGACGGTGCTCGCCGTGCCGATCGGAATCCTCCTCGGCTCGTTCGAGCTCGCCGGTCGCGCATTCCGGGTGCCGGTCGAGTTCCTGCGGCCGATCCCGTCCGCCGTGTTGATCCCCGTCCTCTTCCTGACGCTCGGGACGAATCTGAAGAGCGAGGTCTTCCTCGCCACGTTCGGCGCATTCTGGCCGCTGCTCGTGCAGACGATGTACGGCGTCCGCGACGTCGACCCGCTCGCGCTCGACACCGGCCGCTCGTTCGGGCTGTCGGCGCTGGAGCGGCTGACGCGGATCACGCTGCCGAGCTGCGTGCCGTACATCGCGACGGGCGTCCGGATCTCGTCCACGGTCTCGTTGATCCTCGCCTTCACCGCCGAGCTCTTCATGGGCATCCCGGGGCTCGGGCAGAAGGTCAACTTCGCCAGCTCGTTCGGGCAGACCGACCAGGTCTTCGCCTATGCGATCGCCGTCGGCTTCCTCGGGCTCGCAATCCATCTGCTGTTCAGCGCGCTCGAGCGGCGCGCGCTTCGCTGGCATCCGTCGCAGCGCCGGGGGACGACGTGACCCGGCGGCGCGCGCTCGGCCTCGCGCTCGAGATCCTCGTCCCGGTGCTGATCCTGATCGCGTGGCAGCTGTGGACCGTGCACGCGCACACGTTCAAGTTCCCGCGTCTCTCGACGATCCTCGTCGACTTCCGGCACGAGTACCTCTTCGCGAAGTTCGGCAGCGACGTCATCCCGAGCCTCGAGCGGATCTTCGCCGGCTTCGGCATCGCGACGGTCGCCGGCGTCGCGCTCGGCGTGCCGCTCGGGATGTCGACGACGCTGCGCCGCCTTGCGATCCCGCACGTCGAGTACTGGCGAGCGATGCCGCCGCCGGCGCTCCTGCCGATCTCGATCATCCTCCTGCACTCGATCCAGAACCGCCAGAAGATCGCCTTCATCGCGTTCTTCTGCCTCTTCCCGGTACTGCTCAACACAATGGACGCCGTCCGCGCGATCGACCCGACGCTGATCGACACCGCGCGCTCGTACCGCGTGCCGTGGCACCAGCGGATCGTGCGGCTCGTGCTCCCGTCGGCGCTCCCGCAGATCATCGCCGGCATGCGGAACAGCCTCGCGCTCGCGGTGATCATGATGGTGTTGAGCGAGTACTGGTCGTCGTCGAGCGGCGTCGGGTACCAGCTGCTGATCTCGAAGAACACGTTCCAGTTCGGGCCGATGTGGGCGGCGATCATCCTGATCGGGCTGCTCGGTTACCTCCTCAACGCGCTGTTCGTGCTGTTCGAGCACCGCGTGCTCGCGTGGCACCGCGGCTGGCGGGCGGCAACGCCGCAGTGAGCATCCTCGAGATCAACGAGCTCGGGAAGACGTACGGCAGCGGCCCGCGCGCCACGCACGCCGTCGGCCGCGTCAGCTTCGAGGTGGCCGAGCGGGAGTTCGTGTGCGTCGTCGGCCCGTCCGGCTGCGGCAAGACGACGCTGCTCAAGGCGATCGCCGGCCTCCTCGAGCCGTCGCGCGGCCAGGTGCTCCTCAACGGGAAGCGCGTCACCGAGCCGCCGCCGGAGATGGCGCTCGTCTTCCAGGAGTACGGCCGGTCGCTGATGCCGTGGACGAGCGTCCGCAACAACGTGCTGCTGCCGCTCCGCCACAAGAAGCTCGACCGCGCGGCGCGCGGCAAGCTCGTCGAGGAAGCGGTCGACGCGGTCGGGCTGACGCGCTTCCTCGACCATTACCCGTGGCAGCTGTCGGGTGGCATGCAGCAGCGCGTTGCGATCGCCCGCGCCCTCGCGTACCAGCCGGCGATCCTCCTGATGGACGAGCCGTTCGCGTCGGTCGACGCGCAGACGCGCGGCGATCTCGAGGATCTCGTGCTGCGCGTCCGCGACCAGTTCGGGATCACGATCGTCTTCGTGACGCACGACATCGACGAATCGGTGTACATCGCCGACCGCGTGATCGTCCTCACGCACTCGCCGACCGAGGTGAAGGAGATCGTCCCGGTGCCGCTGCCGCAGCCGCGCGACCAGATCGCGACGAAGGCGCTGCCGGAGTTCGTCGATCTCCGCGGCCACGTGCAGCGTCTGATCCGTGTCGAGCGCGTTCCCGTGGCAGTCGAGTAAAGGAGTCTGCATGGCAGTCCGCACCCGTCCTCCGTTCCGCGCCGACCACGTCGGCAGCCTGCTGCGGCCGCGCCACCTGCTGCAGGCGCGCGAGGATCATGCGGCCGGGAAGATCGACGACGACGAGCTGCGCGGCCTCGAGGACGAGGCGATCCGCGAGGTCGTGAAGATGCAGGAGGACGTCGGGCTGCAGTCCGCGACGGACGGCGAGTTCCGCCGCGCGTCGTGGCACATGGACTTCATCTACCAGCTCGACGGGATCACGAAGGAAGCCGGGCACATCGCCGTCAAGTTCTTCAACCCGCAGGGCGAGATCGAGTTCACGCCGGCCGCGCTCCACGTCGACGGGAAGATCGGGGTGTCGGAGACGATCTTCGGCGACGCGTTCGAGTTCCTCCAGCAGTGCGTGACGAGGAACGTGCCGAAGCTGACGGTCCCGTCCCCGAGCATGGTGCACTACCGCGGCGGCAAGGCGTCGATCGACGAGAGCGTCTATCCGACGATGGACGAGTTCTGGGCCGACCTGACGGCGGCGTACCGCGAGGAGGTGCGACGGCTCGGCGAGCTCGGCTGCACGTACCTGCAGTTCGACGACACGAGCCTCGCGTACATGAACGACCCGCATCAGCGCGAGTACATCGCGTCGATCGGCGGCGACCCTGAGAAGCAGCACGTCGAGTACATCCACCACATCAACGAGGCGCTCGCCGGCAGGCCGGACGGGATGTCGGTGACGACGCACATGTGCCGCGGCAACTTCCGCTCGTCGTGGGCGGCCGAGGGCTCGTACGAGTTCGTGGCGGAGGCGCTCTTCAACGAGCTGGAGGTCGACGGCTTCTTCATGGAGTGGGACGACGAGCGCTCCGGCGGCTTCGAGCCGCTGCGGCTGGTGCCGAAGGGGAAGCAGGTCGTGCTCGGGCTCGTGACGACGAAGCGCGGCGACCTCGAGGACAAGGACGTGCTGAAGCGCCGCATCGACGAGGCGTCGCAGTACGTCGACGTCGACCAGCTCTGCCTCTCGCCGCAGTGCGGGTTCTCGTCGACCTTCGAGGGCAACGAGCTGACGTACGAGCAGCAGGTCGCGAAGCTGCGGCTGATCGTCGAGGTGGCCGAGGAGGTCTGGGGCAGCTAGAGCTGAAACGGCGCCGGCGGGAGCGACGGGTCGCCGAGAACAGCCCGCGCAGCGTCGACCGTGCCCAGCCATTCGTATGCGACGCCTTTCGCATGGTTCCGGCCGACCCCCTCCCCGGCGAGCCGCGCCAGCCCGCGTTCGTGCAGCTCACCGGGTGAGAAGGTGGCGTCGTCCACGACGACGCATGTGAAGCCCTGCTCGCTGAGGCCGATCGCCGACTGCGCGACGCAGACATCCGTCTCACAGCCGACCAACACGGCGGTGCTCCGGCCGGCGGCGCGCACGGCGGCGAGGATCTCCGGCGTGCCGGCGAGCCCGAACGTCGGCTTCGTGAACACCTGCGCCGCGGCCGGCAGCTGCGCCGCGATCCGCTCGTCGGTCGAGCCGTTCCGCTCGGGCTCCTCCTCGGTGACGACGACGGGGATGTCGATCCGGCCGGCGACGGCGACGAGCCAGGCGATCCGCTCGACCGTGGAGCGCGCCGCGGCGGTGAGGAAGCCGGGCTGCGCGTCGACGACGACCAGCACGCAGTCGTCCCGGTCGAGCAGCGGCATCGGGCGAGCTCCGAACGGCTAGATGGCCGGCGGCGGCAGCCGCCAGCGAGAGCCTTCCTCGGTGACGAGGAACATCGCGGCGTCGGGATGACGCTCGGCCACGTTGCGCGACGCCTGAATGACGCGGTAGATGACGACGCCGCGCCGCTTCTCGTCGATCGGCTCGACGTTCACGACCGCCGCGTCACCCTCGCCGGCGGAGACGACCGCTCCGTAGTCCTCGCCGAGCAGCTCGGCGAGGAGGTCGGCGGCGTCGCGCGGCGAGACGTGGACGATGACCGGTGGATGGACCACACGCTCATCGTAAACAGGTCAGGCGTGCACACCCATCGTGATCGTCGCGGCGTAGCCGGACGAGCGCTTCTCGATCGTCAACATCCCCTTGCTGCCCCCGCTGCGAAAGACCGCGTCCTGCGGGTTCGACGTGTCGGGCGACGTCCCGTGCGCGCTGTACGGCCGCTCCACATAGACGGCCTCCGTGAGGCGGGCCGGGAAGAAGAGCTGGCCGGTGCGCACGACGCTCCCGCGCACATGGACCCGCGTTGTTCGCGACCGCACCGGAGTCGATCCCGAGCAGGCTCAACAGGAGCGTCGCCGGCTCGCCCTCGGTGATGTCGCGGCGGAGCCGCTCGCCGTCGACGTAGAACGGCCACCCGTCAGCTCCGCGTCACGGTACGGCACGAGTCTTGGACCAGCCCGTGGATTAGGCTCACGCGGCATGTACGACTCGTTCACGAGCCTGGAATTCGACCGTCCGGACGACGGCGTCCTGCAGATCACGCTCAGCACACCCGGCAAGCTGAACGCCGTCGGCCACGACGCGCACGGCCAGCTCGCCGCCGTCTGGCGGACGATCGACGCCGATCCCGACACGCGCGCGGTGCTCGTCCGCGGCGCCGGCGGCGCGTTCAGCTCCGGCGGCGACCTCGAGCTCGTCGAGGAGATCGCGCGCGACTACGAGACGCGGCGCCGCGTCTTCCACGAGGCGCGTGACCTCGTCTACAACATCGTCGACTGCGGCAAGCCGATCGTCGCGGCGATCGAGGGGCCGTGTGTCGGCGCCGGCCTCGCGGTGGCGCTGCTCGCCGACATCTCGGTCGCGGCGCCGAGCGCCCGGATCGTCGACGGGCACACGCGGCTCGGCGTCGCCGCCGGCGACCACGCCGTGCTCGTCTGGCCGCTGCTCTGCGGGATGGCGAAGGCGAAGTACCACCTCCTCCTCTGCGAGCCGGTCGACGGCGTCGAGGCGGAGCGGATCGGCCTCGTCTCGCTCTGCGTCCCCGAGGACGAGCTGCACGAGCGCGCGCGCGACATCGCCCGCCGCCTCGCCGACGGGCCGCAGGCGGCGCTCCGCCACACGAAGCTCGCGCTGAACAACTGGCTGCGCGCGGCGGGGCCGGCGTTCGACGCGTCGCTCGCGCTCGAGTTCCTCGACATGACCGGGCCCGACGTCGCGGAAGGCGTCGCCGCTGTGCGCGAGAAGCGACCGCCCAGATTCCGATAGGCCTACGCGGGCGGGCCGTCGGCGAGGACGATCGTCGCCGTCTGCTGCTGCGCGGCCGCGTCGAGATAGGTGACGACGACGGTGTCGCCCGGATGGTGCGCGAACAGCGCGGCGCGGAGCGCCGCGACGGTGTCGACCGTCTCGCCGTCGAGGGCGAGGACGGTGTCGCCCGCCACGAGCCCGGCCGCCTCTGCCGGCATCCCCGGGACGGTCGCCTCGACCGTCAGCCCGCCGGTGTCGGCGGCGACGACCGACAGGCCGATGAACGCCGTCTTGCCGATGTGGACGAGCGCCGACGCCCGGCCCTGTTCGATCTGCCTCGTGATGCTGATCGCCCTGTTGATCGGGATCGCGTAGCCGTCGGAGGCGGTGAACCGGTAGTTCGCGGAGCCGGCAGCATCGACGCCGATCACGCGCCCGTACGCGTCGAGCAGCGGGCCGCCGGAATCGCCGGGCACGAGCCGAGCGCTCGTCTGGATCAGCCCGCGCATCTGCCGCGAGCCTTCGAGCTCTTCGCTGACCGTGATCGAGCGGTTGAGACCGGTGACGCGTCCCTTCGTGATCACGAGATGCCCGACGCCCTCGGCGTTGCCGACGGCGGTCGTCGCGGCGCCGATCTTCAGCTTCGCGGAGTTTCCGGTCGTCGCGGTCGCGAGCCCCCTCGCGCCGTCCAGCTTGAGCACGGCAACGTCGTCGGTGATGTCGTAGCCGATCGCGGTCGCGTTGTAGCGGCGGCCGGTGGCGGGCACGATGACGGTGATCGTCGTCGCTCCGCGAATGACGTGGTTGTTCGTCAGCACCTCGCCCGTGCTCGTCAGGACGATCCCGGTGCCCGCCGCGTTCGCGTTCTCGTACGCGAGGTTCGTCGTGACCAGCACGACACCACGGGTGACGGGGGTCGAAGCGGCGTTCGCGCTACCGGCGAAGACACCGACAGCGGCCACAACCGCTGCCGCAACGAGGCGAGCTCTGTGCATGCACCACTAGTACCGGCATTTCGTGAACGTCGCTTAAGGGGTTCCTGCGAGCCAGGTCGGATGCTCGCCTGCGAGACCGAGCCGCATCAGGCCGGCGCCGTCCGGCCGAACGGCGTAGAGCTGGGCGCCGCCGCCGGCACCGAACGAGTGGAACGCGATGCGCGTGCCGTCGGGCGAATACGCGGGCGCCCAGTCGTCGCGGCCCGGCAGGCCGGCGAGCCGGTGCTGGGCGCGGCCGTCGGCGTTCATCACCCAGAGCTCGCCGTTGCCGGTGCGGTTGCTCGAGAAGACGATCCGCTTGCCGTCCGGCGACCAGGCCGGCCAGCTGTCGTCGCCGAGCGTGCCGATACCGCCCTTCGTGAACGTGAGGCGCCGCAGCCCGGTCCCGTCCGGGCGGACGGTGTAGATCTCGGGGTTCTCCGGCGTGCGCGCGCTCGACGAGAAGGCGATCGCCCGGCCGCCGGGCGACCAGGCCGGGGTGAAGCTGCCCGCCGGCGAGATCCGGCGGACGTGCGTGCCGTCGGCGCGCATCACGTAGATCGCCGACGAGCCGCCGCGGTTGCTCGAGAACGCGACGCGCCCGCCGTCGGGCGACCAGGTGGGTGTGTAGTCGGCCCCCCGCGCACGCGTGAGCTGGACCGCATGTGTGCCGTCGGTGTGGGCAACGTAGAGGTCGGCGTCGCCCGCGCGCGGCTCGCGGACGAACAGCAGCTTTCTCCCGTCGGGAGAGACGGTCGGCGAATGCTCGGCCGCCCCCGTCGCCACGAGCGCACGCGGACGCCCGCCGCCGAGCCGCGCGAGGTAGATGTCGCCGCCGCGCGCGAACGCGATCGTCTGCGAGCCGGTGACAGCAGCGGCGGCGCGCTGCACCTCCTGCACGGCGGCCCGGCCGAAGCTGTAGGTCCGGCCGCCGACCTGGAAGCGGCCCGGCAGCCCGACCGGTGACGTCCCGGTCAGCTGCGCGACGACGACGACGGCGGCCGCGTACGTGCCGAGCGGGCTCGGATGGAAGCCGTCGGGCCCGTACAGCGCCGGCGCCGGGTGGGCGGCGAGCGCGGCCCGCCACGCCTCGCCGGCCGGCAGCTGCATCGAGCGGCTCGCGTCGGCGGCGCGGCGATAGTTCGCGATGACGTCGCCGAAGACGGCTGAGCGGTACGACTCGGGCCAGACGGTGAGGAGCGCAGGGCGCGCGCCGCCCGCCCGCGCGGCGTCGGCGAGCACCCCGGCCCACTCGCGGAGGTTCTCGCCGCTCTCCGGCAGCGACGACGGCCCCTGCTGCATGACCACCCAGTCGAAGCCGCCGCGCGCGAGCACCGCCGGCAGGTCCGTCGTCTGCCAGTGATCCTCGAGCGCGAACCCGCCGGGCGCGCGCGTCTCGACGTGGATCTCGCGTCCGCGCGCCGCGCCGAGGGCGGCGACCATGCCCGGCAGGTCGTTCGCGGCGGTCAGGCTGTTGCCGACGAACAGGACGTTCAGCGGCGGCGCCGCCGCCCCGGTTCCGGACAGCGCGACGACGAGCGTGAGGACGGCGAGGCGCACGCCCCAATCCTCACACAGCTCTTGAACGACGCCGCAAAGCGAGTGATGATCAGCACGAGTACGTGAGCAAGCCCGGCGTGCACGCTGCACGACGGACGCGCATCACTGCGGCTCGCTTCCCGTCACCAGCCGTCGCTCGCCCGGCCCGACAAGGGAGGTGAACGATGCAGGCACGGGAGCTCGCCCTCGAGATGGCGCTCGCGGAAGCCGCGAAGCACGTCCACGAGGTAGGCGGCGCGAACACGGGACCTCGCGTCGTCCAGTACCAGGCCGCGTCGAGCCTGAGGGGGACCCACTGGCCCTGGTGCGACGCCTTCTGCGACTTCTGCTTCGCCGAGGCGGGCCGCCCGCTCGACGAGCTCGAGCGCTCGGCAGGCGTCGAGCGGACGTTCGAGCTCGCGCAGAAGCGGCGCTGGCTCGTCGTCGATCCGACTCGCGGCGACCTCGTCTGCTTCCAGTGGGACAGCGGGCCCCTCGACCACATCGGCTTCGTGATCGAGGCACTGCCCGACGGGACGATCAAGACCGTCGAAGGCAACACGGCGCCGATGCCCGGACTCGGACCGTCGCAGGGAGAAGGAGACGGCGTCTACGTCAAGATCCGCCCGCGCAAGGTGTGCGCGGCGTTCATCCGCGTGCCCGGAACGGTCGCCGACCGGCCCGCGCCGCACGTCCCGGGATACAACGAGTGGGCTGCGTGGGCCGCAGGCGGCCGGAAGGGGCGGCGACCGGACGTCCCCGAGAAGGTGCCGCAGGATTGGTGGGCAAAGCTCGCGCACCAGCTCGACGCGAAGCACGACGCACACGCCCCGCACCCGGGGCGCGTGCCCGCGCACGCGTAGTGCTCAGCCGCTGTCTGCCGCCGGCTCCGTGCCTGCGGCGGGCGGCGGCGCACCGGCCGTCTCGCCGTTGCCGGAGATCAGCCGTTCGACGTCGCCGAAGATCACACCGGTGAAGCGCTCGCTGAACCCCGCCAGGAACGCGACTGCGCCGTAGAAGTACAGCGCCTTGCCGGTCGGCGCCCTCGTCATCAACAGGCCGCTCGCGAGCATGAAGTACAGCGCGACCCCGAAGACGGCGCCGACGAGCGGCTTGTAGAGACCGAGCCGGCGCAGCAGCGGCCGCCCGACTTCGAAGTCGACGGTGAACCTGTCACCGCCGCCGCTCATCCGCGAGAGAACGCTGACGAGCGCACCCACCGCGCCCGCCGCGACCGAGAGCAGCAGAACCTGGGTCCCGCGCTGCCAGTGCACCGAACGGTCGGCCAACACGATCGCCGTCACCGCGGCGGCGCCGGCGATCACGAACGCGCCGGCGAGCATTCCGGAGACGTACACGATGCGCCCCGCCTTCGCGGCCGCCCGGAAGTAGTACTCCTCGATGCGCGCGAGCTCGCGCCGTTGCGTCGTGACGAACGTGTGCTCCTTCTCGGGCGTCGACTCGGCCTCGCGCTCGATGTAGCCGAGCACGTGCTCCTGGACCGAGTAGATCCAACGCATCGCGATGCGCTCGCTCGTGCCGCGCAGGATCTCGCCCGCGCGAATCGCAAGCAGGTCGCAGTCGTGGAGGAGGTTGGCGATCAGCGTCGCGTCCTTCGTCAGCCAGTCGGTGACGCGGTGGATGCGGATCTCCATCTCCGTCTCGGCGATCGGGTTCCACGACGAGCGTGCCGTGCCGATCGTCAGCGCAACCGCGGAAGCCGTCTTCGTCGACCAGTAGACCGCGGCGAGCTTGCCCTCCTCGTCCTCGAAGCGGTCGAGCTTCGCGTGGAAGTCGTCCTCGGCTTCGCGCGGAGCGGCGCCGTGCCTGCCGTCGCGGAGCTTTTCGCGGCGGAAATGGGCGCGCACGAGATCGGAGAACGACGAGCCGCCTGACTGCGCGATCGTCGACGTCGTTGCCGGTGCTTGGGTTGCTTCCTGCGGTGCGGCTGCGGCGATGGCGTTCATCGATCCTCCCGACCGACGCCGCAGGCTGCGAGTTCCTCCAATGTAGGAGCTTCGAGGGCCGCTGGCAACCCCTGCTAGCGAATCGCCCGCGCCAGCCGCTGCAGCCACGTGTCCGCAGGCTGCAGGAGGCCGCGGCCGGCGAGGCCGACCGTCCGGTCGAGCACCGCGACGTAGCGGGCGGAGAGCCTCGGTTCGTCGCGCAGCGCCCAAAGGGCCAGGCCGTTCGTCCACGCCGCTTCGCGCGCGCGGCGAACATCCCACATGGCGACGACGTCGTCGATCCGGTCGACGCGATGCAGCAGCCGGTCGAGGGCGCGGAGCGTCCCGCCGAGATAGCGCTGCTTCACGCTCGACTCGACGCGCGCCAGGAGGTCGTCGACGCGCTCGAAGTCGCGGTGCTGCGGCGTCGCGTCGGCCGGCACGATGCCGAGCTCGCGACAGCACGCCACGAGCGCCACCGGCAGGTCGCGGTTGATGTGTGCGTTCATGCCGGCGAACGCGAATTGCAAGGGAGCGATTCCGTGCCGCGTCCGTGCTTCGAAGAGCGGCGCCCAGGCGCGTGGGATCGACCGCACGTCGCGGGCCGAGGCCGCCACGGCGTCGAAGTAGAGCTCGGCGAAGCCGACGTCGAGGCGCGCGAGGAACTCCGGGTCCGCGAACGTCGATGCCGCGAGCTCGCGCTGAACCGAGCGCGTGACGTCGAGGTAGAGCCGCGTGAAGCAGCCCACACCGTCGCCGGCCGCGAGCGGCGACGCGATCTCTTCGAGCCGCGCGATGACCCGCTCCACCGGCATGCGCCGACTCTATGCCCGCGCCACTTGTACGCGACCGGGTTCGGCGCTACGGTCACAACGGTTCTGCGGCCAATCGATTCTGGCTGGGAGGGAGTGGTCGCAGTGGAATGGATGGAGGAGGCCGACGGCGTCTTTCGTGGGGGCGGCGTCAAAGGGCTCGGTCTCGCCGGGGCGCTCGTCGGGTTCGCGGAGCATCCCGACAAGCCGGTCAAGAAATGGGTCAACGTCGCGGGCGCGAGCGCCGGCGCGATCATCGCCTCCTATCTCGCGGCGGGCCACTCGGCCGACGAGATGGTCGAGCTGATGAAGCGCACGAATTTCGCCAGCTTCCAGGACTTCCCGTGGGGCGGCAAGGTCGTGGGCGGCGGCCGCAACTTCATCCGCAGGCACGGCCTCGCCCGCGGCGAGGCGTTCCGGCGCTGGTTCAGCAACGAGCTGAACGGCAAGACGTTCGAGTCGGTCAAGACGCCGGACGGCAAGGACTACCGGCTGAAGTTGATCGCCGTCGACGCGACGAACCGCTCGTTGCTCGTGCTGCCCGACGATCTCGCGCTCTACCGGCGCCTCGGCGACGACACGCCGATCGATCCCGACACGTTCGAGATCGCCGACGCAGCCCGGATGAGCATGTCGATCCCGTATTTCTTCGAGCCGGTTCAGCTCATGCGCGACCGCGTGTTCGTCGAGGACGCGGGCGACTCGCAGACGATCTTCGCGAACACCTTCACCGACCGCCTGGATGTCTGGCACGAGAGCCGGCGGCTCGCGGCGAAGAATGCGAAGCCCATCTCCGTCCGGGAGCCGACCCGGAGCGAGAAGCTGCAGCAGCTGTCGCTCATCATCGACGGCGGCACGCTCTCCAACTTCCCGGTCTGGCTGTTCGACGTCGACTCGCCCGATCAGGCGCTCGCGCGACCGACGTTCGGCTTCACCCTGACGGGCGGGAAGGGCGTCGGTGCCGGCATCAACCGCCTCGTCCGCATGCAGCCGTGGCCGGTGCGCTTCGGCGTCGACATCTTCCACACCTCACAGGAGGCGTGGGACGCCCGTTTCGTCTCGCACTCGACACGCGTCCGCACGGTCACCGTCAATGCGGGGAACGTTGGCACGACGCAGTTCAACCTGACCGCGGACGACCAGCAGATGCTGATCGACAACGGCCGTGCCGCGGCGCAGCGGTTCCTCGACGCGTTCGACCTGACCGACTACGAGAACAGCTACCACCGCACGCTCGACCTCGCCGACCGGCCGCCGCCGCCGGCAGCAACGGTCGGCGTCAGCGAGAGCGCCGGCGCGCGCGGCGAGGCTCGGGGGCGGTGACGTAGCGCACGTCGACGGCGTGCGCACCGATCGTTCCGATCGTCCGTTCGAAGGCGACCTCGCGACCGCCGCACCGCGGCTGCGGTGCGTTGCCGTCGGCGAAGCCGCTCGCCGCGACGTACAACCGCTCGTCCTCCTCGGTGCGGATGAACCCGAACCCCTTCTCCGGGTTGAACCAGATCATCTTCCCGTTCATTGCGGCTCGGCCTGATCCGCGTTCGGATCGACTTCCGTCTCCGGTGCGTTGCGCGCGGCGATCGCGTCCGCCCGGCGCTGCTTCTTCCGTTCCCGCTTCTCCTTCAGTGCTTGCTCGCGTGCCCGTTTCGCTGCGGTCTGTGGATTCCTTGACGCCATACGCCTCCTCGTGTCGATGTGCGGCTGCAGGCAGGCACCTGCAGCCGCTCGTCCGCGCGCGCTCTAGAGGAGCGAAACGCCCTTTGCCTCGGGGCCCTTCGCGCCCTCGGCGCTCTCGAACTGCACCTTCGCGTCCTCGGCGAGCGTCTTGTAGCCATCCATGACGATCGCCGTGTGGTGCACGAAAAGATCCTTGCCGCCGTCGTCGGGGGTGATGAACCCGTAGCCCTTCTCGGCGTTGAACCACTTCACGGTTCCAGTTGCCATCTATCCACCTCCTCTACCTTTTCGGAACGGGCAGAGGAAGCGCAGCAGCGCAGCCGGTACTCGCTCAGTTGACCGAATGGTACCAGCGCGCAGCGCGATTCACGGCGAGCCCGGGCCTTCACCGGCGATACACTCGTGACGCGTTGGCCCGGGGCGGCCTCATCCTTTGCATCGCGATGCTCGCGGCGGCAGCCGCACACGCAGGCGCCGCAACGACGCTGCCGCTGCAGACCGTTGCGCGCGTGCCGCTCTCCGGGCCGCCGGTTCGCTTCGACTACACGAGCTTCGATCCGAGCACGAAGCGGCTGTGGATCGCGCACATGGACGCCGGGCAGCTCCTCGCGTTCGACGTCGTCCACCGCCGGATCGTCAAGACGATCTCGGCGCCGGGAGTGCACGGCGTGATCGTCGTGCCGCAGCTCGGCCGCGTCTACGCGTCGGCGACGAACCTCCAGCAGGTGCTGACGATCGACGCGCACAGCGGCAGGATCCTCGCGCGCGCTCCCGCCGGCCGATATCCGGATGGTCTCGCCTACGACCCCGTCCACCGTCACGTCTTCGTCTCCGATGAGACGGGCGGTGTCGAGACCGTGATCGACGCGCGCGGCCGCCGCATCGCGACGATTCCGCTCGGCGGCGAAGCGGGCAACGTGCAGTACGACGCGGGCTCGCACCGGATGCTCGTCGACGTGCAGTCACTCGACGAGATCGCCGTCATCGATCCGCGCCGGAACGCGATCACGCGCCGAGTGCACGTGCCGGGGTGTGACAGCGACCACAGCCTGCTGATCGACTCGGCGAGGCGGCTCGCATTCGTCGCGTGCGAGGGCAACGCACGCCTGCTGACGCTCGATCTGCGGACGATGTCGGTCACCGGCGCGTTCGTCGTCGGCGATTCGCCCGACGTCCTCGCGTTCGACGCCGGGCTGCACCGGCTCTACGTCTCCGCCGAGAGCGGCGTCGTTGCCGTCTTCCGCGAGACGGCCCACTCGGCGACGCCGCTCGGCCGCGCGTTCCTGGCCACCGAGGCGCACAGCGTCGCGGTCGACCCGACGACGCATCTCGTCTATTTCCCGCTCGAGCACGGCGCGACGGGCAAGCCGCAGCTGCTGATCATGCGTCCGTCCGGAAGCCCGCGCTCGCTCGCGGTGGAGCCGCCGCCGGCACCCGGGCCGTGGCACCAGCTCGGTGCGGCCATCGCGTCGCGGCCCGGCAAGCAGCTGAGCTTCTTCCGCGATGCCGAAGAGCCGAAGACGCTCGGCGTCGTCGCGCGCTCGCGCTCGTCGAGCCC
>DASXWV010000048.1:0-6057 GCA_036503495.1 Gaiellaceae bacterium
TCGTGGCGGAGGACGTCGAGGGCGAGTCGCTCGCGACGATCGTCGTCAACAAGCTGCGCGGCACGTTCCAGGCCGTCGCCGTCAAGGCGCCGGGCTTCGGCGACCGCCGCAAGCGCATGCTCGAGGACATCGCGATCCTCAGCGGCGGCGAGGTGATCACCGAGGAGATGGGCCTCAAGCTCGAGAACACGAAGCTCTCGCAGCTCGGCAAGGCCCGTCGCGTGGTCGTCGACAAGGACACGACGACGATCATCGACGGGGCCGGCGACTCCGAGGCGATCAAGGGCCGCATCAAGCAGCTGAAGTCCGAGATCGAGAACACCGACTCCGACTTCGACCGCGAGAAGCTCCAGGAGCGGCTCGCGAAGCTGTCGGGCGGCGTCGCCGTCGTCAAGGTCGGCGCGTCGACCGAGACGGAGATGAAGGAGAAGAAGCACCGCGTCGAGGACGCGCTCCAGGCCGCCCGCGCGGCGCTCGAGGAGGGCCAGGTCCCCGGCGGCGGTGTGGCGCTGATCAACGCGGCGGATGCGGTGCGCGAGGACGTGCTCGGCAAGCTCGAGGACGACGAGGCGACCGGCGCGAAGATCATCCTGCGTGCGCTCGAGGAGCCGCTCCGGCAGCTCGCGACGAACGCGGGGCTCGAGGCGTCGATCGCCGTCTCGAACGTGCGCCAGGCGAAGCCGGGCTTCGGTCTCAACATCGACACGGGCGAGGTCGAGGACCTGCTGAAGAGCGGGATCGGCGACCCGACCATGGTCACGCGCTCGGCGCTGCAGAACGCCGCGTCGATCGCGAAGAACATCCTCACGACCGAGGCGATCGTCGCCGAGGCGCCCGAGAAGGCGGGCGCCCAGATGGGCGGCGGCATGCCGGACATGGGCGGGATGATGTAGGACGCCCCTTCGGGGCTTCGAACGAAGGCCGGCTCTGCCGGCCTTCGTTCGTTCTGGAGGAACTCCGCGCGCGGGAGAGCGCGGTCTCCCGCCCGCGTCGTGCAGCAAAGGCTCGTTGTGCGGACGGCCGTGCGCGCGGCAGGGCCGTCCTGAACGCGCTCGGTGAGCCCGTCGGTCTTACCTCGCTTCACGGGACCATTCGGTAGACGTTGACGCCGCCGAAGTCGGCCGTCCAGACCGAGCCGAAGCCGCTGCGGATCACGAACGGCTTCCCACCGGTGTCGACCGTCCCGACGACGTCGCCGGTCTTCGGGTCGATGCGCACGACCTTGCCCGCACCGTTGCTCGCCACCCACTCCATCCCGTCGGGGCCGCGCACGAGGTCGGTCGGCTTCGCCGGCACCTTGACGGTCATCGTCACGGTGAGCGTCTGCGGGTCGATGCGGGAGACCGAGTCGGCGAGGTTGTTCGCGACCCAGACGCCGTCGTCGTTCGGGTCGGCGCAGATCTCGCCGCCGTTGCCGACGACGATCTTCCTGACGGCGTTCGTCGCCGGATCGATGCGGTAGACCGCATCGCTCGCCTGCGTCCCGACCCAGAGCGCGCCGGCGCCGGGGCGGATGCAGGTGACGCCGTCGGCGACCCTGATCGTCTTCACCTTGTTCGACTTCGGGTCGATCCGCGAGACCGTGCCGCTCGCGAAGTTGGTCGCCCACGCGGCGCCGTTCGCGTACGCGACGTCCCACGGCTGGCTGCCGACATGGATCAGCTTCGTCACCTTGAAGTGCTTGAGGCCGACGCGGATGATCACGTTGCGGCCGAAGTCCTCGACCCAGAGTGCGTTCGCACCGGCCGCGATGCCGCACGGCGAGCCGCCGATCCGGATCGTCTTGACGATCTTGTTCGTCCGCGGATCGATCTTCGCGAGCTGCGACCGGCCGTAGCTGTCGGCGTAGAGATACGCGCCGGCGGTCGCGATCCCGCACGGCTGTGCGCCGACCCCACCGATCGTGGCGGCGACGCCGGCGGCGACCGATGCGAGAATGAGCACGTGGCGAGCCTCCTCGGATGTACTACGATGTCGCACTAATATGGTGCGAACTCGTACCACTGTCAAGCCGGGGCTGCTCCTGCAGCCGTACATCCTCTTCCAGCTCGCGGGCGCGATCGTCGACGGCGTCACCGAGGGCAGCGACGTCGTCGGCGGCGAGTTCGCGGTCGCCAGCTGGCTCAACGCCTCCGGCCACACGACGCCGACGGAGCTGGCGCGCGACCTCGGCCTCGCGCCGACGACGCTCACGGCGATCATCGACCGCCTCGTCCGCAAGGGGCAGGTGCGTCGGATCGCGAATCCCGACGACGGCCGCTCCTACCTCCTCGAGCTGACCGCGCGCGGCAAGGCGACGAACGCTCGGAACAGCGCGCGGTTCACGGAGGCGATCCAGCAGGTCCGGCAGCACCTCGACGCCGACGAGGAGGAGACGCTCGAGGCGATGCGCCGCCTGGAGGAGGCCCTGCGGAAGACCCTCACGGAGGGCTGAAAAGCGAAGGGCCCGCAGCTGCGGGCCCTTCGATCCACTTGGGGAGTGGGGAGGTGGGTAGCCCCTTATTCGGCAGCCGGCCGGGATTCCTTTAGCCCTAAAATCCGTACCGCTCTTCCTGCCAGAAATCGGCGTCGTTGTGGTAGCCGTAGCGCTCCCAGAAGCCGGGCTTGTCGATCGAGGAGAGCTCGATGCCGGTGAGCCACTTGGCGCTCTTCCAGAAGTACTTCGAAGGGACGACGAGCCGGACGGGCCAGCCGTGCTCGGGCGCCAGCGGCTCGCCGTCGGCGTCGTAGGCGATCAGGGCGTTCTCGTCCTCGAGCGCCGACAGCGGGACGTTGGCGGTGAAGCCGTGCTCGGCGTGCGCGATCGCGAAGTTGGCGGTCTGCCTGGGGCGGCAGAGCTTCGCGAGCTCGCGCCAGTGCACGCCCGTGAACCCGGCGTCGAACCGGCTCCAGCGGGTGACGCAGTGGATGTCGGTCGTCACCGTCGTCGCCGGCAGCGCGCGCAGCTCGTCGTAGGTGAGGGTGAGGGGCTCGTCGACCTCGCCGCCGACGCTCAACGTCCACGTCGCGAGATCGACGTCGGGGATCTCGCCCGCGTGCAGCACCGGCCACTTCTCCGTGTAGTACTGCCCGGGCGGGAGCCGCGCCGGGTCGTAACCGGCCTCGCGAACCTTGTCCTCTGCTTTCGATCTGAAGAGCGGCATCGATTCCTACACTAGTTGTCGTGGATATCGCGATTCGGCCTCGCGCATTCGTCCGCGTTGCCGGACCGGATGCGCGTGACTATCTGCAGCGAATGGTCTCGAACGACGTCGAAGCGTTACAGGTCGGCAACGCCTGTCCCGCGTTGCTGCTGACCGCGAAGGCGCGCGTGATCGCGCCGCTCGTCGTGTGGCGCCGCGGTGAGGACGACTTCCTCCTGCTGACGGAGCCGGAGCTCGGCGAGGCGGTGCGCGCGCTGCTGACACGGATGCGGCTGCGCGCGCGGTGTGAGATCGACAGCGAAGAGCATGAGTCGGTGCTCCTGTTCGGGGCGGACGCCGACGGGCTCGCGACCGACTTCCCCGGCGCCCGCGAGGCGCTCGACACCGGCCTCGCGCCGACGCTGTCGCAGGAGGAGCTCGAGACGCGCCGCGTCGCCGCGGGCGTGCCGCGCTGGGGCCGCGAGCTCGACGATCGCGTGCTACCCGCGGAGGCCGGCCTCGAGGCGACGCACATCTCGTTCACCAAGGGGTGCTATCCGGGACAGGAGCCGGTGGCGCGGCTGCACTACCGCGGTCACCCGAACCGCTCGCTGCGCGTGCTGCAGCTCGAGGACGTGCCGGAGTACGACGCAGAGCTGCTGCACGAGGGCAAGGTCGTCGGCCGCGTCACCTCCGCGGTTCGTCGCGACGACGGCTCCGTGCTCGCGCTCGCCTACGTTCGCGTCGAGGTGCCGGATGACGCAGCGCTCGCCGTCGCCTGAGTGGTGGTCGGTCCGGCCGGTGCGGTCGTTGAAGCCGGCCACGTACCGCTGCCCGCTCTGCGGTGACCTGCTGCACGCGATGAGCGATCACCTGCTGATCGCGCCGGAGGGCGACGCGTCCCGGCGGCGGCACGCGCACAGCGAGTGCGTCAGGCGTGCGCGGCTGCCGCTTCGGCCCTGACCCGGCTACACTGGTGCGTCCCGAGGCGCCCGTAGCTCAGGGGATAGAGCGCTGCCCTGCGGAGGCAGAGGTCGCATGTTCGAATCATGCCGGGCGCACTTCGCGCCGCTGCGTGCGCAGTCAGCGGGCGTTTAGCGCAGTGCAAGTATCCGTTTAGCGCTCCAGCCGAGCCTCGGTTGAGCGGCCGCACCTCGCGGCCGAGCAACTCGAGGAGGGCCGATGCGCACTCGGACTCGGATGGTCGCTGCCGCGCTCTCGACGGCCGCCGGGTTGCTCGCGCTCGCACTGCCGGCTGCCGCCGCACCGCCGTCGACGATGCACTGGTACCGCTGGCATCCGTCGGCGCACACGCTCGAGGGTCGCTCCGCGGTCTCCGGGGTTGCCGCCGTGCTCGGCGTGGCGTCGATGCGGCAGGTTCTGCTCCTGCGCAGCCGGTATCGGTTCCGGGTGAGCGCTCTCTTTCCGCAGCTTCGCGCGGCGGAGGTCGTCGTCACTCGAGCGCTGCTCGCGAACGCGATCCACGATCGCCGGATCCGCTACCTCTCGCCGCTCGGGTCGCACCGCCGCCTGACGGCGGTGCCGGCGGATCCATTCGTGTCTGCAATCGATCCCGCGACACAACTTCCGCTCGAGTGGCAGTTCGCGGCGGCCCACGTCGACGAGGCCCTCGAGATCTCAGCGGGGAGCCCGTCCGTCGTGGTCGGGACGATCGACAGCGGGGCCGCCGACGTCCCGGACCTCGCGGGCAAGGTCGACGAACGGTGGACAGTTTCCCGCATGGGCAAACTGACGCGCGATCGCTCCGCGTCCGACCTCTTCGGCCACGGCACGGCTGTCGCGTCGTTGATAGCCGCGAACGTCAATGACGGCTTCGGCATGGCCGGGTTCGGAGGAGCGACGCATCTGATCGCCGTTCGCGCGTGGGCGTTCACGGATGTGTCAACCGCGGCGGCACTGATGAAGCTCGACTCGTTGGGCGTCCGGATCGTGAACATGAGCTTCGGGGGTGGCGCGCCGGAGACGCCGATCATGCTCGACGCCATCCACAAGGCCGCGGCCGACGGCATGTTGCTCGTCGCCGCCGCCGGGAACTCGGCCCGCGCCGTCGCACATCCGGCCGCCGATCTCCAGCCGGCCGGCGGCGGGCCGAGTTACGGGCTCGCCGTCGGCGCGAGCGAAGTCCACGGGAAGCTCGCCTTCTTCTCGAACTCGGGGCGGCACCTGTCGGTGCTTGCGCCGGGCATCTATGACGGCGCTTGCAGCGGCGTCCTCGTCGCCCTTGCACCCGGTAGTCCCGCGTTCGATGGGTCCTGCTACCCGACCTGGGGCGGTGCGGCCGGGGCCGCCTACACGTATGTCGCGGGCACCTCGTTCTCGGCACCCGAGGTCGCCGGGGTTGCCGCGCTGATCTGGGCAGTACAGCCGCAGCTGACGAACTCTCAGGTTGCCGACATCATCAAGGAGTCGGCGCAGCGAGACAGCGGCTGGAAACCGAGTGCCGGGTGCGGCGTCCTCGACGCCGGTGCCGCGCTCCGACTCGCAACGAGCCGGACTGGCGACGAGTGGGCTGACGCCGCGGCTCCGACCGCGGCGTGCTCCGCAGGCGAATAGCCGAACGCCGCTCTTGCCTCGACCGCGGAGTGGCGCCCGCGGTCGAGGAGGAGTAGAAGTGCGGTGATGGACTATCGGATTCTCGGGCCGTTGGAGGTCCGGGATGGCGACGAATCGCTTCCCCTCGGTGGTGCGAAGCAGCGCGCATTGCTCGCCCTGCTCCTCCTGAACGCGAACCGCACGGTCTCGCGGCGGCGGCTGATCGACGAGCTGTGGGGAGACGGCCCGCCCGAGCGAGCGGTGGCCGCCGTGCAGGTGTACGTATCGCGTCTGCGGAAGCGCTTACCGGCCGACGTGCTCATGACGCATTCGCCGGGCTACGTCTTGCGCGTCGGCGAGGGCGAGCTCGACCTCGAGCTGT
>DASXWV010000049.1:0-21519 GCA_036503495.1 Gaiellaceae bacterium
GCCCTGGTCGCCTTCCCCTCGGGCGCGCCGTTCTCGACCGCTTCCTCGACCGCGATCGGCAGGAGCCGCGCCGAGACGACCTGCTCCGGCCCGACCTCGAGCTGGATCCGCTGGAGGATCGCCTGCGTCACGTCGGGATGCTCGCGGAGGAACGCCGTCGCGTTCTGGCGGCCCTGGCCGAGCCGCTCGTCGCCGAAGCTGAAGTACGAGCCCGACTTGGTCACGACCTTCCGCTCGACGGCGACGTCGACGACGGTCCCCTCCCAGGAGAAGCCGGTGCCGTACATGATGTCGAACTCCGCCTGCTTGAACGGCGGCGCGACCTTGTTCTTCACGACCTTGACGCGGATGCGGTTGCCGATCGCCTCGACGCCTTCCTTCAGTGTCTCGATCCGGCGGATGTCGAGGCGGATCGACGAGTAGAACTTGAGCGCGCGGCCGCCGGGCGTCGTCTCCGGGTTGCCGAACATGACGCCGATCTTCTCGCGCAGCTGGTTCGTGAAGAGACAGATCGTGTCGGTGCGATTGAGCGTGCCGGCGAGCTTGCGGAGCGCCTGCGACATGAGGCGCGCCTGCAGGCCGACGTGCGAGTCGCCCATCTCCCCTTCGATCTCCGCCTTCGGCGTCAGCGCCGCGACCGAGTCGACGGCGACGACGTCGAGCGCGCCGGAGCGGATGAGCAGCTCGGCGATCTCGAGCGCCTGCTCGCCGGTGTCGGGCTGCGACACGAGCAGGTTGTCGATGTCGACGCCGATCCGCTTCGCGTACGCCGGGTCCATTGCGTGCTCGGCGTCGATGAACGCGCAGATGCCGCCGCGCCGCTGCGCCTCGGCGATCACGTGATAGACGAGCGTCGTCTTGCCGGACGACTCGGGGCCGAACACCTCGACGATGCGGCCTCTGGGCAACCCGCCGATCCCGAGCGCGAGATCGAGCGCGAGGGATCCAGTAGACACTGCGCCGATCGCGACGGCGGCGCGGTCGTTCATCTTCATGACCGAGCCTTTGCCGAACTGGCGCTCGATCTGCCCGAGGGCGACGTCAAGGGCGTCTTGCTTGTCCACGTTCCCAGCCTCCTAAAGCGATCGACTCCAGAATTTCGTACTCGGCACCGCTCGGGCGCAGCCTGGACAGATAAGCAGCCGCGTCGGACGGAACCAGAACATCTGTTCGTATCGTATCCGGGAACTCCTGCCGCAGCCTCGGCCGGTCCCGGTAGCGGCCGACGGTGACGTGCGGCAGCCACGGCCGGTCCTCGTCCCGCCCGGCTGCGTCGGCGAGCGCGCCGCCGGCGCCGCCGACGTCCTCGAACGTGAGCATCGCCGCACCTCGCGTCTCGCGGTACCGGTCCGGCTGCAGGCGGATCTCGGCCGCGGCTGCCGCCGCCTCGCGCAGCCGCCCGACGATCGCCGGCAGCTCGCGCGCCGGCCGCGAGCCGAGGAAGACGAGCGTCATGTGCAGGTGCTCCCGCGGCACGACCCGGACGCGGGCGCCGGCGAACGCGCGCGCCTGCCAGGCGACGATCGCGTCGAGCCAGCGCTCCGGCAGTTGCAGCGCGAGGAAGAGGCGCAGCCGCTCATCGCCGGCGACGCTACCGCCCGAAGTCATACGACTTCGTCGCGGCTCCGTGTCAAAAGTGTGCGAACCAGGTGGAGCGCGATCACGACCGAGCGCGCACGCACCGCTGCGCGGTCGCCGGGGAAGTTGAACTCGCGGCCGAGGCCGCCGTCGGGGCCTTCCGCGTGGACGTAGACGAGCCCGACGGGCTTCTCCTCCGTACCGCCGCCCGGCCCGGCGACGCCGGTCACCGAGACCGCGACGTCGCACCCGAGCCGCTCGCGCGCGCCGTGCGCCATCGCAGCCGCGACCTCGGCCGAGACGGCTCCGTGCTGCTCGAGCAGCGCACGCGGGACGCCGAGCTCGCGCTCCTTGACCTCGTTCGCATAGGCGACGACGCCGCCGAGGAGGACGTCGGAGGATCCCGGCACCGACGTCAGCCGCGCCGCGACGAGCCCGCCGCTGCACGACTCCGCGGTCGCGAGCGTCAGCCCGCGCGCGCGGCACAGCTCGAGCACGTGCTCCTCCACCCCGCGCTCGTCCCGCCCGTACAGCCACTCGTCGAGCGGGCCGAGGAACTCGCGCTCGAGCGTGTCGGCGCGCGCCTCGGCACCCGGCTCGACGACGAAGTCGACGTGGATCTCGAAGTCGCGCGCGCAGATCGTCGTCTCGACGCCGTCGCCGTCGCCGCCGGCCGTGTCGAGCGCCCGCGCGACCGCCGACTCGGAGACCCCGAACAACCGGTAGACGCGGCGGCCCGGGGCGCGTGTGCGCGCGAGCAGCGCGCGGAACGCGTCGGTCGCGAGCGCGTTCGGCCAGAGCCGCTGCAGCTCGCCGGGAGGGCCCGGCAGGACGACGACGACGCGGCCGTCTCCGCGCGGGATCAGCAGGCCGGGCGCGGTGCCGGCGAGGCCGAGCGAGATCGCGGTCTCCGGCTTCGTCGCCTGCTTCGTCACACCCGGTGCGAACTGCGCGTAGTCGCGGCGCAGCCGCGCTGCCGCAGCACGCGAGACCGCCTCGATCTGCGCCTCGAGCTCGGGATCGACCTCGAGCGGCAGCCCGAGCGCCCGCGCGACCATCTCGACGGTGCGGTCGTCGTGTGTCGGGCCGAGGCCGCCCGAGACGAGGACGGCGTCCGCCGTAAGCGCGTCGCGTAACGCGAGCTCGAGCTCGGCGGGCGCGTCGCCGACGATCGAGATGCGCGCCGGCTCGAGCCCGTGCTTCAGCGCCTCGCGCGCGAGAAAGGGGCCGTTCAGGTCGGTGCGCTCGCCGCGCACGAGCTCGCTGCCCGTGACGACGACGACCGCGCGCGGCCTGCTCAATGAGGCCAGCTCACGCGGCCGGGGTCAACCGCTCGTCAGCGACGTGCGCCTCGGCGTCACGAGGACGCGCAGGTTCTTCCGTGCCGGCAGCGAGACCGCCCGGCCGTTCAGTCGCACCGCGAGGCCGCCCGAGCGGCGGATGTACAGCCAGAACCTGCTACCCGCGATGCGCTGCACGTCACCGCGGCCGACCGTCGCCGCGAGGACGAGCCTGCCGGTCGCTGCATTGCGGTGAACCTCGACATACGTGCCGCGCCCGACGCCGCGGAGCACGAGCTCGGCCCGTGCCTTCGGCGCCTGCACGGCTCGCGGGACGACGGTCGGGCTCTCGCTGCCGCCGAACTTCCAGGCGGCGATCACGAGCGCTGTCAGCGCCGCGATCCCGGCGAGCGCGACGAGCACGACCTTGCGCTCGAGCCCGCGGTCCTGGTGCACGCGCGCGCGGCGGGGCCGCTCCGCGAGGGATCGCTCGCTGCCGTAGCGCGAGTTGTACTCGTCGACGTAGACCTGGCCGTCGAGGCCGAGGAAATCCGCGTACGAGCGGAGGAATCCCTTGACGTACGTCTCGGAGGGCAGGATCTCGAACGCCTCGTCCTCGAGCGCGCGCAGGTACTTGGCACGGATCTTCGTCGCGAGCTCGACCTGCGGGTAGTCGAGCGCCTGGCGGACGCGCGCTTCGCGCAGGGAGTTGCCGAGCTCGAACATCGCGACAGGGTAGCCCTAGCTCCGCTATCCCTCGAGCCTGAGCAGGAGCTCGTAGAAGCCGACCGCGATTGCGCCTGCGAGCGCGATGCAGATGCCCGCGACGGCGAGGACGCGGGCCACGCGCGCGCTCCGGAGCGGCGCGAACTGGACGTGCCCGCCCGTGCCGCGGACGACGAGCAGCGCGGCGACGCTCGCGACCGCGGCGAGCGGGATGAACCACGCTGCGTCGAGCAGGCTGAACGTCGAGCTCTCGCGGGAGTACCCGACGGCCGCCGGGAGCGCGACCACCCCGACGACCGCGAGCGCGACCGCGAGGCCGGCGCCGCTACTGCTTCGCGTACGGGCGGCCAACCGCTGCGGGCGGAACCGGTCGGCCGATCACGCCGGCGACTGCGATCAGCGTCAGGACGTACGGCAGGGACTGGAAGAGGACGGACGCCGCGTCCGAGTACACGGCGAGCCGGAACGAGAGCGCAGTCGACGCGCCGAAGAGGATCGCGGCTGCATAGGCCCCGAAGGGGCGCCAGTTGCCGAAGATGACCGCTGCGAGCGCGATGAAGCCACGTCCCGCGGTCATGTTCTCGCCGAACGAGCCGACGAAGCCGATCGACAGGTAGGCACCGCCGAGCGCGGCGAGGATGCCCGAGACGACGACTGCGACGTACCGCGTCAGATACACGGAGATGCCGACCGTGTCCGCGGCGCGCGGGTGCTCGCCGACCGCGCGCAGCCGCAGGCCGAGCGGCGTGTGGAAGAGGACGATGTGCGCGACGATCAGGAGCGCGAACGACGCCCAGATCATGATGTTGAGGCGGCCGATCGCGTCGCCGAAGAACGTGTGGCGGCCGAGGCCGAGGTCGACGTTCGGGATGCGCGGCAGGTCGCCCGGCGTCCCGTTCGCGCCGTAGACCTGGATGAAGAAGTAGCCGGTGACGCCGAGCGCGAGGAAGTTGATCGCGGTGCCGCCGACGATCTGGTCGGCACGCAGGTGGATCGCGAAGAACGCGTGCACGAGGGCAAACCCCGCGCCCGCGATCGCCGCGACCAGCAGGCCCATCCCCCAGCTGTCGAACTTGTCCGCGCCGAGGCAGGCGAAGAACGCGCCGGCGAGCATCATCCCCTCGAGGCCGATGTTGATGACGCCGCTGCGCTCGTTGATCATGCCGCCGACGGCCGCGTAGCAGAGCGGCGTCGCCCAGACGAGCGTCGAGCCGATCAGCGACCCCCAGGTCACGACCGAGTCGAGATGGCCCTCCGAGGACCGCGTCGCGAGGACGCCGAGCAGGATCCCGATCGCGCCGACGACGACCGCGCCCCACGCGAGCCGGCCGACGCCGCGCGTGACCGCCCAGATCCCGCAGGCGATCGCGATCAGGCCGACGACGATCGGCACCCACGGCGCGCGCGCCTCGACCGGCGGCAGCGAGAACCAGAACGCGAGCGTGCCGACGATCACGCCCGCCCACGCGACGGTGCGCGGCGTCTGCGCGTAGCGCTCCATCCGCGCGGCGACCGCGTTCACGCCGTCACCTCCGGCTGCGGCGGCGGCGGCGTACGCCGCCCGAGGCCGAGATGGCGGCGCGCCTGCCAGAGATACAGC
Source organism: Gaiellaceae bacterium (assembly GCA_036503495.1). Classification (GTDB taxonomy): domain Bacteria; phylum Actinomycetota; class Thermoleophilia; order Gaiellales; family Gaiellaceae; genus Palsa-739. Next base: position 5,185 of record DASXWV010000049.1, read on the forward strand.
ACGAGCACGTCGGCACCGACGAACAGCAGGACGAGCGCCTGGATCATCAGCGTCAGGTTGCCGGCGAGCTCCGGCGGGAAGACGGTCGCGTCGAGGCCGCGCGTCGACGTGCCGTTGACGAGCGAGCCGAAGAGGAGCGCAGCCAGGCCTACGCCGACGGCAGTGTTGCGGCCGAGCAGCGCGACGGCGATGCCGATGAAGCCGATGTTCGACACCTGGATGTCGAGCACGCCGAGCCGGTACTGCCAGCCGAGGATGTCGATCGCGCCGCCGAGCCCGGCGAACGCGCCCGAGATCGCCATCGCGTACACGTAGTTGCGCGACACGTTGATGCCGCCGTAGCGCGCGGCCTCGGGGTTGAAGCCGACGGCGCGCACCTGGTAGCCGAGCGTCGTCCGGTTCAGCATCAGCCAGAAGACGACGAGTGCGCCGAGCGCGATGAAGAAGCCGACGTGCAGCGCCTGCAGGTCGGGGTTCCCCCAGAGGACAGGCAGCTTCCCCGACGGCGTCACGTCGCTCGAGATCGGCACCGAGATGTCGGCCGTGTTCTGCAGCGGGCCGCCGCGGCCGAACAGGAAGCTGCCGACCCAGTAGGCGATCCAGTTGAGCATGATCGTCGTGATCACCTCGTGCGCGCCCACCGTCGCCTTGAGGAAGCCGGCGACCGCTGCGAGGCCGGCGCCGGCGAGCATCGCGAGCGCGATCGCGAGGAACACGTGCACGCCCTGCGTCATGCCGGCCCACGACGTCCCGACCCACGTCGACACGATCGCGCCGCTGACGTACTGGCCTTGCCCGCCGATGTTGAACAGGCCGCAGCGGAACGCGAACGCGACCGCGAGTCCGGTGAGGACGAGCGTCGTCGTCAGGATCAGCGTCTGCGTCAGGTTGTAGGCGGCGAGCCCGTTCGTGTCGGTGTTCCACCAGAAGAAGATGTGCTGGTTGGTGAACGGGATGTCGATGTGGTAGTTGCCGAAATGGAAGAACCAGTTGAGGCCCGTTCCCTCCCAGATCGCCTTGTACGTGCGCAGCGGGTTGTGGCCCGTCGCGAGCACGACGAGCCCGCCGGCGAAGAAGGCGATGATGACCGTGATCAGCGGCGTGATCACGCCGCCCGCCCGCTGGTAGAAGGCGAGCCGCTCGGCGACGCTCGGTGCGTACCCCTCGGGCTTCTCGCCGATCGGCTCCGGCCGCGGCGCGTCGGGCGGGAGCTCTGTCACGCGGCCGCTCTCGTCCCGCCGGTCATCGCGATCCCCAGCTCCTCCTCGGTCGCGTCGGGGCCGAACTCGCCGACGATCCGGCCCTCGTAGATGACGAGGATGCGGTCGGCGAGCGACAGCACCTCCTCGAGCTCGAGCGAGACGAGGAGCACGCCTTTGCCCGCGTCGCGCTGCTCGACGAGGCGGCGGTGGACGAACTCGATCGCGCCGACGTCGAGGCCGCGCGTCGGCTGCGCCGCGATCAGCACGCGCGGGTCGCGCTCGACCTCGCGTGCGATCACGACCTTCTGCTGGTTGCCGCCGGAGAGCGCAGAGGCGGGCGTCGCCGCATTGCCGCCGCGAACGTCGAACTCGCTCAGCAACCGCCGCGCGGTCTGGACGATGCGGCGCGGGTTGAGGAAGCCGCGGCGCGCGTACGGTTGGTTTGCGTAGTCGTGCAGCACGAGGTTCTCGGCGAGCGAGAACTCCAGCACGAGCCCGCGCCGGTGGCGGTCCTCGGGGATGTGGCCGAGGCCGCTCTGCAGCAGCTCGTGCGCCGACGCGTGCGTCCGGTCGCGGCCGCCGACGACGATCCGCCCGCTCGTCGCGGAGCGCAGCCCGGTCAGTGCGTCGATCATCTCCGTCTGGCCGTTGCCGTCGACGCCGGCGACCGCGACGATCTCGCCCCCGCGCACCGTCAGCGACACGCCGCGTACCGCCTCGAGGCCGCGGTCGTCGAGGACGTGCAGGTCCTCGACCTCGAGCAGCGTCTCGCCCGGCGTCGCCGCGCGCTTGTCGACGCGCAGCAGGACGTCGCGGCCGACCATCATCCGCGCCAGCCCCGCCTCGGTCGCGCCTTCGCGCGGGATCGTGTCGACCTTCTTGCCCCGCCGCAGCACGGTGATCCGGTCGGCGATCTCGAGCACCTCGTTCAGCTTGTGGGAGATGAAGATCACGGACATCCCCTCGGCGACGAGCGCCTTGAGGATCTCGAACAGCTCGATCGCCTCCTGCGGCGTCAGCACCGCCGTCGGCTCGTCGAGGATGAGGATGTCGGCGTTGCGGTAGAGCGCCTTCAGGATCTCGACGCGCTGCTGCTGGCCGACGGTGATGTCCTGCACGCGCGCGTGCGGGTCGATGCGGAAGCTGAACCGGTCGGCGAGCTCGCGGACGCGCTGCTCGGCCGCCGCCATGTCGAGCAGGACGCCGCTCCGCGTCGGCTCGGACGCGAGGACGATGTTCTCGGCGACCGTCATCACCGGGATGAGCATGAAGTGCTGGTGCACCATGCCGATCCCGGCGGCGATCGCCGCGTGCGGGGAGTCGATCTCCACCGGCTTGCCGTTGAGGAGGATCTCGCCCTCGTCGTGGCGGTAGAGGCCGTAGAGGATGTTCATCAGCGTCGACTTGCCGGCGCCGTTCTCGCCGAGCAGCGCGTGCACCTCCCCGTCGCGGAGGTCGAAGTCGACGGCGTCGTTCGCGAGGACGCCCGGAAAGCGCTTCGTGATCCTGCGGAGCTCGAGGACCGGAGGTGCGGCGGCCGCCATCTGACGCGATTGTAGGAAGGAGCGGGCCGCCGTCCGCGGCGGCCCGCTCCGTCGTGGGTCAGGCCCTCGCTACCCGCTCTTCGGGAGCTCGGTCGGCGGCACGATCTTGCCGTCGATGATCTGCTGCTTCAGGTCGTCGATCTGCGTCAGGAAGTCCTTCGGCACCTTCGAGTTGACCTTGCCGAGTGCGACGCCGTTGTTCTTCAGGTTGAAGACGGCGTCGGTGCCGCCCTTGAACGTGCCGTTCTTCGACGCCTTGATCGTGTCGTAGACGCCGACGTCGACGCGCTTGACGGCGCTCGTCAGGACCGACTTCGGATACAGGTACGCCTGGTCGACGTCCACGCCGATCCCCCAGATCCCGGCCTGGTCGGCGGCGTCGAGCGTGGCGATCCCGCACGGGCCGGCGACGTTGAACTCGACCTGCGAGCCCTGGTCGATCTGGTTCTGCGCGACCGTCTTGCACTTCGCCTTGTCGTTGAAGTCCTGCGAGTACCCGATCAGGACCTTGATCCCCGGGTCGCACTTCTCCGCGCCCGCCTTGTAGCCGGCGAGGAACGTGTCGACCGGCGGGATCTTGATGCCGCCGACGACGCCGATCACCTGCTTGCCGCCCTGCTTCTTGACCATCAGGCCGGCGAGGCAGCCGACGAGGTAGCTGTTCTCCTGCGTCGCGTACGTCAGGCCCTGGATGTTCGTCGACGCGGTGAAGGCCGGGTCGTGGATCGAGTCGTCGGTGATCGCGAAGTCGATCTTCGGGTACTGCTTCGCGACGGTGTTCTCCGCCTTCGCAAGCAGGAAGCCTGCCGCGATGACGACTCCCGCGCCCTTGCGGCCGCACGAGGCGAGGTTCGGCACGTAATCCGCGGCGGAGTTCGACTCGGCCGTGATCACCTTGACGCCGAGATCGCTCGCCGCGCGCTTCGCGCCGGTCAGCTGGTTCTCGTTGAAGCCCTTGTCGTTGAACTTCGCGACGTCGCTCACGAGGCAGGCGATGAAGTTCCCACCGCCGCCGCTCGCGCTCGTTGTCGTCGTGCTGCTGCTCGAGTTGTTGCTGCTGCCGCAGCCCGCCGCGAGCACCGCGACGCCCGCCGCGAGTACGGCAAGGCTCAACCACCGTTTCTTCACTCCGCCTCCTCTGAATCCCGGATACCCAGTCCGCCGCGCCCGCGCTTCCGCGCGCGCGACCGTGTCGATCCTAAACCTCGGAGAGGCTGGAAGCGACGGCGTCGGAGACGCCGTCGCCCGGCAGGTAAACCGCGTCGCCTATGGCGACGCTGGACGGCCGACGGTCGTCTCGGCAGCTTCGAGCAGGGTTTCGGCGGTTGCGACGATCGCCTCGCGGTCGGCGTCGGTCGCCTCGGCCACGCGGTCGGCGACGAGCTGCTCGCACCGCTGGAGCACCTGGGGCCAGCTCTCGGGATCCTCGCCGCGGCGGCGGAGCAGCTCCTTCAGCCAGCGCCGTCCGTACTCGGCGTGCAGCGTCTCGTCGGCCCAGTCGAACTCCATGTCGATCTCGGAGAGGCTGTCGCCGAGGGCGTGGAAGGCCTCTGCGCGCTCCTTCTTGCGGCCGATGTTCTTCGTCTCGAAGTAGCCGAGCATGCCGAGCCGGTAGAGCGGATCCTCGCCGGCGCAGGCCTCGTAGATGTAGCCGCCGAGCGGTGTCTTGTCGGGTGCGAGGCCCCACGTGTCGAGGCGGCGCTTCCCCATCAGCATGTGCCGCGCCTCGTCGTACGTCCACCGGCCGGCGTCGCGGATCCACTCCCAGCCGAGCTCGGGCGCGAGCGCGTACAGGATCGCGCCGGCGGTCTCGACCGCCCAGACCTCGTTGAGATGGCTGACCGCGCTGCGGATCTGCAGCGCGACACCTTCGCCGTACGGGTAGCCGGGGACGATCGTGTCCGGCCAGTAGAAGCTGTGGCGCGCGTACCGGTCGTCGCGCGCAGGCTGCTCGGCCAGACGGAACGGGACCCGTCCTTTTGGCCATGACCCCGTGTCAGACACCATTACAGTACGTTCGGTGTCCGAAAGGGCCAGGCGGACGATGCGTTCCGTCGGGCCGTCGTCGAGCGTGTCGATGGTCGCGAGGAACTCCTCGTAGCGGCGCGTCAGCTCGGCGAGCGCGAGCGGCAGGTCGGCGAGGAAGTCGGGCGAGTCGATCAGCGCGTCGAACGATGCGTCGGCCCATTCCTCGAGGACGCGCACGGGGTAGCGCAGCTCGAAGACGCGCTCGCGGAACGCGTCCGCCGCGAGCGTCTGCTGCCACGCGATCTCGGCGAGCCGCGCCTTGTCCTCGAGTTGCGGCACGCCGGCGATCCAGCCGCCGCACGCGAGCGCGACGGCGCGTGCGAGGTAGTGGAAGCGCGTCAGCTCCTGTGCGGTGTCGACTCGCGGCCTCATCCGCGCAGCACATCCAGGAACAGCTCGAGGAACGCGCGCGTGTCGTAGTCCTCGACGACGGTGCAGTTCGGTGTCGGGCTCGCGAAGTCGATATGACTGAACCCGCGCGTCAGCTCGCCGCGCGTCTCGACGTCGACGAACGCGTCGCGCGTCTTCAGCACGAGCGACGGCTCGACGATCGCGGCCGCGACCATCGAGTCGGGATGCGTCGTCCCGGGGACGCCCATGGCGCGCTCGAACTCTTCCGCCTTGCGCGTCACCCGGCGGTAGAAGCGCGCGAGCTCGGTGTCGATCTCGTCGATGCGTGCGAGGTCGTCGTCGAAGAAGACACCGTGTGAGAGCGTGAGCGTCCACGTGAAGAGCGTCACCGGGAAGCCTGCGGCGAAGACGATCTTCGCGGCTTCCGGGTCGACGTAGAAGTTGAACTCGGCCGCCGGGGTGATGTTGCCGATGCCGCCGCCCATCACGTACAGGCGTTTCACTTTCCCGGGAAAAGACGGGTCGCGGACGACCGCGGCGGCGATGTTCGTCAGCGGCGCCTGCGCGAGGATCGTCAGCTCACCGGGCGCGTCGTCGGCGCGCCGTAGCAGCTCGTCGACGGCGTGCTCGCGCTCCGCACGTTGAGCGGCCGGCGGAAAGAACGAGTCGCCCATTCCGTCCTCACCGTGCACGTACTCCGCGCCGACCCACTCCGCGAGCAGCGGCCGGTCGCAGCCGGCGTACACGGGAACGTGCTTGCCGGTCTGCTCGACTGTGTACAGAGCGTTCTCGACCTCCTGCTCGAAGCGGACGTTGCCGCAGCAGATCGTGATCGCGTCGAGCTGCGCGTTCGGGTGCAGCAATCCGATCAGGAGCGACGTAACATCGTCGCCCGCCGTGTCGGTGTCGATGATCAGACGAGTTGCGATGAGAGCTTCCTCTCCAGCTGTTCGCGAGTCGGCAGACCGGGGACGACGCCGTGGTGCTCGACCATGTGTGCTCCCGCGGCGCATCCCCAGCGCACCGCGTCGCGCTCGTCGACGCCCTCCGCGAGCGCGACGGCGAACGCCGCCGTGAACGCGTCGCCCGCGCCCGTCGTGTCGACGACCGTCGCCGGGAACGCGGGGATGCGCTCGCCGCGCAGTTCCGCACCCTCGTCGCCGAGCGTCAGCACGAGCGTCGCGTCGGCGCCGCGCACAGCCGGCGCCTCCGTCTCGTTCGGCGTCACGTAATCGCAGCGCACATCGATCGGCTCGGTCGGCGCCGGCGCGGGATTGAGGATCGTCTGCACCCCGGCCGCTGCTGCAACCTGTAGGGCGTAGAGCGCCGTCCAGACGGGGATCTCGAGCTGGACGACGCAGACATCGGCCGCCGCGATCCTGTCCCCGAACAGATCGACATGTCCCGGTGTCAGACACGAGAGTGCGCCGGGCACGATGACGATCCGGTTCTCGCCGCTCGGCTCGACGAGGATCGGCGCGGTCATCGTGGCCGCGTCGGCCGTGACCGCTTCCGCCCTGACACCCTCGTCCCGCCAGAGCTCGCGTGCCGCGCGGCCGAACGCGTCGTCGCCGACCGCGGTCAAGAAATCGACCTCGGCGCCGAGCCGGGCGGCACCGATCGCCTGGTTCGAGCCCTTGCCGCCGTGGTCGGTGCGGAACGACCGCCCGACGACCGTCTCGCCGGCCGCGGGGACGCGATCGAGCTCGACGGTCAGGCCGACGCCGTAGCTCCCGACGACCGCGACGCGCGCCATGCTTCCGATTCTATGGAGGCGGTGGAATGGTCACGCGCGCACGGCGCGCCGCGGCTCGAGAAGGATCGTGCCTGGACGCGGGCGACGCGGACGTCCGCGTCGCGGCGTTGCCCCCTTCTACGACGAGCTCTGCGCGTGCGCCGGCGAGCTCCCGCCACGGCCGCCGAGTTCGACCCGTGGTACCCGCGCGTCCGGCGCAGGGTGCTCGAGCAGCTGTGATCCCGCCCGCAGCCGCCGAGCTCGTCTCGGACGAGCCGTGGTCGACCGTCTGGCGCGTCGACGGCCTCTGGCTGAAGCAGTGCAAGTCCTCGTGGCGATTCGAGGCGCCGCTGACGGCGGCCCTCGCGGCGCGGTGGCCGGACCGCGTCCCCGAGGTCGTCGACCACGGCGACGACTGGCTGCTCATGCGCGACGCGGGCACGCACATCGGGGAGGACGACCCCCTCTGGGTCGACGCGGTGCGGCGGTACGTCGAGCTGCAGCAGGGCGAGGCGGCGCACGCGGACGAGCACGTCGCGGCCGGCGTCCCCGACCGGCGGCTCGCGACGCTGCCAGGGTGGTATGCGCGGCTCGTCGAGGCCACACACGACGAGCGGCTACGGCGATTTGCGCCCCGGTTCGCGGAGCTGTGCGCGGAGCTCGCGGCGCGCGGGATCCCCGAGACGATCCAGCACGACGATCTTCACCAGTACAACGTCTACGTCCGTGACGGCCGGACGCGGGTCATGGACTGGGGCGATTCCTGCGTCTCGCATCCCTACTTCTCGCTCGTCGCGACGCTCCGCCACGTCCCCGACAACGGGATCTCGCGTGCGTTCATCGACGCCTGGGGCGGCGACGAGCAGACGCTCGCGCTGGCGCTGCGGGTCGGGCGGATCGCGCACGCGTTCAAGCCGCACGTCTCCGCCGACGCCGACCGGGCGCGCGTCGTCGCGCTCGCAGTGGCTCAGACGAGCGAGTAGAGCCGGATCTCGTCCTCGACGCGCGTCCGCAGGCCGAGCGCGTCGAGCACCTCGCGCGCCCGCTCGACGCGCCAGCCGAGCGCGCCGCCGAGGTCGGCGGCCGAGAGCTCGCCACTCGAGGCGAGAACGGCGCGCGCGAGCTCGGCCTCCGCGTCGTCGGCCGTACGAACGTCCCACAGCTCGTCGACGAGGTCGACGGCGATCGCCGGCCAGCCCTGCTCCTGCTCGACGAGGTGCGAGTTCGTGACGACGAGTGCGCGCTGCAGCTGCTCGACGTGCTTCTTCTCCGCAGCCGGGACGAGCGCGCGCAGCTCCGGCGTCGTGCACGCGCCGTGCTCGCGGAGCGCCTCGACGATCTCACGTTGGACGTCGGTCAGTCCCTCGCGCCGCTCGGCCGCGGCCGTCCACGCCTCCGAGATCAAGCGCGGCGCGACGAGCGCCGCCCAGCGGCCGAAGTGCTTCCCGACGAGCGCGAGCCCCTGCGCCGGCAGCTCGTCCTTCCACTGCCAGCAGCGGTCCATCTCGGGCGTGAAGGTCAGCTTGCCGTCGGAGCGCTCCATCACCCACGTCACCTCGCGCGTGCCGGCGACCTGCTCCCAGAGCGACGGCAGCACGAGGTCGGCGCCCGGGAGCAGCGCCGCGACGCCGACCTCGTCGAGCCAGTTCGCGGCGGCGCGGACGGAGCGGATCATCCGGTGAGGCCGCGCACGCCCTCCACCACGGGCAGCGCGTAGCGCACGGCGAACTTCGCGTAGCGGACGAATCGGTCGCTCTTCGTCGCCTTCTCCTGCTCGACGGCGCGGAACGCGCGCTCGAGCTCGCGCTGCTCGCGCAGCCCCGCGCGGATCTCCGCGGCGAACGTGTCGAGCGCCTGATCGACACCCTTCTCGCCCGCAAGGGCGCGCACGAGCGTGACGTACGTCGGCCACGTGAGCGAGACGATCTCGCGACTGAAGGAGAGGTCGACGGCGAGGCCGCGGGCGTACGCGAAGTTCTGCAGCAGGTCGCGCAGGAACGGGTCGTCGACGACGACGCGCAGCCGCTCGCCGTCGCGCTCGATGCTGCCCCGACGCGGCCATTGCAGGACGAACGCCGCGAGCTGCTGCTCCCGCGACGGCGCGCCGGGCTCGCCTGCGAGACGCGTCCGCGTCTCGAGCAGCAGGCTGCGCGCCCGCGAGCGGGTGACGGCGAGCTCGGCGGCGACGTCGCCGACGTTCACCGTGCCTTCCACGATCCGGTCGCGGTAGAGGAGCTCGAAGACCTTCAGCTCGACCTCGCGCTTCGTGCGCGAGCCGAAGGAGGGGCGCCGCATCCACTCCGCGAACTGCTCGAATCGCGGATCGGTCACGGACCTATTCTGGCGACGCCGCGTACTCGTCGATCAGGACACGCCGCGGCTTCGAGCCTTCGTAGCCGCTGATGATCCCGCGCCGCTCCAGCATGTCGATCAACCGGCCGGCGCGCGTGTAGCCGACGCGGAGCCGCCGCTGCAGCAGCGACACAGATGCCGTCTGGGTCGACACCACCATCTCGATCGCACTATCGAGCAGCGGATCGTCGTCCGGGTCGAAGTCGCCGTGGGGCATGTCGCCGTCCTCGCCCTCGCCGGCGAAAACCTGCGGCAGCTCGAGATACGCCTCGTCCAGCTCCTGCTCGCGCTGCCGCGTCTGCTCGACGACGAGCGCGATCTCCTCCTCGGAGACGTATGCGCCCTGGACGCGCTGCAGGCGCGACGTGCCGAGCGGCTTGAACAGCATGTCGCCCTGGCCGAGCAGCGACTCGGCGCCGCCCTGGTCGAGAATGACACGCGAGTCCGTCTGCGAGGAGACGGCGAACGCGATCCGCGACGGCACGTTCGCCTTGATCATCCCCGTGATCACGTCGACGGACGGGCGCTGCGTCGCGAGCACGAGATGGATGCCGACCGCGCGCGACTTCTGTGCGAGCCGGATCACGGCGTCCTCCACCGCCTGCGGCGCGACCATCATCAGGTCGGCGAGCTCGTCGATGACGACCAGCAAATACGGCAGCGTCGCCTCGCCGCGCTGACGGAACGCGCGGTTCGCCTCGTTCAGGTTGCGGGCGCGCACGGTCGCGAGGCGCTCGTAGCGGCGCTCCATCTCGGCGACGCAGTTGGCGAGCACGGCGCTCGCCTCCTTCGGGCTCGAGACGACCGGCGTCAGGAGGTGCGGGATCGACTCGTAGTGGTTGAGCTCGATCCGCTTCGGGTCGATGAGGATCATCCGGCACTCGTCCGGCGTCGCGCGCAACAAGATCGACGTCAGCAGCGTGTTGATGCAGCCCGACTTGCCCGAGCCGGTCGTGCCCGCGATCAGGAGATGCGGCATGCGCGCGAGATCGGTCCAGACGGCGGCGCCGCTGATGTCTTTGCCGATCCAGACGCCGAGCGGCGACGCGGTCGGCGGCAGGTCGTCGAAGATGTCGCCGAGCGTGACGAGGTTCGGGGAGAGGTTCGGCAGCTCGACGCCGACCGCCTGCTTGCCCGGGATCGGCGCGAGGATCCGGATCTCGGTCGTCGCGAGCGCGTAGCTGAGGTCGTCCTTCAGCGCCGCGACCTTTGACACCTTCGTACCCGGCGCGAGCTGCAGCTCGTAGCGCGTCACGCGCGGGCCCGAGATCTGGCCGACGACGTTGGCGTCGATGCCGAAGTGCGCGAGCGTCTGGACGAGCAGGTCGGCGACGCGCGCCGACGTCTCCCCCGTGTCGTCATCCTTCGCCTGCGACGCGTTCAGGACGTTGCGGTCGGGCAGCCGGTACTCGGCGTGCTCGCTCGTCACGTCCTCGAACAGCTGCTCCTGCTGTGTCACGAGGGGCTCGGGCTCGGCGCTGAGGAGCGGCGACGGCGCGAGCACGTCGGCGTACGCGCGCTCGGCGTCGACGGGCGGTGCCTTCGGCTTCAGGGGCACGGGCGCGGGCTCCGGGTCGTCCCACGTCTCGAGCGGCTGCTGCGCCTGCCGCCGCCTCGACTGCCGGACCCGCTGGTGCACCTGGTGGCCGGTGCTGCGGAGAATCGCGCCGAGCGACGCGCCCGAGAGGAGCAGGCCGCCGACGAGCAGGAGCAGGATGCCGAGGATCGTCGAGCCGGTCGCGCCGATCGCGATCCCGACCGCGCCGCCGAGGACCTGGCCGAAGTAGCCGCCCTGGTCGCGGCCGAGGGCGATCATCAGGCCCGCGGTGACGATGATCAGCCCGGTGCGGAACGGCCGGACGTCGACGAGGGCGCTCCGCACGACCATCAGGCCGCCGATGCCGACGAACGCGATCGGCAGGACGTAGGTCGCGCCGCCGATCAGGGCATCGAAGCCGTCGGCGAGCGCGCCCCCGACATAGCCGCCGTTCCAGCCGAAATAGACGACGCTCGCGAGGAACGCGCCGAGCGCGACGAGGCCGAGCCCCCAGAGCTCCGGGTGCTGCAGGCCGCGCGGCGCTTTCGTCCGCTTCTTCCTGATGCGGGACGGCGTCTTGGGGCGCAGCTTGCTCTTGCGCTTCGGGCGCGGCATGCGGCCTCGTTCGCGGGCCGCCCGGAGACTCCTACGTCGCGACCGCGACGGCCATCCCGTAGTACGCCGGTGCGGCGTAGGCGAGGAGCTCGAGCGGCCGGGTGCCGACGGCGCCCTGGAGGACGAGGAGCTGCCAGAGCGAGTCGGCCTTCGCGTCGGCCACGAGCCCGGCCAGCGGCCGGAAGTCGCCGGTTTCGGTCAGCTCGCAGAAGCGCCGGTCGTACTCGGCGGCCGCCTCGTCGAAGCCGTAGGGGCCGTCGGCGTCGTGCGCGTGGCCGTGGTCGGCGCTGGCGATGAGCGAGACCTCGAACTGCGCGAGCACTTCACCGAAACGGATGTGCTCCTCGAGCGGCCGGTCCCGGGCCGGCGCGACGACGACGACCTTCGGCGCGGGAACGTAGCGAAGCGGCACCTCCGTCCCCCAGTCGAGCGGCAGCTCGGCCTCGCTCGGGTCGTTGCCGCCGTACGAGACACCGAGTGTCGGCAAGCCGGCAGCGCGCGCCGCAGCGACGACCGCCAGCGCGAGCTCGCGGTCGACTGCGTGCTCGCCGACGCGGGCGCTGACGACGACGGCGAAGTGGCCCTCGACGTGGACGTTGTGCGGCGTCACGACGACGGCCGTCGTTGCGCCGTCGTAGCGGCGGCCGAGCTCTTCCATCGCCGCCAGCAGCTCCGGCGCGCCCTCGACGTCGCCGTGCGGCGCGACCGCGGCGAAGCGGATCACGGCAGGGATGCGATCCGCTCGACGAGCAGCTCGAGAAAGCGGTCGGCGTCGACGTCGATCCCGGCCTTCGCGTTTCGGGGCAGGTCGGTCGCGTGCCAGCGGTCGACGACCGTTCGGCCGTCGCAGAACTCCGACTTCGTCTCGATCGAGATGTTGCAGTCGACGGTCGTGACGAGCGTCGGGTCGATCACGTGCGCCACCGCCATCGCGTCGTGGATCGGCGCGCCCTCGAACCCGTAACGCCGGCGGTGGAACTCGAGGAAGAAGTCGGCGAGCTCTGCCACCGCCTTCCCGGCCCGGCCGGCGCGGCGCAGCCGCTCGGCGTGCGAGCGGTCGAAGAGCGCCATGTGCGTGACGTCGAGGCCGATCATCGTCACCTCGACCCCGCTCGCGAAGACGATCGCCGCGGCTTCCGGGTCGACGAACGCGTTGAACTCCGCCGCCGGTGTGACGTTGCCCTCGGCGATCGCGCCGCCCATCCAGACGATGCGCTCGGTCGCGCGCGGGTGCTTCTGCAGGAGGCGCGCCACATTCGTCAGCGGGCCTGTCGGCACGAGGACGACGCCGGGCTCGAGCCACTCCACGAGCACATCGACGACGTCGCCGTCGACCGGCTTCGCCGTCGGCTCAGGCAGGTCGGGGCCGTCGAGCCCGCTCTCGCCGTGCACGTTCGCGGCCGTCCGGAGCGCGCGCGTCAGCGGCCCTTCGGCGCCGGCGACGACGGGGATGTCCGTGCGGTCGACGAGCTCGAGCACCTTCAGTGCGTTCTTCGTGATCTTGGCGAGCGTCTGGTTGCCGCCGACGGTGCTGATCCCGCGCACTTCGACCTCCGGCGATGCGAGTGCAAGCAGGATCGCCATCGCGTCGTCGTGGCCGGGATCGCAGTCGATGACGATCGGCGTGGTCACAGGAGTGCGTCGACCTCCTCGGCGGTCGGCAGCGATGTCTGCGCACCGAACTTCGACGCCGCCAGCGCGCCGGCGATGCAGGCGCGGCGCAGCGCCTCAACGCGGTCGCGCTCCTCGAGCAGCGAGACGACGAGGCACGCAGTGAATGCGTCGCCGGCCGCCGTCCCGTCGACGGCGTCGACGGCGGGCGGCGCCGCGCGCGCCACCTCCTGGCCGTCCTCGAGCAGGACCGCGCCCTCGGCGCCGTGCGTGACCGCGATCAGGCCGTCGCGGTGCGAGAGCTGCTGGTACTCGTAGCGGTTGACGATCGTGACGTCGGCGGCGGGCGTCCGGTTCCGCGCGGGCGCGGCGTTGAGGAAGAACTCGCCCGGCGCGATCGTCGACGCACGGTCGACGGTCTCGAGCGGAATCTCGAGCTGGCAGAGGACGCCGTCGCAGTCGGGGAGGTCGAGGTCGTCCGGCCGCAGGTCGGCGTTCGCGCCCGGCGCGACGACGATCTCGTTCTCTCCCGTCGCGTCGACGGTGATCAGCGCGACGCCCGTCGGCAGGTGGCTCCGCTTGATACGCGTCAGGTCGATCCCGGCGCGCTCGAGCTCGACGAGGGCGGCGGTGGCGAAGGGGTCGGTGCCGAGAGCTCCGACGAAGCAGACCTGGGCGCCGAGCCGCGCCGCGGCAACCGCCTGGTTCGCGCCCTTCCCGCCCGGGATCTGCGAGAAGGTTGCGTCGGTCACCGTCTCGCCCGGCCGCGGCAGCCGCTCCGTCTTCGCGACGAGGTCGAGGTTGATCGAGCCGACAACGGTCAGGTGGGGCGGCACGTGTGCGACGATAGTCGGGCATGGACGAGCGCACGCGACGCATCGGTGAGAACGAGGCCCTCTACCGGTCGATCAACGAGAAGATCGAGGGGCTGAACGAGACGTTCGGGACGGTCGCCGAGTCGATGGCGGTGATCTGCGAGTGCGGCATGCTCGAGTGCACCGAGCAGATCGAGGTCGACGTGCCGACGTACGAGCGCGTTCGCGCCGACCCGACGCTCTTCATCGTCCTCCCCGGCCACGAGATCCCCGAAGTCGAGTCGATCGTCGAGCCGCGGGCCGGCTTCCACATCATCCGCAAGGACAGGGGCGAGCCCGCACGGCTCGCCCGCGAGAGCGACCCCCGCAGCTAAGAGATCGAACCAGAATGAGCGACTGTGCCGCGCGGCCGCGCTATGCGGCGCTCCCTGCGTCCTTCCGCTGCACTCGCCTATCGCGACCGCTCAACGAGCGTCATTCTGGTTCGATCTCTAAGCAGCGAGCGCGCGCACGTCGTCGAGCGCGCGGCCGAGGAGGTTGTCCCGCAGGTCGAAGAGGCCCGCCCAGAGGGAGCCTCGGTCGGGCGGCGCGTCGATGCTCGCGGCCGCGTTCAGGCCTTCGAGCGCGCGCACGAGCATCGCCAGCTCGAGATACGCCTGCGCGACACGCTCCGGCCGGACGTGCACGCCCGCGCGGGTCAGCACGGGCTCCCAATCGACGAGCTCCGCCGCCCCCGGGCCGCCGTACCAGGAGCGGCCCTCGAGCGCGTCTGCCTCCAGCTCCAGCAGATACCGCTTCAGCGGCTCCTCGAGCCCGCTCAGCGCCGTCTCGACGCGTTCGGCCGCACGCCGCAGGGCCGCCTCGCGCCCGCCCGCCGTCGCCGGCTGCGCGTCGCCGCGCGCCCATCGCTCGAGCAGCCGGCAGAACGCGAGCGCCGCGATCTCGCACGCCCGCAGCTGCGCGATCAACCGCCGCGCCGTGCCGGGCTCCGCGGCGCAGTCGTCGATCACCTCGGCCCAGGAGGTCACGCGGTCACACTTCGACGAGCACGGGCAGGATCATCGGCCGCCGCCGCGTGCGGTCGTAGACGACACCGCCGAGCGCGTCGTGCACGTGCTCCTGCAACAGCTTGATCTCGGTGACGTCGTCGGCGAGCAGCTCCTCGAGCACCCGCTGCGCCTCGGCGCGCAGCTCTTCCAGCAGCGGCTCGGCGCCCTCGCCGAAGCCGCGGACGATCAGCTCCGGCGGCGCCGTCAGCGCACCGCGCCCGTTCGAGCCGGCGAGCGTCGCGACCACGATCAGCACCCCGTCCTCCGCGAGCCGACGCCGGTCGCGCAGCGCCACGTCGTGCACGTCCCCCACTCCGAGCCCGTCGACGAAGGTCACTCCCGCGGTGACGTGGTCGACGATCCGCACCCCGTGCTCGGACAGCTCGACGACGCTGCCGTTCTCGGCCATGAGGATGTTCTCCTCCGGCACGCCGCCCTCGCGCGCGATCTGCGCGTGCGCGGCCAGCATCCGGAACTCCCCGTGCACCGGCATCACCGCGCGCGGCCGCAGCAGGCCGATGATCGTGCGCAGCTCCTCCGCCTTGCCGTGCCCGGAGACGTGCACCGGCGCGTTGTCCTCGTGCAGCACCTCCGCGCCCATCTTGGCGAGCCGGTTGATCGCATCGTGCACGCGCAGCTCGTTCCCCGGAATCGGCTTCGCCGAGATGATCACCGTGTCGCCCGGCTCGACCGACACCGCCGGGTGATCGTTGTACGCGATGCGTGTCATCGCTGACATCGGCTCTCCCTGGCTGCCCGTGCAGAGGATCAGCTGTTCGCCGCGCGGCAGCTCTGCGAGCTCGTGCGGCCGCATGATCGCGTCCTCGGGGACGTCCATGTAGCCGAGGTTGCGCGCGATGTTCCCGTTCTTGCGCATCGACCGGCCGACGAACGCCACCTTCCTGCCGCACTCGACCGCGACGTCGGCCGCCTGCTGCATGCGATGGACGTTCGACGCGAACGACGAGACGATGACGCGGCCGGTGCGGTGCGGGATGATCTGGCGGAACGCCTCGCCGACGACGCGCTCCGACTGCGTGAACCCGGCGCGCTCGGCGTTCGTCGAGTCGCCGAGCAACAGCGAGACGCCGCGGTTGCCGATGTCGGCGAGCTTGCCGACGTCGGTGCGCTGGCCGTCGACGGGAGGGTGGTCGAGCTTGTAGTCGCCGGTGTGGACGCAGCGCCCGCCGGGCGTCTCGAGCACGACGGCGGCGGCGTCGGGACTCGAATGTGCCATCCGCACGAGCTCGAGCCGGAACGGCCCGATCTGGACCGGCCCCTTCTCCGGCTCGATCTCGCGCAGCTCCGCCGCGCGCAGGAGGCCGTGCTCGTCCAGCTTCGACTTGACGAGACCGAGCGTGAGCCGCGTCCCGATCACGAGCGGCACGCGCACCTGCCGCATCAGGTACGGCAGCGAGCCGACGTGATCCTCGTGGCCGTGCGTGAGGACGACGGCGCGCACCATGTGCTCGCGCTCCTGGAGGTAACCGAAGTCG
>DASXWV010000050.1:0-7484 GCA_036503495.1 Gaiellaceae bacterium
AGGCCGAGCATGTCGGCGCGCTCGACGATGAGCGTGTTCGCCTGCGGGATGTCGAGGCCGGACTCGATGATCGTCGTCGAGACGAGCACGTCGGCGTCCCCGCGCAGGAACGCGTGCATCTTTTCCTCGAGCTCCTTCTCGCGCATCTGGCCGTGCGCGACGAGGAAACGGAGGTCAGGACACAGCTGGCGCAGCTGCTCGGCACGGTCCTCGATCGTCTCGACGCGGTTGTGGAGATAGAAGGCCTGGCCCTCGCGCTCCTTCTCGCGGGTCAGTGCGAGCTTGACGAGCTCGTCGTCGTACTCGCCCACCGTCGTGCGGATCGGGCGCCGGCCCTCGGGCGGCGTCTCGATGATCGAGATGTCGCGCATGCCGGCGAGCGACATGTGCAGCGTGCGCGGGATCGGCGTCGCGCTCAGCGTCAGTACGTCGACCTCGAGGCGCAGCGACTTCAGGAGCTCCTTCTGCGCGACACCGAAGCGCTGCTCCTCGTCGAGAATGACGAGCCCGAGCTCCTTCGGGATGACGTCGCGCGACAGCACCCGGTGGGTGCCGATGAGGACGTCGACCTTCCCCTCGGCGAACGCGGCGAGCACCTGCTTGACCTCGCGCGGCGGCCGGAAGCGCGACACCATCTCGACGTTGATCGGGAAGTCGCGGAAGCGCTCCCTGAACGTGTTCCAATGCTGCTCGGCGAGGATGGTCGTCGGCGCGAGCATCAGCACCTGTTTGCTGTTGATCGCGACGGCGAACGCGGCGCGGACGGCGACCTCCGTCTTGCCGAAGCCGACGTCGCCGCACACGAGCCGGTCCATCGGCTGCGCCGATTCGAGGTCCTCCTTCACCGCCTCGATCGCGATCTCCTGATCGGGCGTCTCGCGGTACGGGAACGACGCCTCGAGCTGCTGCAGCATGTCGTCGCTCAGGTCGAACGCGATCCCCTCGCGCGTCTGCCGCTGCGCGTAGAGCGAGATCAGCTCGCCGGCGAGCTCCTGCACCGATTCGCGCGCGCGCGACTTGAGCAGTTCCCACGCCTTGCCGCCGAGCTTGCTCAGCGCGGGCGGCTTCGCGTCGGCGCCGACGTAGCGTGAGACCTTCCCCAGCTGCTCGTGCGGGACGTACACCTTGTCGTCGCCGCGGAAGCCGAGCAGCAGGTAGTCGCGCGTGACGCCGGCGACCTCCTTCGTCTCGAAGCCGAGCAGCTTCGCGACGCCGTGGTCCTCGTGGACGACGTAGTCGCCGGTGCGGAGATCGGCGAACGACTGCAGCGCGCGACCGCCGATCCGGCGCTCGCGCGGGACGCGGCGGCGGAAGACCTGGTGGTCCGGGAGCAGCACGAGCCCGAGGTCGCGCCAGACGAAGCCGCGGCGCGCCGGCGAGACGGCGAAGAACAGCTCGGCCTCGTTCGGCAGCGAGTCGCCGGGAGCGAGGATCTTCGCGGCGACGCGGCGCAGCATCTGCTGCGTGCGGAGCGCCTCGCCGCGGTGCGGAAACGCGACGACGACGCGCTGCCCAGCGCGCACGAGCTGCGCGAGCTCGGTCTCCGCCTCGGCGAGGCCGCGCGACGCGATCGCGGGGCGCTGCGCCTCGAACGCGAACGGCTGCGACTGCGGGAAGGGGTCGAGCTCGCTCGCGCCCTCGATGTCGGGCGCCTCGCCGCCGTCCTCCTCCCAGATCTTCTCGACGTCGTCCGGCTGGAAGACGAAGTCGGGCGCGCGGTCGAGCACCGGCACGAGGTCGTCGGGCACCGGCCGCGTCTCGCCCTCGTCGCCGTGCCATTCCTCGAGAAGATCGAGGCGGCGCTCGGCGGCCGGGAAGATGACGCACGCGTCGACGGGATGGAGCGCGCGCTGCGTGAACGGCGAGAAGGCGCGGATCGACTCGACCTCGTCGCCGAAGAACTCGATGCGCAGCGGCTCGCGGCCGGTCGTCGGGAAGACGTCGATCAGCCCGCCGCGGACCGCGAACTGCCCACGGTCGTCGACGCGCTCGACGCGCGCGTAGCCGGCGAGCGCGAGATCCTCGGCGAGGCCGTCGACACCCGTCTCCGCACCGCCGCGCAGCTCGATCGGCTGCGGGCGTGCATCGAGCGGCGGCAGCAGCTCCGAGAGGCCGCGGGCGCTCGCGCAGACGAGACCGCCCTGCTCGAGGACGTGCAGCGCGCGGGCGCGCTCGCCGACGAGGTGCGGCGGCGGCTCGAGGCCCGATGACCACGAGACGCCGCGGCTCGGCAGCGTCCCGACGACGTCGTCGCCGAGGAACCACGAGACGGCATCGGCGGTGTCGCGTGCATCGACGTCGTCCGGCACGAGGCAGACGAGCGGGCGCTGCAGGCGCTCGTGCAGGCTCGCGAGGACGATCGGGAGCGCCGCCTCGCTGACGCGCGCCCGGGCCGGGAGGGCGTCGGCGAACGCGACGAGCTTCTCGTGCTCGACGAGCTCGCTGACGAAGGCGTTGAGTACAGGACGGTCCATGAAAAGCGGCCGATCATGGTACTGCGGCGACCTACCCGTTCGAGGGACGTTGACGACCGACACCCCGAACCGATGAAAGCCGGGCAACCTGACTGCGGATATTCGGGGGTCCATGAAGCGGCTGCTCACAGAGAAGATGACTCAAGGCGAACGCCTGGCGTCGTTGACGCTCGTCGCCGTCGTTCTCTTCAACGTCTATCGGTTCATCAACGTCTAGCGCGGCGTGGGCTGGCACGAGCGACTGGGCGAAGCTCACCGATAGCGAGCTCGCGGCGCTCTACGGCGTACGTCGCGCGCCGGCCGACGCACGGGTGCAATCGCCCGAGCCGACGCCGCGCGCCGTCTCGCTCCGGGCGTTCGTCTGGACGGCGATTGGAGCGTTGACGCTCGCCACCGCGGGGTTCGCGTACAGCCAGTTGCCACGCGACCGGGTCGAAGGGCCGCCCGGGAATCCGTTCGGGCCGGGCGCCGTATGCACCGAGACGGAGTACGTGACCGGCAGCGGGTGGCAGTGCGACATCGTTGACATGGACGTCGCCCACGTGCCGGTGATCGCGGCGACGCCGTACAACGGCCAGTGCGCGCACCTGAAGGTCGTCGATGCAAGCTGGGCGTGCATCGCCGCGTTGCCTGCGGCCGCGACGTCCTAGCGTCGGTTGACGCGCGCCTGCGCGCGCTCGAGCCCGTCCGCGTCGAGCTGCTCGACCGCGTCGGCGGCGCGTGCGATCAGCGCGTCGGCATCGTCGTGCGGCTCGAAGTCCGACAAGACGTAGTCGGCGAGCGGCCGGGGGTCGCCGCGCTCGGGGCGGCCGACGCCGATGCGCAGCCGCAGGAAGTCCTGCGTCTTCAAATGCTGTGCCAGCGAGCGCAGGCCGTTGTGGCCGGCGAGGCCGCCGCCGAACTTCAGCTCGAGCCGGCCGAGATCGAAGTCGCCCTCGTCGTGGACGACGAGCACCGACTCCGGGTCGACCTTGAAGAACTTCGCGGCGGCACCGACGGAGCGGCCGGACTCGTTCATGTACGTCTCGGGCTTGAGCAGGGCGAGCTTGTGCCCCTCGATCCGGATCTCGGCCAGCTGCCCGTTGAACTTCGACTTCCACGAGCCGCCGTGCCGTCGCGCGAGCTCGTCGACGACCATCGCGCCGGCGTTGTGGCGGTTGCGCGCGTACTCGCGCCCCGGGTTGCCCAGCCCGACGACGAGCAGGTCCAGCGACGACCCCTCCCTGCGGGGCCACAGCCGCATAGCGGGCTAGCCCTCGACGGTGCCCTGCTCGCCGGCGGCGTCCGCCTCCGGCTCGGCCGGCGCCTCGGCGCCGCCCTCGGGCGTCTCGCCCTCGGTCTCGCCCTCGAGCGCCTCTGCCTCGGCACCCTCGAGCTCCTCCTCCGGCGCGACCTCGCGCGTCGGCGCGGTCACCGTCGCGACCACGGTCTCGGGGTCGTCGAGCAGCGTCACGCCCTCGGGCACCGGAACGTCCGCGACGCGCAGCGTGTCGCCGGTCACCATGCCCGAGACGTCGAGATCGATGTGCTCCGGCACCTCGAGCGGCAGCGCCTCGACGCTGAGCTCGCGGAGCGGCTGCGACAGCACACCGCCCTCGCGCACCCCCGGCGCATCGTCGCCGCCGTGCAGCTGCACGGTGACCGTCGCGGTGATCGTCCGGTCGAGGCGCACCTCCTGCAGGTCGACGTGCGTGACGTGGCCGCGAACCTTGTCCACCTGGTAGTCCTTGAGGATCGACGCGTGTGACTTGCCGGTGCCGTCGATCTGCACGTCGAGGATCGAGTGCAGCCCGCCGGCGCCCGTGAGCGCACGCCGGAGCTCGCGCTCCTCGACGCAGATCGCGACCGGCTCGCCGCTGCCGTAGAGCACGCCGGGCACGAGGCCCTGCTTGCGCAGGCGCCGCGTCTCGGGCGACCCGAGCCGCTCGCGCTGGGAAACCGTCAGCTTTGTCCGTTCACCGGCCATTTCGGCGGCGCAGTGTAGCGGAGGACAGGCACTATCCCGTCGTGTTCGAGGAGCTGTTCGAGCGCTGGGACGGCGAGGAGGCGGTCGTCCGCTACGACCACGAGAGCGGCGCGTGGATCTTCGTCTGCGTCCACTCGACGGTGCTCGGGCCCGCCGGCGGCGGGACGCGCATGCGTGTCTACCCATCGCCGTTGGACGGTCTCGCCGACGCGATGAAGCTGTCGCAGGCGATGACGGTGAAGATGGCCGGCGCGAATCTCGAGCGCGGCGGCGGCAAGGCCGTGCTCGCCGTGCCGGAGCTGCCGAGCGGGGAAGCGCGGCGGAAGCTGCTGCTCCGTTACGGCGACTTGGTGCAGTCGCTCGGCGGGACGTACCGCACGGCCGGCGACATGAACATCTCGCCGAGCGACCTGGACATCGTGAAAGAACGGTGCGAGTTCGTCTACGGGACGACGAGCGGCGGCGGCAACAGCGGCCGCGGCACGGCGATCGCCGTGCACGCCGGGCTCGAAGCGTGCGTCGAGCACGTCTTCGGCTCGGCCGACCTGCGCGGACGCAGCGTGCTGGTGCAGGGCGCAGGCGCTGTCGGCGGCGACCTGATCGCGCTGCTGCAGGCGGACGGCGCCGAGGTGCTCGTCTCGGACGTCGACGAGGAGCGCGCTCGCGCGACCGGTGCAACGGTGATCTCGCCCGACGACGTCTACGACACCGAGTGCGACGTCTACGCGCCGTGTGCAGTCGGCGGGACGCTGAACGCCGGGACGATCGAACGGCTGCGGTGCAAGATCGTCGGCGGCTCCGCGAACAACCAGCTCGCCGAACCGGACGACGCTGCGCGGCTGCACGAGCGGGGCATCCTCTACGCGCCGGATTTCATCATCAACGCCGGCGGCGTCATCCAGCTGATCGGCCTCGAGGACCGCGGGTGGAGCGAGGACGAGCTGCAGCAGAACCTGCGCGCGGTCGGCGACACGCTGCGTGAGATCTTCGCGCGCGGCGGCGATCCCGCGGAGGCGGCAGAGCAGCTAGCCGCGGAGCGCATCGCGCAGAAGCGCGACGAAGCGCTCGCGTGACGCCGCGACAACGACGTCGATCTGCGGCTCGCCGTCGTCGCGCAGAACCGTCTGCGCGGTCTCGGGGTCGACGGTGACGCGCGATCGGATCGTCTGCGTCGCGACGCGCGGGTCGAGCGCGACCGCCATCGCGATCGGGTCCGGGAGATCGAAGCCGTCGAGCTTCGTCTGCGTGCGGCAGAACTCGATCAAGGTCTTCTGGATGCCGACGGCGAAGGCGCCGAGCGGCCCGAGCGCGCGCAGCTCCTCCTGGTCGGCGGGCGTGATCACGGCGTGCTTGCGCGAGATGTCCCAGCCGACCATCGTGATCCGCGCGCCGCTCGCGAAGACGGCTGCGGCCGCGTCGCGGTCGGCCCAGACGTTGTACTCGGCGTGCGGCGCGACGTTGCCGACGTCGTCGGAGGTCCCGCCCATGATCACGATGCGGCGCAGCAGCGGCGCAATGCCACGCTCGAGCAGGGCGGCGACGTTCGTCAGCGGGCCGAGCGTGACGAGCGTGTGCTCGCCGGGCGCGTCGCCGATCAGGCGCTCGAGCGCGTCGACGGCGTCGCCCGCCGCGGGCCGGCGGCCCTGCAGCGGCAACCCGATGTCGCCCATCCCGTCGCGCCCGTGCACCGCGTGTCCGAGGTGCGTCGTGCCGGTGCGCCCGGAGTAGACAGGCGTCGCCGCACCGGCGAGCTCGACGGTATAGAGAGCATTCTGGACGCCCTGCTCGACCTCGACGTTGCCGGCGACGACCGTGATCGCGTCGACGACGACGCCGGGCGCTCGAAGTGCGAGCAAGAGCGCGACGGCGTCGTCGGACGCGGTGTCAGTGTCGATCAGCAGCCGCACGGGCTGCCGACGCTACAACGGGCTAATAGGTCGCCGAGCGACGACTGAAGCCCCACGCCATGCCGAGGACGAGGCCGAGCACGATCAGCACCACGCCGATCGCCATGAGGACCCAGCCGATCGCCGGCATGACCGTCAGCCAGAGAATCAGGCCGACGATGAGCAGTAGAATTCCGAGACCAGTCATGTGCGGGTGTTCCCTCCTTTCGTTTCCAGGAGAAGAACGCTCGAACCACGAAACTGGTTGCGGCCTAGAACAGCTGGTTCTCGCCGCCGAAGATCGCCGACACGGAATCGTCGGCGAACACGTTCATGATCGTCTCGGCGAGGAGCTGGCCGATCGGCACGATCGTCATGTTCGGCGGCATGTCGACGGGGTTGATCGGAACCGTGTCGGTGACGACGATGCCGTCGATCGGCGCGTCGTGGAACTTCGCGAGCGCGTTGTCGCAGAAGACGCCGTGCGTGGCGTAGACCCACACGCCCGCAACGCCCTGCGCGCGCAGCGCCTCGACGTTCGCGATCAGCGTCCCGCCCGTCATGATCACGTCGTCGCCGACGATCGCCGTCTTGCCGCGGACGCGGCCGGTGATCTCAGTGACCTCGACCTGGTCGTGCGACGGGCGCGTCTTGTGCATGATCGCGAACTCCGCCTCGATCATCTCCGCGAAGCGGACGGCCATCTTCGCGCGGCCCTCGTCCGGCGCGACCGAGACGACGTCGGAGCCGGTGAGGCCGAGATCCTTGAAGTGGCGCGCCATCAACGGCAGCGCCGTCATGTGGTCGACGGGAATCGTGAAGAAGCCCTGGATCTGTCCGGCGTGCAGATCCATCGTCAGAACGCGGTCGGCGCCGGCGAGCTGCAGCATGTCGGCGACGAGGCGCGCCGAGATCGGCTCGCGCGGCTTCGCCTTGCGGTCCTGCCGCGCGTACGGGAACAGCGGCACGACGGCGGTGATCCGCTTGGCGGACGCAAGCTTCGCCGCCTGGATCATGAACATCAGCTCCATCAGGTTCTGGTCGACCGGCATGCAGCCCGTCTGCACGATGAAGACGTCGGCGCCGCGAATCGACTCCTCGTAGCGGCAGTACGTCTCGCCGTTCTTGAACGTCTCGAGCGCGACGCCGCCGAGCTCG
>DASXWV010000051.1:0-16462 GCA_036503495.1 Gaiellaceae bacterium
GGGCGCGGCCACGACAAGTAGGATCGGCGCCTGATGGCGCGTCTTCGTCCCCGGATCGGCCCGCTCGGCATCGCCCTGACGCTCTGGGATGTCTACCGCCGGCTGCCGCCGCAGCAGCGGAAGATGGTGCTCGACCTCGCGCGCAAGCACGGCCCGAAGGTGGCCGCGCGCGTCCTCGAGCTGCGGCGCAACTCGCGCCGCTACAAATAGCTACCCGCCGAGCGCGGCCTTGACGATGCGATCCTGCTCGCGCAGGTGCGACGTCGGGTAGCCCTCGCTCGGGCTGGCGCGCCACGGCCGGCCCGCATACGTCAGCGGCACGCCGGCGGTCGCCTCCTCGAGACGGTGCCGGATCGCGCGCCAGGCGCCCATGTTCTGCGGCTCCTCCTGCGCCCATACGACCTCGCGCAGGTTCGGGTACGACCGGACGACCGCCGCCGCCTGCTCGACCGGGAACGGGTACAGCTGCTCGA
The DNA here is from genome assembly GCA_036503495.1 of Gaiellaceae bacterium. Lineage (GTDB taxonomy): Bacteria > Actinomycetota > Thermoleophilia > Gaiellales > Gaiellaceae > Palsa-739. Next base: position 474 of record DASXWV010000051.1, read on the forward strand.
TGCGCGCGACCGCGACGTCGTTCGTCTCGGCGTTCTGCTCGTGGCCGACGATGTCGTAGTAGACCTTGCCCTGGCAGAGCACGAGCCGCGTCACGCCGTCCTTCTGGGAGACAGGATCGTCGAGCACCGGCGCGAAGCCGCCGTCCGTGAGATCACCGAGCGTCGACGACGCCTGCTTCAGCCGCAGCAGGCCCTTCGGGGTCATTACGACGAGCGGCCGCGCCGTCGCGTCGAGCGCCTGCCGCCGCAGCAGGTGGAAGTACTGCCCCGAGGTCGTGCAGTTGACGATCCGGATGTTCTCCTGCGCCGCGAGCTGCAGGAACCGCTCGAGCCGCGCGCTCGAGTGCTCCGGCCCGTTGCCCTCGTAGCCGTGCGGCAGCAGCAGCGTCAGGCGTGACGTCTCGCCCCACTTCGACAGCCCGGCCGAGATGAACTGGTCGATGATGATCTGCGCGCCGTTCGAGAAGTCGCCGAACTGCGCCTCCCAGAGGACGAGCGCCTCGGGCGCCGCCGCCGAATAGCCGTACTCGAAGCCGACGCACGCGTACTCGGAGAGCGGCGAGTTGTGGATCTCGAACGAGGCGCCCGCGTCGTCGAGATGCTGCATCGCGGTGAACGTCGCGCCCGTGTGAACGTCGTGCAGGACCGCGTGGCGGTGGCTGAACGTTCCGCGCTCGGTGTCCTGGCCGGTGATGCGGATCGGGATTCCTTCGACGAGCAGCGAGGCGAACGCGAGCCCTTCGGCATGGCCCCAGTCGATCGCCTCGAGGTCCCGCCGCCGCTCGAGCTGCTTGAGCAGCTTCGGGTGCGGCGTGAACCAGTCGGGGAAGCGCAGGAGCTGCTCGTTCAGCTCGCGGAGCGTCTCAGCCGCGACGGCCGTGACGACGGTGTCGCCGGTGTCGCGCGGGATCCGCCCCTCATGCGCCGGGTGCGGCGCCGCGATGCTCTCCTTCAGGGCCTCGTGCGCGGCGCGGAGCTCGTCGAGCACGTCCTTCTGCAGGCCGTCCGCCTGCTCCTGCGTGACGACGCCGCGCTCGACGAGCGATGCCGCATAGCGGTCGCGCACCGTCGGGTGCTGAGCGATCGCGGCCGCGAGCAGCGGCTGCGTGTAGGCAGCCTCGTCCTGCTCGTTGTGCCCATGCCGCCGGTAGCCGACGAGATCGACGACGACGTCGTGGCCGAAGCGGCGCCGGTACGCGAGCGCGAGCCGCACCGCAGAGAGACAGCACTCCGGGTCGTCGGCGTTGACGTGGACGATGGGTATGTCGAAGCCCTTGGCGAGATCGCTCGAATAGCGCGTCGAGCGCCCGTCGGTCGGATCGGTCGTGAAGCCGACCTGGTTGTTCGCGATCAGGTGCAGTGTCCCGCCCGTCGAGTAGCCGGTCAGCCCTTCGAGGTTCAGCGTCTCCGCGACCTCGCCCTGGCCGGCGAACGACGCGTCGCCGTGGATGAGCACCGGCAGCGCGACCATCGGGTCGTGATAGCCCTGCCGCGTCGAGCGGTCGGTCTGCTCGGCGCGGGCGCGGCCTTCGACGACCGGGTCGACCGCCTCGAGGTGGCTCGGGTTGGCGGCGAGCGTGACGGTGATCTCGCCGGCGCGCGTCGCACGTGCGCCTTCGGCGCCGAGGTGGTACTTGACGTCGCCGCTGCCGCCCTCCTCGCTGACGACGACGGCGTCGATCGTCCGCTCGCCCTCGAACTCGCGCAGGATCACGTGGTACGGGCGGCCAACGACGTGCGTGAGCACGTTGAGGCGGCCGCGGTGCGCCATCCCGATCACGACCTCGTGCGCGCCGGCATCCGAGGCGATCTCGATCGCCTCGTCGAGCATCGGCACCATCACGTCGAGCCCCTCGAGCGAGAACTGCTTCTGGCCGAGGAACGCGCGGCGCAGGTACTGCTCCATCCCCTCGACCTGCGTCAGTCGCTGCAGCAGCTTCACCTTCGCGTCCTCGGCGAGCGGCGCGCGGTAGCGGCCGGACTCGATCGCCTGCCGTAGCCAGACGCGCTCTTCGTGGTCGGAGATGTGCTCGATCTCGTACGCGAGCGAGCCGCAGTACGTGTCGTGCAGGCGCGGGTACGCGTCGGCGAGCGTCTCGCCCTCGACGTAGAGGCCAAGGAGGGACGCGGGAACACGCGCCATCCGCTCGGGCGTCAAGCCGGTGCGCTCGGGCTCGAGCGTCGGGTCGCCCGTCGGCTCGGAGCCGAGCGGGTCGAGGTGCGCCGCGAGGTGCCCGTGCGTCCGGATCGCCGTGACGAGCGACATCGCGGCCGCGATCGTCGGCGCGAGGTCGTCGCCCGCCTCGACGGACGGTGCGGGTGGCGGTCCCGGCTCGGCGACCGCGAGCGCATGCCCGTTCCCGTTGCGCTCGAGCAGCTCGAGCAGGCGCGCGAGGCCCGGCTGCACCGCCAGCAGCTCCTGCGGCGCGCTCTCGAACAGCGAGCGCCATTCGCTCGGAACTGCGTTGGGATTGTCGAGATACTGCTCGAGGAGCAGCGCGGCGTAGCCGGCGTTCAGCCCGTCCATCATGCCAATGTCATTGAAGCAGCGGCCGCTACCAGAGCGGGCGCTCCGTCACGACTGCGATCAGCAGCCCGACGAAGAAGCACGCGGCGACGATCGCGACCGCCGCCAGAGCGAGCCGGTTGCCCTTCGGCGCCATGCCGGCGGCCACGAGGGAGACGACGATCGCGGGCGCGAGCAGCCGCAGCGGATGCCAGGCGAGGGCGATCAGCGCGGCGGCGATCGCCATCGCGCTGAGGAAGCCGGCGACCGTGTACGCCGGGCGGGTCTCCTCGACAGGGCTAGCGCTCATCGCGCTTCATTGTCGCGGCTGCGGGCTGCGGCGTGCGCGGGTACCGGCGGGTCGGCGAGCCGTGCGGCCGCGGGAAGCGCGGCAGCCGCCGCCGGCGGGCGCCGCCGTCGCCGCCGCCCGGGCCGAGCTCGCTCGTCACGGCCGCGCCTTCCTCCGGTTTCGGCTCGGCCTTGATCGCGTAATAGATGACGGCGCAGAGATACACGATCGGGATCTTCAGGATGACCATCAGGAACACGATCTCCCAGACCGAGTCGGGCGCCATTCGCGGAGTCTACCCAGGCGGGTCGGCCCGGAACCCGATCCGGCTCTCGCGCGTTTTTCCCTCATGACCGCGGATCAGCAGCTGCGTGCCCTGATGGAGCACGGCGAGGAGATGGGCTGCATCAACATGTCGCTCTTCACGCAGCTCGTCCAGGAGCTCGACCTCGACGAGGAGGAGCTGAACGGGCTGTACGAGCAGATCGAGCAGCGTGGCATCGACCTCACCGACGACTGCGGCCTCCCCGAGGTCGAGGACTCGACGTACGTGAACGCGCAGGTCGCGGCGATGACGACCGACTCGCTGCAGCTCTTCCTGAACGAGGCCGGACGCTATCCGCTGCTGACGGCGGCAGAGGAGGTCGAGCTTGCGAAGCGGATCGAGAGCGGCGACAAGCGGGCGAAGGACACGATGGTCAACTCGAACCTCCGCCTCGTCGTCTCGATCGCGAAGAAGTACCAGGGCCATGGGCTGACGCTCCTCGACCTGATCCAGGAAGGGATCATCGGCCTGATCCGCGCGGTCGAGAAGTTCGACTGGCGCCGCGGCTACAAGTTCTCGACGTACGCGACGTGGTGGATCCGCCAGGCGGTGCAGCGCGGCGTCGCGAACAAGTCACGCACGATTCGCATTCCCGTGCACATCGTCGAGCGCGAGCAGAAGATCGCGCGCGCCGAGCGGGAGCTCGTGCTGCAGCTGGAGCGCATGCCGACGGACGAGGAGGTCGCCGCAAAGGCGAAGCTGAACGTCAAGCACGTGCGCGAGACGCGCGCGGCTGCGCGGACCGTCGCGTCGCTCGACAAGGCGGTCGGCGACGACAGCGACACCTCGTTCGGCGACCTCGTCGCGCAGTCCGCCGACGACGTGGCGGAGGAAGTGCAGGTCGCGCTCGACGAGACGGCGCTGCACCGCGCGATCCTCGAGCTGCCGGTGCGCGAGCAGGACGTGATCCGCATGCGCTACGGCCTGGACGAGGAGATGGAGCCGAAGTCGCTCGAGGAGATCGGCCGCCGGATGGGCATCACGCGCGAGCGCGTGCGCCAGATCGAGACGCAGGCGTTGTCGCGCCTCGCCGAGCGGCGGGAGATCGCTGCGCTCTCCCCCGCCGCCTAGACGAACCGACGGCTAAGAAGCTCTATGCGCCGTTGACGAGCTTGGTGACGTTCGCCTGGAGCGCCGCGAGGAACGTCGACTCCGCCGCGGCGCTGAGCTTGCCGGCCGCGACCCTCGCGTCGAGCTTCGACTTGACCGAGGCGACTACCGCGTCGACGAGGCCCGCTGCCGTCTTGCCCCGGTCGACCGCGATCTGCGCGAGCGTCTTGCCGCTGCGGAGCTGCGTGACCACGGCCCTGAAGTCGAGGCCGAGATACGAGAGCGCCGGCTGGAGGATCGAGGCCGGGCTGACCCGGACCGGACGCTCCGGCTTCGGCGTCGCGACGTGGTTGACGATGTTCGTCAGCGCCGTCTGGATCCGGCCGAGCACCGCCGTCTCCTGCGCCGCCGTCAGCCGGCCCGCTGCGACCGCCGCGTCGAGCTTCAGCTTCGCCGGCGCGAGCAGCGCCTGCACGAGGCCGTCGGCGGTCTTGCCCTGCGCGACCGCAATCTGCGCGAGCGACTGGCCGGAGCGCAGCTTCGCGACGATCGCCGCCCGGTCGAGCCCGAGGTACGTCACGGCTGCCGACACGACGCCGCCGCGGTCGGTCGCGTGCGCGCGGATCTTCGCCGCGTAGTGCTGGCCGCGATGGTGGCCGTGGTGGTGCGACTTCGCCGCCGCCACCGGAACGAGCATGAGCGCCGCGGCGGAACCGACGGCGATGAGCTTGAGCTTCAAGGATCTGCCTCCCTGGGGATACAACAGCCTCAGGGGTACCAAGCGCGGGCCGGGCCCGACGTCAAATCTCTGTAAAGCGGGCCCGACGTTTTGCCGCGCGGTTCCCGGGCACGCACGATTTCGTGGCCACACGGAGGCGACGAGGCCCCGGCGTCTATACCGCCGAGGCGCTGATCATGACGCTCGTCGTCGGTTTGATCTTCGTCGGCGGCTTCGTCGGCTGGATCATCGGCCACTACGCGACGCCGGGCCACACGAAGACCGTGACGGTCGCGCGCGGCCAGACGGCCGTCGAGGAGAAGACCGCGATCGAAGCGGCGCCGAACTTCCAGGCTGCCGATCTGATCAAGCTCCCGACCGATGACTGGCCGACGGTCGGCGGCAACGTCATGAACGAGCGCTACTCGCCCCTCACCCAGATCGACGGCTCGAACGTCGGGCAGCTGAAGGGCGTCTGGCGGACGCACCTCAAGGGCTCCGGCGTCGCGGCGAAGTATTCGGCCGAGAGCCAGCCCGTCGTCTGGAAGGGCGTCATCTACGTGACGACCGGCAACGACGACGTCTTCGCGGTCAGCGTCGCGAGCGGGAAGATCCTCTGGGACTACAGCTCCGGGATCAGCCAGAAGATCTCGACCGTCTGCTGCGGCTGGCTGAACCGCGGCGTCGCGATCGGCGACGGGCGCGTGTACTTCGGCCAGCTCGACGGGAACGTCGTCGCGCTCGACCAGAAGACGGGCGGCGTCGTCTGGAAGACGCACCTCGTCAAGTGGCAGCTCGGGCAGACGATCACGGCCGCACCGATCTACGTCGACGGGAAGATCTACATCGGCGTCGTCGGCGCCGAGTACGCGACGCGATCGTTCCTTGCGGCGATCGACGCCGCCACGGGCAAGGAGGCGTGGCGCTGGTACACGACCGCGGCGCCGAACGAGCCGGGCGGCGACTCGTGGCCCGCCGGGTCGAAGATGTACCTGCGCGGCGGCGCGACGATCTGGCAGGCACCCGCCGTCGATCCCGATCTCGGCCTCATCTACTTCTCCACGGGCAACGCCGGCAGCGACTGGTTCGGCGGCGACCGACCCGGCAAGAATCTCTATGCCGCGTCGATCGTCGCGCTCGACCTGAAGAGCGGCAAGCTGAAGTGGTACTTCCAGCAGGTCCACCACGACATCTGGGACTTCGACTCCGCCAGCCCGGTCGTCCTGTTCGACGCCGGCGGCCACCAGGGAATCGCGCAGGCGTCGAAGACGGGCTGGCTCTACCTCCTCGACCGCAAGACCGGCAAGCCGCTGTACGGCATTCCGGAGAAGCCGGTGCCGCAGAACAAGGCGCAGGCGACGTGGCCGACGCAGCCGATCCCGAACAACGGCGAGTTCACCCCGCACGGGACGCCGCCGGCGAAGGACATCGCGCGCGTCAAGAAGGAGGCGGTCGGCAAGCTTGCGAAGGCGCCGGTCGTGATCGCGCACACCGCGTACACGCCGCCGCCGCCCGGGAAGATGCTGATCTACGGCAACGGCCCCCAGGGCGGCGTCAACTGGCAGCCGATCTCGTACAGCGAGAAGACGCACATGTTCTATATCTGCTCGTCCGTCTCGTGGGTGGGCTTCCAGGCCGGCCGGACGAAGTTCGTCCGCCCAGGCGTCACGTACAACGGCGTCGTCGGCGCGTCCGGCGTCGCGTGGCCGGAGGCGAGCGGCACGTTCACCGCCATCGACGCGACGAACGGCAGCGTCGCGTGGCAAAAGCGCTTCCCCGAGCCGTGCTACTCCGGCACGGCCACGACCGCGGGCAATCTCGTCTTCGTCGGGCGCAACTCGGGTGAGCTGCAGGCGTACGACGCGACGAACGGGAAGCAGATGTGGAGCTTCCAGACCGGCGCGGGCGCGAACGACACGGCGACGATCTTCCAGCAGGGCGGCAAGGAGTACGTGGCGTTCCTCTCCGGCGGCAACTCACTCGGTGCGACGCCGCACGGCGACAGCCTGTGGCTGTTCGGGCTCGACGGCACGCTCGGCCCCGCGCCGACGCCGGGCCCGGGCCAGGGCACGCAGCACGCCGGTGAGGAGACGAAGAAGGGCGAGCACACGGGCACCTCGGGCGATGCGGCCGCAGGCAAGGAGGTCTTCGCGACCAACTGCGTCTCGTGCCACGGCGCCAGCGGGCACGGCGGCAACGGCGGGCCCGACCTGACGCAGATCCCGAACGCGAAGAACATGAACAAGGTGGTCGCGCAGGTGACGAACGGCGGCGGCGGGATGCCGGCGTTCAAGGGCCAGCTGACGCCGAAGCAGATCACCGACGTCGCGACCTACGTCACGCAGAAGATCACGAACAAGAACAAGTAGCCGTGCAACGGCTCGCGCTTCTCGCCGTGCTGCTCGTCACGTGCGTGTGCGCCGCGACGTCCGGCGCGACGACGCGGCCGTCGCTACTGAGGCACGTGAGCGTCAAGCTGACGAGCTCGACGATCTCGCTCTCGACGAGCGTTGCGTATCGCGGCGACGAGGTCGAGTTCGCGGTGCGGAATCGCACGCGTTCGAAGCGGATCTTCAGCGTCGCGGGCAAGGCGATCGTCGTCCCCGCGAACAAGCTCCGCCTGACTGCGATCTCCTTTCAGGCGCGCGGGCGCTACCGCGTCGTCAGCCGGACGCGGTCGTCGCGAGTGACGGCCGTGTTTCGCGTGCAGTGAGGGATTCGCCCGTCGCCGCATCGAAGAAGTGCAGCCGCTTCGTGTCGACGTAGAGCCGCGTCCGCTCGCCCTCGCGGGCGGCGGTGCCGCGCTCGACGCGGGCGATGAACGGTGAGCCGTGGTGGTGCGTCTGCTCCTCGGCCGCCTCGAGCGCTTCGTCGCCGACGATCTCGCGCAGCTCGTCCGCCTTCACGGGCGAGGCGTCGATTGCGAAGTGGAGGTACACCTCGGCGCCCATGTCCTCCTTGATGTCGACCGTCACGTCGAGCGGGGCGCCGTCCCCGGCGGTGTAGATGTCCTCGGGGCGGATCCCGAGCGCGACCGGCCCGCGCACGCCGAGCGGCTGCGGCACCGGCAGCTCGTGCGGCCCGAACCGCGCGACGACGCCGCCGTTCTGCTCGACGAGCTCGGCCTCGACGAGGTTCATCGCGGGCGAGCCGATGAACCCGGCGACGAAGAGGTTCGCCGGCATGTCGTAGAGCACCTGCGGCTTGTCGACCTGCTGGAGGTAGCCGCCGCGCATGACGCACACCCGGTCGCCGAGCGTCATCGCCTCGCTCTGGTCGTGCGTGACGTAGATCGTCGTCACGCCGAGGTCGCGCTGGATCCGTGCGATCTCCGCGCGCATCTGGACGCGCAGCTTCGCGTCGAGGTTCGACAGCGGCTCGTCCATCAGGAACGCCTGCGGCTCGCGGACGATTGCACGGCCCATCGCCACCCGTTGGCGCTGGCCGCCCGAAAGGTGGCGCGGCCGCTTCTTCAGCACCTCGCTCAGGCCGAGGATGCGGGCGGCGCCCTCGACCCGCCGGCGGATCTCGTCCTTGTCGACGCCGCGCATCTTCAGCCCGAACCCCATGTTGTCGTAGACGTTCATGTGCGGGTAGAGCGCGTAGTTCTGGAAGATCATCGCCATGTCGCGCGCCTTCGGCGGCAGGTCGTTGACGACCTCGCCGCCGACCCGGACGGCGCCGCCCGTGATCTCCTCGAGGCCGGCGATCATCCGCAGCGCGCTCGTCTTGCCGCAGCCCGACGGGCCGACGAAGACGACGAACTCGCCGTCGGCAATGTCGAGGTCGAGCTCATGGACGGCGCGCGTGCCGTCGGCGTAGACCTTGGTCAGCTTCGCGAGCTCGATTGCCGCCACGGTGCAGGAAATATACGATCGCGCTCACGACATGGCGACAATGGCCGCGGCAGGGGGGAGCCGCAGGGGTAGGCTCCGGTACGTCGCTGAACGCCGCGGGTTTCTCGCGGCGCTCCTGATCTCGCCTGCGGTTCTCTTCATCGCCGCGCTCGTCGGCATTCCGTTCGGGCTCGCGATCTATCTCGCGTTCACGAACGCCGGCGCCGGCTCGCTGACGGGCAAGTGGGTCGGTCTGGCCAACTTCCGGCGGATCCTGCACGACCCGGTCTTCCGCGGCTCGCTCTGGCACACGGCGGAGATGACGCTGATCTCGCAGGCGATCGTCGTCGTCTGCGCCGGCCTGATCGCGCACGCGCTCGTGCACAAGTTCCGCGGCCGCTGGTTCCTCCGCTTTCTCATCCTGCTGCCGTGGGCGGCGCCGATCTCGCTGACCGTGATCGGCTTCCTCTGGTTCTACGACCCGCAGGCGTCGATCTGGAACTGGTTCCTGATCAAGCTGCACATCGTCGATCCGTTCAACAAGCCGAACTGGCTCGGGACACCGCGGGCGGCGATGGCGTCGATCATCACGGTGCAGGCGTGGCGGACGATCCCTTTCGCGACGGTGATCTTCCTCGCCGGCATCTCGTCGATCCCGCAGGAGGTCGACGACGCGTCGGCGATCGACGGCGCGACCGGCGTGAAGAAGTTCTGGTACGTCTCGCTGCCGCTGCAGCTGCCGATCGCGCTCGTCGCGATTCTCTTCGGGATCATCTTCACGGCGACCGACATGGTCGTGCCGTACATCCTGACGAACGGCGGGCCGTTCAACTCGACGCAGATGATCACGACGTACTCGTTCGCGACCGGCATCAACGCCGGCAACGTCGGCGAGGGCGCGGCGATCTCGCTGTTCCTCCTCCCCGTGCTCGCGATCGTCGCGGTCGGCATGCTCGTGTTCGCGCGACGGGCGGAGGTGACGTAGCGGGTGGCGCTGAGGCGCAACGCCTTCACGTACGGCGTCGCGATCCCGTTCGCGATCGTGCTCGCATTCCCGTTCGTGTGGATGTTCATCACCTCCCTGAAGCCGGAGGCGCAGGTCTACGACCCGACGAAGACGTGGCGGTTCCACCCGACGCTCACGAGCTACGGCTACCTCTTTCACCACACCGACTACGTGCGCTGGCTCGAGAACTCGTTCTTCGTCGGGCTGCTCGTCGTCCTGATCACGCTCGTGGTGGCGCTGCCCGCGGGCTACGCCCTCGCGCGCCTGGCCGGCGGCGTCGGGCGGTCGCTGGGCGTCGGCATCTTCCTGACGTACCTCGTCCCGCCCACGCTGCTCTTCCTGCCTCTGTCGCGGCTCGTCGCGCAGTACCTGCACCTCAGCGACCGCCTGTGGTCGCTGATCGTGGTCTATCCCTCGTTCACGATTCCGTTCGCGATCTGGCTGCTGATGGGCTTCTTCAAGACGATCCCGCAGGAGCTCGAGGACGCCGCGCTCGTCGACGGCTGCTCGCGCATCGGCTCGCTGGTGCGCGTCGTGTTCCCGATCTCGATCCCCGGGATCCTGACCGTCGTCATCTTCACCTTCTCGCTCGTGATCAACGAGTTCGTCTACGCGATCACGTTCATCTCGAGCGCCTCGAACCGGACGCTGCCGGTGGGCGTGCCGACCGACCTCATCCGCGGCGATCTCTTCAACTGGCCCGGGATCATGGGTGCGATCCTCATCCCGAGCATTCCGCTGGCACTGATCTACAACGCGTTCCTCAATCGGTTCATCGCAGGGTTCACGGGCGGAGCATTCCGCTAGGCCAAGGAAGGAGGGTCACGTGTCGGGAGACGAGAAGACGCTCAGCAGGCGAGACCTGCTGAAGCAGGGCGCGGCGGGGGCAGCCGCGCTCGGTGCGGCCGGGGCGGGCGCGCCGTTCGCGTTCGCCGGGCCGATGAAGTTCAAGAACAAGCAGCTGAAGGGCGACCTCTCGATCATCCAATGGGTCCACTTCGTCCCCGCGTACGACGACTGGTTCGACAACACGTGGTGCAAGCAGTGGGGCGAGAAGAACGACGTCCAGGTCAAGGTCGAGCACATCAACAACACGCTCCTCGACACGCGCGCCGCCGCGGAGGTCGCCGCGCAGCAGGGGCACGACCTGTTCATGAACCTCCACCCGATGGCGGCGTACGAGGATCAGGTGATCAACCACGCCAACATCGTCAAGGAGATCGAGCGCAAGGTCGGCAAGTACAGCCAGCTCGGCAAGCTGAGCACGTACAACCCGAAGACGAAGAAGTACTTCGCCGTCTCCGACAACTACGTGCCGGACCCGGTCATCTGGCGCCGCGACCTCTGGAACGGGATCGGCGAGGCGCCGTACACGTGGGACCACGTGCGCAAGGCGGCGCCGAAGCTGAAGGCGGTCGGCCATCCGATCGGCATCGGCCAGTCGCAGGAGCTCGACTCGAACATGGCGCTGCTGGCGTTCATGATGTGCTTCGGGTCGTTCGTCCAGAACGAGCACAACGTTCCGACGCTCAACACGAAGAAGACGGTCAACGCCGTCAAGTTCATGGCGGACATCTACAACCGGGGCGAGACGGCCGACATCTTCGGCTGGAACCCCGCGTCGAACAACAACTTCCTCTACTCGGGCCAGGCGTCGATGATCCTCAACGCGATCTCGGCGACGCGCACGCCGGAGGACCAGCACCTGCCGTTCGCCGACGACCTGGCGATCTGGCCGATCCCGATCGGCCCGCACGGACGGTTCGGCCTCGAGCACGTGATGGGTTGCTACAACATCTGGAAGTTCGCGCAGAACAAGGATGCGGCGTCGCAGTTCCTCATCGACCTCTGCGTGAACTACAAGGACGCGACGAATGCGTCGAAGCTCTACAACTTCCCGAGCTTCCCGGGCGCGTATCCGTTCAAGCAGATCCGGAAGACGGCGGCGGCCGACACGCACAAGCCGCGGGGCAAGTACACGGTGCTGACGACGATCGCCGAGAAGTTCACGCACAACATCGGCTTCCCGGGCACCTACAACGCGGCGATGGACGAGGTCTTCACGAAGTACCTGATCCCGGCGATGTTCGCGCAGGTGTCGCAGGGCAAGCTGAGCGCGGCCGACTCGGTGCGCCAGACGAACTCGCAGGTCAAGGCGATCTACGCCAAGTGGAAGGCGGCCGGGAAGATCTAGCTTCTCGTCACGCCAAGAGGACGACGGACTTGCCGCCGCTCTGGTTCTCCCAGGCGGCGGCGACGTCGTCCAGCCCGTACAGCTCGTAGTCGAGCGTGATCCGGCCCTCCGTCAGATGGTCGAGCAGCTCGAGGTAGGCGCGGTCGCGCTCCTCCTTCGTCAGCGCGAAGTTCGAGTGGCCCTGGATCACGAGCTCCTTGCCGCGGACGTCCGCCGACTTCAACGGCGACTGCGGGCCGGCGGACTGGCCGAGGTGCACGATCCGCGCGTGCCGCTGCGCGTACTGCAGTGCGCCGGCGAGCGGCTCGCCCCAGACGGGATCGATGCAGACCGTGAATCCCTCCTCGCCGAACTCGTCCGGAATGCGCTCGAGATCCCGGCTGCCGACCGAGACGACGTGCGCGGCGCCGAGCAGCTCGGCTGCCTGCGCCGCGATCCGCCCGACGGTGCCGGTGCCGCCGAGCACGAGCACGCGGTCGCCCTCCTGCACCTTGGCCTTCCACGCCACGGGCACCCACGCGGCCACGCCGGCGATGCCGGCGGCAGCCGCGAGCGCCGGGTCGACGCCGAAGGGGAGCGGCAGCTGCAGGTCGTCGCCCGCGTCGACCCGCTCGGCGAGGAAGCCGTCGCGCGCGATGCCGCGGTCGTCGCCGAACACGTAGACGAGCCCGCCCTCCCTGGTGCGGGCGACCGCCTCGCAGCCCGGGATATATGGGAGCGGCGGGTGGCCGCCGTAGAAGGCGCCCTTGCCGATCGCGAGGTCGAGCGGGTTGAGCGAGACGGCGAGCACCTGCAGCCCGTCGGCGTCTTCGACGTCGACCGGCTGCGGAGGCTTGCTCAGCTCGGCGAGATGTGCCGCTCGCACGCCGAGACGATAACCCGCCCGGCGCGCTCGAGCTGCTCGACCGGGACGACGTCGAGCGGCGGCACGTGCACGAAGCCGCCGACCTGCCCGTCGCGGAGCGCGCGCAGCAGGACGTAGAAGACGTGGTTGCAGAGGAAGCCGCCGGCGTCGCGGGAGATCTCGGCGGGGATCTCCTCCGCCTGGAGGGCCGCGACGATCTCGTCGGCCGGCAGCCGCGTCGCGAGGGCGAGCGGCCCGCCCGGCTCGATCTCGGTGCCCGAGCCGGCCGTCTCGTCGTTGTCGGTCGTCGACGCTTCGTCGAGGGTGTGCGCGAACCGCTCGACCGAGATCGCGTCGCGGTCATCGGCGAGGCCGAAGGCGATGACGACGTCGGGCTCCTGCTCGTCGAGCGCGCGCCGGAGCGCGGCGGCGGCGCGCGCATACGAGACCGGCAGCACGACTCCGCCGAGCCGCTCGGCGAGCAGCTGCGAGGGGTTGACCTCGTTCTTCCCGAACGGCTCGAAGCCGGTGACGAGGACTCCCGTCACGCGTTGTCGTCCTGCATCCCGACGGCGGCGAGCGCCTCGCCGAGATGCGGGTACTCGACGACGCGCGTCACCCGGCCGTCGGCGATCGTGACGACGGCGGCGTACCGTCCGACGAGGAACGACCGGCGTGATTGCAAGGGCCGGTCGTCCGTCGCGTCGAGCTCGATCCGCGAGAAGCGCATGCTGACGACGACCTCGTCGCCGACGCCGATGCAGCGGTCGACCGTCACCTGGTACTCCTCGTGCAACCGCTCGCGCAGCACGTCGAGCACGTCGCCGCGGTCGGCGATCGCCGCAACCTCGCCCTGCCCCACCCACTCGACCTCGGGATCGAGAATGCGCTCGATCGCATCGAGGTCGCCCGCCGTGAACGCGCGATAGCCGCGCAGGATCGTCTCGACATTGGCCTGACTCACGCTGGGTGCAGGCTAACCGAGCGGCACTTCGACGCTCGCGTGCTCGATCAGCGCGGGATCGTGCGTCGCGCAGACGATCGCCGTCGCCGTCTCGCGCGCCAGCTCCGCGAACAGCGCACCGACGGCGCGCGCGTTTTCCTCATCGAGGCGCGCGGTCGGCTCGTCCGCGATCAGGATCGCTGGACGCGCCGCAAGGGCGCGCGCGACGGCGACCCGCTGCCGCTCGCCGAGCGACAGGCGCGAAACGCGCTGCCCGGCGAGCTCGCCGAGACCGACCGCATCGAGCGCCGGCCGGGCGCCGGTCGCCGGCAGGCCGCGGAGCTCGAGCGCGACCTCGACCGTCTCCTGCGCGGTCAGGAACGGCACGAGGTCCCCGCCCTGCGTGACCACACCGACATGCTCCCGCCGCAGCAGCGCGCGGCCCGTGTCGTCGAGCTGCGCGAGGTCGCGGCCGAGGACCTCGACGCCGCCGCGGTCCGGCGAGTCGAGCCCGGCGAGCATGTGCAGGAGCGTCGATTTTCCCGAGCCGGAGCGTCCGGTGACGGCCGTCACGGCGCCCGCCTGGACGTCGAGGCTGACGTCGTCGAAGACGCGCTGCGCGCCGTACGCCTTCGCGACATTCGCGGCGCGGGCGACGACGTCGCCGGCCGTTCGGGTCGCGGCCGCGGGAGTGCGCCGTTCGCGGAGGTCGATCTCGACGGCGCCGCGCACACGTGTCCCCTCCTCCAGTCCCGGCACGCGGACCCAGCCGCCGCGGTTGACGACGGCGGCGCCGTCCTCGGCGCTGACGCGGCCGTCGCGGATCTGGACGACGCGGTCGGCGATCTCGGCGGCGCGGGGGTCGTGGCTGACGAGAATCGTCGTCGCGCCGGCGTCGCGCGCGAGCGTCCCGATGAGCGCGTAGATCTCCTGCGCGTTCGCGGCGTCGAGCTCGCCCGTCGGCTCGTCCGCGATGAAGAGCAGCGGCCGGTGTGCGAGCGCGGCGGCAACCGCGATCCGCTGCTGCTGGCCGCCGGACAGCTCGTGCGGAAACGCGCCGGCGCGATCTTCCAGTCCGATCCGCTCGAGCAGTGCGTCCGCGGCCGCATTCCGCTCACGCGCACCGTGGAGTGCGAGCCGGAGGCCGACGAGCTCGCGCGCCGTCAGCTCGGGCGCGAGCGCGCGCGCATAGTGCTGATCGGCGTAACCGAGCGTGCGCGAGCGGTATTCGAGCAGCGCGCGGCCGCGCAGCGTCCGCAGGTCGTGCGAGGCGACGCGGACGGAGCCGGCCGTCGGCCGGTCGAGCGCGGCGAGGATCCGCAGCAGCGTCGTCTTGCCCGAGCCGCTCGGACCGAAGACGACGAGCAGCTCGCCGCCGCGGACGTCGAGGCTCAGGCCCTGGAGCGCGACGGCGGTTCCCTGCGGCGTCGCATAGAGCCGGTAGAGGTCGCGCGCCTCGACGAGGCTCATCGGAGCCTCCTCGTCGCCGCCACTGCGGCCGCGGTCGAGACGGCCGCGACCGCGCCGACCGCGAGCGCGACGAGCGGCCAGTCGAACACGAGCGCGAGCGGCGGCAGCGCCGTTTCCGCGCCCGCGGTGACGGTGACGACCGCGACGACGAGCGTGCCGACGATCGCCCCCGCGCCGATGCCGCCGCCGACGCCGAGCACGCCGGTCACGGCCGCGCGCAGGCGGAGGTGCCGGCGCTGCTGGGCCGGCGTCGCGCCCTGCACCTCGAGATCGCGCAGCGACGACCGCTCGCCCGAGCGATCGGCCAGGACGGTCAACACGAGCCCCGCGACCGCGAGCAGCAGCGAAACGAGAGCGACGACGAGCAGCAGCACGATCGCGCCGCGCGCGATCGGGTCGTCGCGGAGCGCACGTTCGGTTGCGCGCTGCGACGTCACCTGCAGCGGCAGCGCCGGCGGCCGCTGCTCCGTCCAGAGCTCCGACGGCGCGGCGACGCCGGGTTCGGCGGCGTTCGCCGCAGCGAGCCACGTCGGCAGGTCGGCGACCGCGAAGTCGCCGTCGATCGAAGGGAAGTAGCGAGCGTGCGCGACGATCGTCGCCGGGAGCACCGAGTCGCCGACGCGCAGGCCGACGGTCGCGCCGACGCGTCCGAGCCCGGGCGAGGTGACGACGGGGACGAGCGCGCCTTCTCCCGGCTGCTCCGGCCTGATGATGCTGTCGGCCGCGCGGTTGACGACGTAGTGGTAGACGCCCGGCGCGTCGACGCGGACGCCGCCGGAGCCGAGCCAGTGCTGGCGAATCCTCAGCG
>DASXWV010000052.1:0-10119 GCA_036503495.1 Gaiellaceae bacterium
CCGCTTCCAGCGTCTGCGGCCTAGCTTGCTAGGCCGCGGACAGCTCTGCCCGCCAGCAGCCACAGGACGGCGCCGATCCCGAGCAGCCAGAGGGTCTCGACACCGAGCGTCCGCCACGGGCTCGTGTCGTAGAGCGCCGCCGAGAACCAGCGCACCGCATGCGCGAACGGCAGGAACCGGCTTACCCACCAGGCGGCGGCGAGCGCACCGCGCGGCACGAGGCCGAGGAAGACGACGGGGAGGACGACGAGCACGGCGAGGAGCGACGCCGTCCGCGCCTCGCGCGCGAGCGCGCCGAGCAGCGCGCCGGCCGCCCCGACGACGGCCGCCGCCAGCGCGACGCCGACGAGGAGGAGCGGCAGCCGCGCCCACGGCTCGCCGCCCTCGACGCCGCCCGCCTCGACGACGATCCCGAAGACGACCGCGATCGCCGCCGCGAGCACGACGCCGACGACGGCCGCGAGCGCGACCTTCGACGTCACGAGCCGGCCGCGCGATACCAGGCCACGGCGTAGCCTGCCGATCGTCCCCTCGTCGCGCTCCGCCGCGGTCGCGCCGGCGGCGAGCAGCAGCGCGAGGAACGTCACCGTCAGCGCGATCCCGTACGACTGCACCTGCGCCGACAGCACCCACGTGCGTCCCTTCTCCTTCGGCTGCGCGAGCGAGATCGGGTTCGCCGTCGCGTGCAGCGCGTTCCCGGTCTGCGCGAGCGCGAGCCGCGCAACCTTGACGAACTCGCGCAGGCGCGCGACGCGCTCGCTCTGCGGCAGCCCGGCGAGCGTCCCATCCATCTCGTCGAGCCCGAGCACGTCGTACGTGCCGAACCGTCCGCCGTGCTCGAGCAGCTGCACCTCGCGCAGGTTGGCGGCGATGAAGCCGGACTGCAGCTTGCGGTTCAGCTGATACACGAGCGACTGCACCTGCTCGGTCACGCGCTGCGACAATCCGCCGCTCGTCGTACGCAGCACGAGCTGCGGACTGCTCGTGCCGGTGCCGAGCTCGTCGAGGAAGCCGTCCGGAACGGTGATCGTCGCCACGACCTTGCCGTTCGCGAGCTCGTGCGCCGCTTCCGACGTCGACAGCTTCACGAGCGTCACCTGCTGCGCGACGTCGTCGACGACCGAGCCGATGTGGAAGCGGTGGCCGCCGACGCTGACGACGGGCGGCAGCCCGTCCTCGTCGACCCACGCAACGCGCGGCTTCGCATTCGCATAGCCGGCGACGAGCCCGACGAGCAGCGCGATCACGACCGGATACGCGAGCAGCGCACCCAGCAGGAGCGGCGACCGCCTGAGGACGAGCAGATCCTTCCGCAGGAGGGCAATCACACGACACGTCCTTCGCGGAGCGTCACGACGCGTGTTGCCCGACCGACGTCGTCCAGGTCGTGCGTCGCGAAGCAGACGGCGCCGCCGCGACGGCGCAGATCCTCGACGATCTCCCAGACGCGGGCGCGTTGCTCCGGATCGAGCGACGCGGTCGGCTCGTCGAGCAGGAGGACGTGCGGATCGTCCAGCAGGGACAGTGCGATGTTCAGGCGTTGCCGGTTGCCGATCGAGAGGTTTCCGGAGATGCGGTCGTCCGGAAGGTCGAAGCGGTCGAGGAGCGCGTCGACGTCGGCATCGGCGCGCGCGAGCCGGGCAAAGAGCACGAGGTTCTCGCGGGCGGTCAGCCGCGCGTAGTGCGCGGGGCGCTGCGGCACCCAGCCGACGCGCGACTCGCACTCGACGCTGCCGGCCGACGGCTCGAGCGCACCGGCGAGGATCGCGAGCAGCGTCGACTTGCCGGCGCCGTTCGGCCCGACGAGCGCAACCGTCTCGCCTGCTGCGAGCTCGACGTCGGTCGGGGCGAGGGCCTCGACGCCGCCGTAGCGGCGCGCGACGCCGCTCGCGCGCAGGAGGCTCAAGGAGCGATCGTCGCCGCAGGCCGCTCGACGAGCTCGTCGAGCGGATCCGCGGCCGGCTCCCAGCGCTCGAGCTGGAGCCGTTCCGCGAAGAACTCCCACGCCGCGCGCGCGGCGGCGAGGAGCGGCAGCGCGACGAGGATCCCGGGGAAGCCGTAGATCTCGCCGCCGGCGAGCAGTCCGAAGATGACGAGCAGCGGATGCAGCCGCAGCGAGTGGCCCATCACCTTCGGCACGACGACATGGCCCTCGAGCTGCTGGATGCCGAGGAAGAGCAGCGCGACCCAGAGCGCCGACAACGGGTGCTGCACGAGCGCGTACACGACGGGCGGCGCAGCGCCGAGCCACGGGCCGATGTACGGGATCAGCTCCGTCACGCCCGCCCACGCGCCGAACGCGACGGCGTAGCGGCCGCCGTTCGGCAGCAACCCGAGCATGCCGAGGACCCACAGGCCGATGCCCGCGCTCCCGCCGATGATCAGCGACAGCATCAGCTGTCCCTTGACGTAGCTCGCGAGCGCCAACTCCATCCGCTGCACCAACGGCAGCGTGCCGGCGGCGGGTGGGAATCGACGGTCGAGCGCAGTCGCGAGCCGGTGCATGTCGAGCAGCATGTAGATCGACACGACGACGACGAGGACGATGCTGAACAACAGGCCGATCGCGGCGACGCCGGCGCCCTCCGCCCAGTTGAGCGCCTTCTTCGTGTAGCGCTCGACGTCGTTCGTGCCGATCGAGTTGAGGAACTTGTTGCCCTGCTTCTGGACCTGGACGCGCCGCAGGTGGTGGTCGTCGAGCCAGAGCTGCAGCCGCGCGAGATCGTGCTCGGCGCCCGTCGATTTCGGGTGTCCGGACGCGACCGTAAAGTAGTCGTCCACCCGGTGGCTCGCATGGCGAGTCTGCTGCACGACGACGGTCGCGAGAGCGAGGACGAGGAGTGCAACGACAGCTGCGAAGGCCAGGTAGACGATCGCGACCGCCAGGCCGCGCGGGATCCAGACCCTGCCGAGCCCTCGCACGAGCGGGTTGAGGAGCAGGGCGATCAGGAGCGCGACGAGGAAGAGGAAGACCGCGTGACGCACGGCTCCCGCGACCGCCCACGCGAGCAGCAGCAGCAGCGGCAGCCCCACGAGCTGTACCCAGCGGGGGATCTCGATCCGGGCCGGAGCGGGCCTTCCGGGCACTGGTTCGATGGTAACGCCGCGCTCGAGCTGTGGTTCGAGCCGGAGTCCGATAGGCTGCACCGCGACATGCCGTCCTCACGCCCCACTCGGAGGCGGCGCGTCGAACGTCGGGAGGTGCGGCACGCCCGTCGCGCCCGTCGGTTCGCGCTGCTGTTGCTCTTGGCCGTGATCCTGCTGGTCGCGGTCCTGCTGACCGCATTCGGCGGCAGCGCGAGGACGCCGCAGACACTCGGCATCGATCCCGCCGCCGCCAGCTCGCAGACGAGGCCGTTCCCGCAGATCCTCGCGATGCACGGCGCGGTGCGGATCCAGATGCCGATCGCGCAGGCGAAGAAGACGGCGATCGGCTATCACGCGGCGCCCGACGGCGCGCTCTCGCTCGCACCGCTCGGACACCAGGGCAACGAGGGTGTCGTCGACCGCGTCATCCACAAGATCTTCGGCGGCGGCGGCGGCCAACCGACGTGGTACCGGCTGAGCGGCGGCACGACGTCGGCGCTCGACGTCGGCGCGGCCGCGGGCACCGACGTGTATGCGCCGGTCGACGGGACGATCGTCGGCATCACCCCGTTCGTCGTCGCGGGCCACCGCTTCGGCTCGCGCATCGACATCCAGCCGCAGTCGGCCCCGTCGCTGATCGTGTCGCTGACCCAGCTGCGCTCCGACGCGTCGCTCGCCGTCGGCGTCAACGTCGTCAGCGGCGCGACGCGCCTCGGCGTCGTCGCCGATCTCTCACGCGTCGAGCGCCAGGCGCTCGCGCGCTTCACGAACGACTCGGGCAACCACGTGTCGGTCGAGCTCCGGCCCGCCGCGTCGCTCGTCCTCAACTGAGAATCCTCTTTCTTGCAGATGTCTTCGGCGTCGCCGGCCGGCGCGCCGTCGAGGAGCGCCTGCCCGGGCTGCGCGAGGAGCTCGGCGTCGATTGCTGCGTCGTCAACGGCGAGAACGCCGCCGACGGCGCGGGGATCACGGCGAAGCTCGCCGACCGGCTGCTCGCGGCCGGCGCGGACGTGATCACGCTCGGCAACCACGCATTCCGCCGCGACGGGATCGGCTCCTACCTGGAGCGCAGCGAGCGCGTCGTCCGGCCCGCGAACACGGGCGCGTGGACACCGGGCCGCGGGCTGGCGGTCGTCGAGGCGAGGAACGGGGCTCGCGTCGCCGTGCTCAACCTCCTCGGCTCGCTCTTCATCGATGCACCCGTGTCGCCGTGGGAGGTCGTCGACGCGCTCGTCGACGAGGCACGCGCGCAGGCGCCCGTCGTCGTCGTCGACTTCCACGCCGAGGCGACGAGCGAGAAGACGGCGCTCGCGACGTGGCTCGACGGCCGCGTGACGGCGGTGATCGGCACGCACACGCACGTGCAGACGAACGACGCGCGGCTGCTGCCGAAGGGAACTGCAGCCGTCACCGACGCCGGCATGAGCGGGCCGCACGATTCCGTGATCGGCGTCAGGGCCGAGCTCGCGATCCGCCGGATGCGGACGCGCCTACCCGTGCGATTCGAGCCCGCTGAGGGCGGGGTCCGGCTCGAAGGCGTCGTCGTCGACTGCGACGACGGCGGGCGCGCGCACGGGATCGAGCTGTTCCGCCTTGCGGTGTGAGAGCAGCGCGATCGCCGCGAAGCCGAAGAACCACGGGATGTACGTGTAGAGCCAGTACGTCTCCACGATCTGGAAGCCGGCGAGCAGCGCCGCCGTCAGGGCGGCGAGCTGCAGCGGCGACTTCCGCCGCGGCACGAACGGCACGACGAGCGCACCGACCACGAGCGCGGCCTGCAGCACGCGCTGGACGATGTGCAGGTCCGGGATCCCGCGCGCGTGGTATTGCCGCCAGTCCCACAGCGACCACGGCGACTCGCGATCGATCTGCCAGCGCACGGTGCGGTCGAAGAAGACACGCAGCTCGTGCAGCACGCTCGGCTCGAGCAGCACGACCGAGAACGCCGCCAGCGTCGCGACGGCGAAGCCCGCTGCGAACCGTCCCGACGGCCGGCGCGACGGGTACGTGAGCCAGAGCGGCGCGACGATCAGCGACGCGAACTTCGTCCAGCCCGAGAGCGCGGCGAGCGCGCCGCGCGCCACCGGTGCCGAGACGAGCCAGAAGCCCCAGATCAGGAACGCCGGCATGATCGCGTCGTTCGTGTTCGAGTTCGAGGCGTACTGCGTGAACGGGTACGCCGCCCACGCAAAGCCGAGTGTCGCCGCGAGCGGGGTGCCGCCGAACCGGAAGCCGACGAGCCACAGCCCGATCAGGCAGAGCAGGTCGAACGCGATCGCCGTGAAGTGCGACGCCGGCAGGCTGTCCCACTTGCCGCTCCAGCCGAACAGCGCGTAACCGGGGATGTACGCCTCGTAGGCGACGGGCCCGTACGTGTCGCCCTGCGGGTTCGCCGACTCGCAGCGCCCGTTCGTCTGGATCCGTTCGCGCGTCTCGCCCGACGCGTCCGCGGGGCCGCACGCCTTCAGGTTCCCTTCGATCGGGAAGTTCCCCCACGGCGCCTCGCCGTGCACGATCCGCTCGGCGCCGATGATCCCCGAATAGCCGACGTCGATCACGTTCGACGCCTCGATGTTCAGCATCACGCGGAAGCCGCCGAGGAAGAACGTCGCGCCGAGCAGCACCCAGACCGGCCACCGAGAGCGTCCGAGCGTCGCGCGGCCGGTGACGCCGATGTGGATGCCGCGCGCGACGACCCAGACGAGCACCGGATAGAAGAGCGGCACGGCGGCGAAGACGTGGCCGCGGTTGAAGAACCAGAGCGACGCGGTCGGCGAGAGGAGCACGAGCAGGTCGAGATTCCGCAGTGACAGCGGCCGCCGGAAGTCGGCGAGTCCGACGAGGAAGACGAGGCAGAGTGCACCCCACAGCCACGGGTTGTTGATCCACTTGCCGCCGAAGGCGCCGTCGCCGCCGCGCGCCATTCCCCACGCGACCTGCGGGCCGGTGTACGCCGTGAGCACGACGCCCGTCGTGTCGTCGACGGTCGCCTGCACGATCTGGCCGGCCGGCGCGCGCCAGATCTTGACCGTCCACTGGTGGGTCGCGGTGTCGTAGTCCTCCTGGTCGACGCGGTCGTGGCTCGGATAGCGCGTCAGCCAGGCGCGCACCTTCGGGTAGCGCTCGACGATCGCGAGCACCTGCTCCTTCGTCCGCTGCGCGTTGCCGAGCGGAGGCGCGAGCGGCGTCTGGACGAGGTGGCCCTTCCCGTCATAGACGGGAGCGGTGACGGTCGTCGCCGCATGCGCTGCGGGCGCGACGGCGGCGACCGCGAAGGCGACGACGAGCAGGCGGCGCGTCACCGTCGAAGGCTAAACGCTGATCCGGTCCGCCCAGCGGTAGCGGTGCTCGGGCCGGCCGGTCGTCCCGTAGCGGAGCGACAGCTCGACGGCGCCAGTCAGTGCGAGGTACTCGAGGTAGCGCCGCGCCGTGCCGCGGCTGATGCCGGTCGACCCGGCGAGCTCGACGGCGGTCAGGTCGCCGTCGGCGCGCTGCAGCGCCTCGACCACCGTCTCGAGCGTCGGCGCCGAGATCCCCTTCGGCAGTCCGTGGCGGCCGTGGCTGCGGAGGAGCGAGAAGATGTGGTCGATGTCGTGCTGGTCGGGATCCCGCAGCCGCTCGAGCCGACCGTGCAGGGCGGCATAGCCCTCGAGGCGCTCGCGGAGCGTGTCGAAGAAGAACGGCTTGACGAGGTAGTGGATGACGCCGCCGTGGATCGCCGTCCGCAGCGTCGCCACGTCCTTCGCGGCCGTGACCGCGATCACGTCGACGTGCGGCTGACCGGGCTCGCGCAGCGTCCGCAGCACCTCGAGCCCGCTCAGGTCGGGTAGATAGATGTCGAGGAGCAGCAGGTCGGGCCGCAGCGTCCGGGCGAGCTCGAGCGCCTGCCTGCCGCTGTGCGCCTCGCCGACCACTTCGAAGCCGGGGACGCGCTCGACGTACGAGCGGTGGATCGAGGCGGTCATCGCGTCGTCGTCGACGACGAGCGTGCGGATCACGTCGCCACCGGCACGCGCGCGTACGGCAGGAAGACGGTGAAGACGGCGCCGCCGTCGCCGGCGACGTCGACCCAGCCGCCCCGCGTACGCGCCGTCTGGCTGACGAGCGCGAGGCCGAGGCCGCGCCGCCCCGCGCCGGTCGCGACCTTCGTCGTGAAGCCGTCGCGGAAGCTCTCGTCGACGATCGCCGGATCGACGCCGGGGCCGGAGTCCTGGACGCGGATCAGCGTCCCCTCCTCTTCGGCGCGGATCGTCACCTCGATCCAGCCGCCACCCGCCCCCGCCACCGAGTCGAGCGCATTGTCGACGAGGTTCGCGATCACCGTCAGCAGCGCGCGGGCATCCGGCGCGTCGTCGGGCATGCGCGTCTTGTCGCCGACGCGCAGCTCGACGCCGCGCTCGGACGCGACCGCCGCCTTGCCGAGCAGCAACCCGACGAGCACCGGATCGCCGACGCGCTCGAGGATGGATCCGATCAGCGCCTGGTGGACGAGCGACGAGTCCTTGATGAACTTGACGGCCTCGTCGTGACGCCCGACCTCGATCAGCCCGGCAACGACGTGCAGCTTGTGCGCGAACTCGTGCTCCTGCGCGCGCAGCGCGTCGGCGAGGCTCTGCACCTCGCCGAGCTCGCGCATCAGGGACTCGAGCTCCGTCCGGTCGCGCAGCGTGATCACGGCGCCGATCGTCTTGCCGCGCACCGACACCGGCATCCGGTTGACGACGAGCACGTGGTCCTCGACGAGCACGACCTGGTCGGGCTCGTCGACGTTGCCGGCCATCACCTCGCGCACGTGGCCGGACGGGACGATGTCGACGAGGTTGCGGCCGATCACGTCGCCGTCGAGCGCGAGCAGCCGGCGCGCCTCGTCGTTGACGAGCGTGACGTGCCCGGCGCGATCGGTCGCGATCGTCCCCTCGCGGATCCCGTGCAGCACCGCCTCGCGCTGCTCGAGCAGGCCGGCGATCTCGTTCGGCTCGAGGCCGAACGTCTGCCGCTTGATCCGGCGTGCAAGCAGCAGCGAGCCGAGGATGCCGAGCGCCAGCCCGAGCAACGGCGGGATGAGGATCACCGGCAGGTCGGCGAGCAGCCGCGCCTTCACCGCGCTCTCGAGCACACCGACCGAGACGAGCCCGATCACGGCGCCCGTCGGGCCGTAGACCGGCGTCTTCGCGCGGACCGAGCGGCCGAGCGTGCCGGTCTGGACGCCGACGTACTCCTTGCCCGAGAGCGCGACGCTCGGGTCGGTCGAGATCTTCTCGCCGATCTTCGACTTGTCGGGGTGCGAGTAGCGGATGCCGCTCCGGTTCGCAACCACGATGAACGCCGCGTGCGTGCGCAGCCGGATCCGCTCGGCGATCGGGTCGATGACCCGCTCGGGATGCGGCAGCGCGAACGCCTCGCGCACCGTCGGCATCGAGGCGACGGAGCGCGCGATAGCGAGCGACTGGTCGCCCTCCTGCTGGTCGATCTTCGCGCGCGCCTGCCGGAGCGAAACGGCGAAGCCGGCGGTCACCGTCAGGACGATGATCGCGACCTGCAGCAGGAGGATCTGCGTCGAAAGAGGGCGCAGCCTCCGCCAGCGGCGTGGCCCGGCAGCCGTCACGTGCGGATTGTAGGAGGCAGCTGTCACGACGCCTGTGGACACAACGGACAAAAGGCGCGGAAAGGACGAAAGAGGCCGAACGGCCACAACTGTTGCCCCCGGAGCGATTCGGGCCGACACTGCCGCGCCATCGGGACCTACGACGGTCCGCGTTGTTTCCCAAGGAGGAACTGTGTTCTCGAAGCACTTCGTGCGCCGGGCGTCTCTGCCGCTCGTCGCGCTCGTCGCGCTCGCCGTCATGGCCGGCACGGCGGGGGCGGCCCAGCACAAGCCGAACAAGCCGAACCCGCTTGCGGCGCTCGTCAAGCAGTCGAAGACCGAGTCGGGGATCGTCGTCTACGGCAACCCGCCTTCGGCCAACTTCACCGCGCTCGTCGCGGCGTTCAACAAGCAGTACCCGTGGATCAAGGTCACCGAGTACGACCTCGACGACAACACGATCTTCTCGAAGTACGCGTCGGAGGCGGCGCAGGGCGTCCGCACGGCGGACATCCTGATCGCGAGCGCTCCGAACCTCTGGGTCTATGCGTCGCGCAAGGGCCTGGCGAACAAGTCGTTCACGCCGCTCGGGCTCGACAAGTACCCGAAGTGGGCGAAGCAGTTCAAGGGCATCTACGTGATGTCGCCCGACCCGGCGATCATCGTCTACAACAAGCTGCTCGTGAAGGACAAGGTGCCGACGTCGGTCGCGCAGATCGCGTCGGACTCGTCGACGTACGGCTCGGTCACGGGCTACACCGCCGACAACACCTTCGGCTACACGGGCCTCTACGGCTACGTGCAGCTTTCGGGCTGGAAGAACCTGCAGACGATCGGCAAGCGGCTGAAGCCGCAGACCGGCGTCGGCGCGCAGCTGCAGCTGCTCGCCCAGGGCGGCGCCAGCGTCGCGTACCTCACGTCGCCGACGGCCCGCTTCACGATCTCGAACAACGCGCAGTACAAGCAGCTGCTCGACTGGACGTACGTGCAGGACGGCACCGGCCTCGTGCCGCGCGGCATCGCCGTGACCGCCAAGGCGGCGAGCCCGGCGTCGGCGAAGCTGTTCCTCGACTGGATCTACTCCACGAAGGGTCAGCAGGGGATGTGCGAGTCCGGCTTCACCGCGTTCAAGAACGCGTTCAGGCCGGCCAACGGCTGCACGAACACGCTCGCCGACGTCTACGCGAAGGTCGGCGCGAAGAAGGTCTACATGCCGGGGTTCACGCAGAAGTTCGTGAACGCGCGCCCGAAGTTCACGGCGCAGTGGCACGGCATCTTCGGCTAGGCCGCTGAGTCAATGACGACGACGACCTACGAAGCTGCTGCTCCGCGTCGGCGCAAGCGCTCGCTGCCGACCGCGGGGACCCTGCAGTGGCTGACGTGGGTCGTCGTCGTCGGGCTCATCCTCGGCCCGTTCGTCCCCCTCCTCTACGCGTCGATCCGGGACC
>DASXWV010000053.1:0-23179 GCA_036503495.1 Gaiellaceae bacterium
CCGCCCGGAAGCCCGTCGGCGCCGCGCGCGCAACGACCCCCGTGCGGACGAGCTCGACCCCGGCCGCGCCGACGGCACCGGCCGCTCTTCCGGCGCGCGCGACGGCAGCGCCGGCGCAGGCAGTCGCGCCGCCGCCGGCCCGCGAGCAGCCGGCGAGCCCGCCGCCGACCTCGCCGGTGACGACCGTGGCGGAGCTGCCGGCGGCGCCGGTCACCACGGTCGACACGGTTACTGCCACCGCCGTCGACGTCGTGAACGACGCCGCGGACCCCGTCACAGAGCCAGTCACGAGCCAGCTCCCCGCCCTGCCTGCGCCGCCGGCGCTGCCGAGCGTGCCGCAAGTTTCGGACCTCACCGGCATCAAGTAGGGCATGACGCCCCTCCTGGCGCAGAAGCCGCGCGTGGACCGCGCGTTCGAGCGCCTCTACCGGCTGCACGCGCTCGACGTGTACCGCTACGCGTACAACGTCCTGCGCAACCAGGCCGACGCCGAGGACGTCACGCAGACGACGTTCATGAACGCGTACCGCGCGCTCGAGCGCGGCGACACGCCGCAATCGCCGCACAACTGGCTGATCGCGATCGCGCACAACGTCTGCCGGCAGCGGTTCCGCGCGGCCGCCCGGCGCCCACTCGAGATCGGGCTCGACGAGGACGTCGCCGACCGGTTCGTCCGCCCCGAGGACGACGATGCCGCGTCGCCGGCCGACATCCGCCGCGCGCTCGAGCACCTCGCATTCAACCAGCGCGCCGCGCTCGTCATGCGCGAGCTCGAAGGCCGCTCGTACGCTGAGATCGCCGATGTCCTCGACATCAGCGTCGCCGCGGTCGAGACCCTGATCTTCCGCGCGCGCCGGGCGCTGCGCGAGCAGCTCGAGGCGTCGCTGACGTGCGGCCAGG
The DNA here is from genome assembly GCA_036503495.1 of Gaiellaceae bacterium. Classification (GTDB taxonomy): domain Bacteria; phylum Actinomycetota; class Thermoleophilia; order Gaiellales; family Gaiellaceae; genus Palsa-739. The sequence goes on from DASXWV010000053.1 coordinate 901, forward strand.
CCGAGCTGCTCCTCTCGAAGCAGCTCGACGCCGCCCTGGCGAAGCCCGAACGCTCGCAGCTCCGTGCGCACCTGCGCCAGTGCGAGGACTGCCGCCGGCTCGCGCGGAGCCAGCGCGCGCAGCGCAGCGCGTTCCGCGCGCTCGGCGCGATCCCGCTGCCGTCGTCCCTGGCGTCGCTGTTCGGCGGGACGGCACCGGTCGCCGCGAAGGTGGCAGCGGTCGTCGTCACGGCGAGCGTCGCCGGCGGCGTCGGCTACGACGTCCACCATCGCGCGAGCGTGCCGCCGCAGCGGTCGGCTCTGCAGCGTGTGCACGCGCGCCCGGTGACGACCACCGGCTCGTCGATCCCGGCGCCGCGCGCGCTCGTCGCCGCGGCGGTCAGCGTCGTCCCGGCGTCGAAGCAGGCGCACGTGCGGCACATCACCCGCCGCCATCCGGTCGTCCCCAAGCGGCAAGGGCCGCGGCACGTCGTCATCCCGGCGGTGCCGGCGGCTCCGGCGAGCCACGGCGTCGGCCGCGCCGCGGCGGCCACCCCGGCGCAGCCCGCCAGGCCGGTCAAGCCCGTGAAGCGGGCGAAGCCGACAACGCCCGCGAGGCCGGCAAAACCCGCGAAACCCGCGAAACCGGCTAAACCCACTGCGCAGGCGCAGCATCCCGAGCATCCGCCGCACCCGTCGAATCCAGGCCAGGGCGAGGGTCCGGGGCACGGCACCGGGCCGCCGGCCGGCGACCTTACACAGACTTCACAAAAGGGCGGCGCAAGGAACTCCGAGTAGCGGTATCTACACCCATAGGACGTGCCCTCGTCCCTACACCCTCCGGGGCCATGCCGCCCGCGGGCCCCGGAGGGAGCACTACCTTTCTCCAGTCGAGCCGCCCCACCGGGGCGGTTCGTCTTTTCGGGTACGGTCCGCGCATGTCGATCCTCAACAAGCGCAATGCGGTTGTCGGCTGGCTCGCCGTCAAGGTCGGGAAGCGCGTCGTGAAGAAGAAGGCGTCGGACGCGGTGCCGAGCGCAAAGACGGGCGGCGCTGCCGCCGGTGCGCTCGCCGCGATCGGCGGCGCGCTCCTCTTCTGGAAGAAGCGCTCCGGCGGCGGCCCCGCCGAGTGACGTTCTTCCGGCGGTCGATCGCCGAGCTGGTCCCGTACGAGCCCGGCAAGCCGGCCGAAGAGGTACAGCGCGAGCTCGGTCTGGAGCGGGTCGTCAAGCTCGCGTCGAACGAAGGGCCGTTCCCGCCGTTCCCGGCGGCGCTCGAGGCGATGGAACGCGCCGCGCACGAGCTGAACCGGTATCCCGACGGCGGCGCGTACACGCTCCGGACGGCGCTCGCGGCACGGCACGGCGTCGCGTTCGAGGAGATCGTCGTCAGCGCAGGCGCCGACGGGATCATCGACCTGCTCTCGCAGGCGACGCTCGACCTGGGGGACGAGATCGTCTGCGGCTGGCCCTCGTTCCCGAGCTACGTCATCGATGCCGTGAAGCTCGGAGCCGTCGTCCGGCAGGTGCCGCTCCGCGACCACACGTACGACCTCGACGCGCTGCTCGCTGCGGTCGGCCCGCGGACGAAGCTCGTGTACGTCTGCCATCCGAACAACCCGACCGGCACCGGCAACGGACGCGCGGAGCTCCTGTCGTTCTTCGAGCGCGTCCCCGAGCACGTGCTCGTCGTGCTCGACCAGGCGTACTTCGAGTACATCGACGATCCCGACTACGTCGACGGTGTCGAGGAGATCTTCAAGCAGGGACGCCGCGTCGTCGTGCTACGCACGTTCTCGAAGATCTACGGCCTCGCCGGTGAAAGGGTCGGCTACGCGGTCGCGCCCGTCGACGTCGGCGTCGCGCTCGCGAAGGTGCGGCGTGCGTTCGATGTCACCGCGACGGCGCAGGCGGCGGCGATCGCGAGCATCGGCGACGAGACGGAGCTCGCGCGGCGGCGCGCCGCGAACGCTCGCGGCCGCGCGCGGCTCGAGCAGGCGCTGCGCGAGCACGGGCTCGACCCGGTCGGCCCCGCGCTCGGCAACTTCGTCTTCGTCGACGTCGGCGACGGCCGCGCCGTCTTCGAGCGCCTCCTCCGCGAGGGCGTGATCGTGCGGCCGTGCGGCGGCTTCGGCGCGCCCGAGGCGATCCGCGTCTCGGTCGGCACCGACGACGAGCTCGACGTCTTTACCGGCGCACTCGGACACGTCCTTTCGGGCGTCTCGTCATAGTCGCCGACCCCTGTTAACGTCCGCCGGGCCGTGCTTCGCCGCCCCACCGTGAAGCAGTTCGGACCGCTCCGCCTGTCCGGATTCCGTCTCCTCTTCGTCTCGACGCTCGCGTCGAGCCTCGGCACGCTGCTCGCGCAGATCGCGCTCGCGATCGACGTCAAGGACCGCACGAACGCCGGCATCTGGGTCGGCGCCGTGCTCGTCGTCGGCTTCCTGCCGACCATCCTCGTCGGCCTGACGCTCGGGCCGCTGATCGACCGGCTCGAGCGGCGCAAGCTGATGGTCGCCGCCGACGTGATCCGCGCGGCCGTCTTCTTCGCGCTCGTGTTCGTCGGCAGTGCGTCGGCGATCGTCGCGCTCGCGTTCGTCGCGGGGCTCGCGAGCGGCTTCTTCCGGCCCGCGGTCTACGCGGGTGTGCCGAACCTCGTGCCGGAGGAGGACCTGCCGCACGCGAACGCGCTCCTGCAAACGGTCGAGAACGCGAGCTGGGCGGTCGGCCCGGTGATCGGCGGCCTCCTGACCGCGGCGACGGGGCCGCACCTCGCGTACTGGATCAACGCCGTCTCGTTCCTCGTCTCCGCGGTGCTGATCGTGCGGATCCCTGCCCGCCTGCTGCAGAGCGCGACCGCACTGACGCGCGGCCACTGGACCGATTTGAAGGACGGCTTCCGCGCCGTGCTCGAGTCGCGCACCCTGCTCGCGGTGCTGCTCGGCTGGGGCTTCGCGGGCCTCGGCATCGGCAGCATCAGCGTCAGCGAGGTCTTCCTCGCGAAGAACACGTTCGGCGCCGGCGACTTCGGCTACGGGCTGCTGTTCGGCGGGATCGGCACCGGCCTCGTGATCGGCAGCTTCTGGAGCAGCGCGGTGCAGGCGCGCATCGGCCTCGCGCGCACGTACGGCGGCGCGATCGTCGTCATGGCGCTCGGGTTCGGCCTCGCCGCGATCAGCCCGAACGTCTGGGTCGCAGCGGCGTGCTGCGTCGTCGGCGGCGTCGGTGACGGGCTCGCGATCGTCTGCAATGCGCTCCTCGTCCAGACGGGCGCACGCGACGAGATCCGCGGGCGCGCGCTCACCGTCCTGATGAGCGGGACGATGACCGTCCAGGCGCTCGGGACGATCCTCGCGGGCGCGCTGATGCCGCCCGACGCCGCCCGGTGGGTGTGGGGCGCAGGCGCGCTCGTCTTCCTGCTGGCCGCGGGCGTCGGCTACGCGCTCTCGCGCGAGCCGTCACGCGCCGCCGCACCGGCACCCGCGGGGTAGAGTCGCCGGTCGTGGCCGGGCGCCGCGACTGGACACGCGAGACTCTCGCCGCCGGCGTCCGCGACGGGGACCGCCGCGCGCTCGCGCGGGCGATCACCCTCGTCGAGAACGGCGACCCGCTCGCCTACGAGGTCGTCGCCGATCTCTATCCGGAGACGGGCCGTGCGTACGCGATCGGCTGCACCGGCCCGCCCGGGGTCGGCAAGTCGTCGCTGATCTCGGCGCTGCTCCGCCACGTCCGCCGCGACGAGACGTCGGTCGGCGTCATCTCCGTCGACCCGTCGAGCCCGTTCTCGCACGGCGCGCTGCTCGGCGACCGCATCCGCCTCGCCGACCATTTCCTCGATCCGGGCGTGTTCATCCGCTCGATGGGGACGCGCGGCCATCTCGGCGGTCTCGCCGAGGCGACGCTGCAGGCGCTGCTCGTCCTCGACGCCGCGGGCAAGGAGCTCGTCTTCCTCGAGACGGTCGGGACGGGCCAGAGCGAGGTGGAGGTGATCGGGATCGCCGACACCGTGCTGCTCGTGCTGATGCCGGGCTCGGGCGATTCGGTACAGGCGCTGAAGGCCGGGATCATGGAGATTCCCGACGTGATCGCGATCAACAAGATGGATCACCCGGCGGCGAAGACGATGCTGAACGAGGTGCGCTCGATCCTCGGGCTCGACCGGGAGCGCGAGTGGCGGCCGCCGATCGTGCTCACCGAGGCGACGCGCGGCGAGAACGTGCCCGAGCTGTGGGAGAAGGTCATGGAGCACCGCGCGTACCTGGAGCAGTCGGGCGAGCTCGACGCGCGGCGCCGCCAGAACCTCGCCGGCGAGGTGTTCTCGGTCGCGTCGGCGCGCGCGAAGCAGCACATCGAGCGCGCCGTGCAGGACGACCCGGAGCTGCGGCGCGTGCTCGACGCCGTGCAGCGGCGCGAGCTCGACCCGCTGAGCGCGGTGCGCGAGATCCTCGAGAAGGTGTTCAAGGTCGATGGCGGCGCCTGAGCTGCGCGACATCGAGGCCGCGCGCGAGCGGTTGCGCGACGTCGCGCGCGTCACGCCGGTCTACCGCTCCGAGACGCTTGCCCGCGCGCTCGGCCGCGAGGTGCAGCTGAAGGCGGAGAACCTGCAGCGCACCGGCTCGTTCAAGGTTCGCGGCGCCTACAACTGCATCTCCTCGCTCGACGACGCCGAGCGCGCCGCGGGCGTCGTCGCGGCGAGCGCGGGCAATCACGGCCAGGCCGTTGCGTGGGCTGCGCGCGAGGTGAACGCCCGTGCGCGCATCTTCATGCCGCAGGACGCGCCGATGGCGAAGGTCGACGCGACGCGCCATTACGGCGCCGACGTCGAGCTGACGGGGCCGGCGATCGAGGAGGCGCTCGACGCCGCGCGCGCGTACGTCGAGGAGACCGGCGCGACGTTCGTGCACCCGTTCGAGGATCCGCGGGTGATCGCCGGCCAGGGCACGATCGGGCTCGAGCTCGCCGACCAGGTGGCGAACGTCGAGACGGTGGTGATCCCGGTCGGCGGCGGCGGCCTCGCGTCGGGGATCGCGCTCGCGCTTCGCGCGGTCAGGCCGGGGCTCCGCATCGTCGGCGTCCAGGCGGAGGGCACGCTCCCAGGCGGCTCGGGCTACACGATCGCCGACGGGATCGCGGTCAAGAAGCCGGGCGAGCTGACGATGTCGATCCTCGAGCACGTCCTCGACGACATCGTCTCCGTCGGCGACGAGGAGATCAGCGACGCGATCGTCGTCCTGCTCGAGCGCACGAAGCTCGTCGTCGAGGGCGCGGGCGCCGTCGGCATCGCCGCGCTGCTCGCCGGCAAGGTCGACGGCAGCGGCTGCGTCGTCCCCGTGCTCTCGGGCGGCAACATCGACGCGACGCTGCTGATCTCCGTGATGCGGCACGGGCTCGCAGTTGCGGGGCGGTTCCTCGTCCTGCGAACCCGCGTCCCGGACCGGCCGGGCGAGCTGGCGAAGCTGCTGACGCTGCTCGCGCAGGAGCGCGTCAACGTCGTCGAGGTGGAGCACCAGCGCGAGACGGCCGGGCTGCCCGTGGCCGAGACCGGCGTCGAGCTGACGCTCGTCACGCGCGATCCCGCCCATTGCGACGAGATCGTCGCGTTCATGCAGTCGCTCGGCTATCCAGCCGAGCGACTGACCTAGAGGAACTCCGCGCGGCCGAGAGCGCGGTCTCGGCCGCGCTCCGTGTGGCTAAGACCTCGCTTGCGGACGGCCGTGCCGTCGGCATGGCCGCCCGCACGGCGCTCGCCAAGCCCGTTGGGCTTAGCTCGCTTTAGGCGACGACGGGGCGCAAGCGCCGCAACAGGCGGAAGCGGCGGTGGTGCCGTGCCGGCTTCGGCTCGCGCGGCAGCTGCGGGTTGCGCAGCGCGTCGCGGAGCGCGTCCGTGTGGTGCTGTGCGGCGGAGATCTGGTGGATCGCAGAGTTCATGTCCCCAGGACGCGCGGGGTAGAGCGTTTCTTCCCGTAGACCTAGACTCGCCCGCATGGCGGTGACGTGTGCTGTGTGCGGGCAGGAGAACCCGGAGGGCGCGCGGTTCTGCCTTTCCTGCGGCGCGGCGCTGACTGCGGAGCCGCCGCGCGAGGAGCGGAAGGTCGTCACCGTCCTCTTCGCCGATCTCGTCGGCTTCACGTCCCGGGCCGAGCAGCTCGACCCCGAGGACGTGCGCGCGGTGCTCGCGCCGTACTGGGAGCGGTTGCGCGGCGAGCTCGAGAAGCGCGGCGGCACGGTGGAGAAGTTCATCGGCGACGCGGTGATGGCGCTGTTCGGCGCGCCGCTCGCGCACGACGACGATCCGCTGCGCGCCGTCGGCGCCGCGCTCGCGATCCGCGACTGGGCGCGCGAGGAGGCCGACGTGCAGGTGCGCATCGCCGTCAACACCGGCGAGGCGCTCGTCCTGCTCGGTGCGCGGCCGGCGGAGGGCGAGGGAATGGCGACCGGCGACGTCGTCAACACGACCGCTCGGCTGCAGACGGCGGCGCCGGTGAACGGTGTTCTCGTCGGCGAGGCGACGTATCGCGCGACGCGCGACGTGATCGAGTACAGCGAGCACGACCCGGTCGTCGCCAAGGGCAAGGCGGAGCCGATAGCGGTCTGGGAAGCCGTGCAGGTCCGCTCACGGCTGGGCGTCGACATCGAACGTGCAACGCTGCCGCTCGTCGGCCGCGCCCGCGAGCTGGGCGTGATCGTCGACGCGTTCGAGCGGGCGAAGTCGGAACGCGAGCCGCAGCTCGTCACGCTCGTCGGCGTTCCGGGGATCGGCAAGTCGCGGCTCGTCGCCGAGTTCTTCGCGCGGCTCGAGCAGCAACCCGACCTCGTGTGGTGGCGGCAGGGCCGCGCGCTCCCGTACGGCGACGGCGTCAGCTTCTGGGCGGTCGCCGAGATGGTGAAGGCGCAGGCGGGGATCGACGAGAACGATGCCCCGACGCTCGCAGCGTCGAAGCTGCGCGAGAGCGTCGAGCGCATGGTCGACGCGGAGGATCGCGACTGGGTGACCGACCACCTGCTGCCGCTCGTCGGCGTCGAGGGCGGCACCGCGACGGGTGAGAGCGCGCCGGCGTGGCGCTGCTATTTCGAGGGGCTCGCGGAGCAGCGCCCGCTCGTCCTCGTCTTCGAGGACATGCACTGGGCCGACGCCGGGCTGCTCGACTTCATCGACCATCTCGTCGACTGGGCGACGGGTGTCCCGGTCCTCGTCCTGGCGACCGCCCGTCCCGAGCTGCTCGACCGGCGCCAGGCCTGGGGCGGCGGCAAGCTCAACGTCTCGACGGTTGCGCTGACGCCGCTGAGTGACGGCGAAGCGGCGCAGATCATCCACGGCGTGCTCCAGCAGGCGGCGCTCCCGGCCGAGACGCAGCTCGCCCTGCTCGAGCGCGCCGGTGGGAACCCGCTGTACGCCGAGCAGTTCGCACGGCTCTACATGGAGCGCGGCTCGGCCGAAGACCTGCCGCTGCCGGAGACCGTGCAGGGGTTGATCGCCGCACGCCTCGACGGCCTGTCCGCGGAGGAGAAGCGGCTCGTTCAGGACGCCTCGGTCTTCGGCAAGGTCTTCTGGGCGGGCGCGCTCGACGCGGACGAGGAGGCGCTGCACTCGCTCGAGCGCAAGGGCATGCTGCGGCGGGAGCGCCGCTCGTCCGTGGGCGGCGCGACGCAGTACGCGTTCCGGCACGTCCTCGTCCGCGACGTCGCCTACGGCCAGATCCCGCGCGCCGCCCGCGGCGAAAAGCATCTGCACGCGGCCGACTGGATCGAGTCGCTCGGACGTGCAGAAGACCATTCGGAGCTCGTCGCCCACCATCTCGCCGCGGCGCTCGAGCTCGGTCTCGACGTGGGCGAGCGTGCGCGCGTCGCGTTCCGCCGTGCCGGCGAGCGTTCGCAATCGCTCGGCGGGTGGCCCGTCGCCGAGCGGTACTACGCGCAGGCGCTCGCGCTCTGGCCGGACGACGACGAGCGGGCCGAGCTGCTCGCCGCCCATGCGTGGGCGCACGCCCGGGCGACGGGCGACGTGGAACCGCTGGCGGCAGCGGTCGAGGCGCTCGAGCGCAAGGGCGACCGCGAGCAGGCGGCGAGGCTGGGAGCCCAGGCCGCGATGGGCGTGTGGTACCAGGGCCGGGCGGTCGAAGCGGCGGCCTTCATCGACCGCGCGAAAGCGTTGCTCTCGGGCCTCCCGGACTCGCCCGCGCTCGCCGCCGTCCTCGCCGAGAGCGCGCGGCTGAAGATCTTCTCCGGCAACTTCGACGAGGGCGAGCAGGAGGCTGCACAGGCGGACGCCCTCGCGGCGCGATTCGGGCTCGACGAGCTTCGCGCGAGCGTGCGTGTCACACAGGGCGTCGTCAAGTTCATCGACGGCGAGCTCGACGAGGCACGGGGCATCTGCGAGTCGGCCGTCGAGCTCGCGCCGGCGGGGAGCCCGCCCCTCTTCCGCGCGCTCGCCAATCTCGCCACGATCGAGTTCTCCGATGCGGACGAAAAGGCGTGGCGGCGCCGCCACGACGCCGCGATGGATGCTGCGCTACGCGCCGGCGACAGGCCGAACATCCTCTGGCTGCAGTCGCAGCAAGTCCTCCGCTGCCTGGACTTCGGCGAGTGGGACGAGGGGCTGCGCCTGATCGACACGCTGGTCGGCCACGAGACGTATCAGGACCGCACGGTGGATCTGCACCGGGCGATCATTCTCGCGTCGCGCGGCGATCTCGATACGGCGCGCTCGCTTCGCGACGGCGCGCTCGCACGAATCGCGGAGAGCACGGAGGATCAGGCGGTGATCCCGACGCTGGTCTGGGCAGCGTGGATCTCGCTGATCGCGGGCGACGACGATCTGATGCGGACGCTCGTCGCGGACGCCTGGCCGGTCGTCGAGCACTCGCGCTACCGCGCGCCGGGCGTCGGCGCGTCCGAGACGGCCGTCGTCATGCGCGCCGGGTTGACCGAGGAGTGGCGCAGGAAGCACGAGGCCAATGCACCGACGGCGCGCGTCGAGGCGGCGCTGCTCATGCTGCGCGGGAACGCCGTCGAGGCCGCAGACGCGTGGGCGCCGATCTCGCCCTATGACGAAGCCGTCGCCCGCATCGAGGCCGCCCGCGTCCTCGTCGGCCAGGGGCGGCGGTCCGAGGCGGACATCCAGCTGCAGCGCGGCCTCGCGTTCTTCCGTGCCGTCGGGGCGCGGCGGGTCATCGAGCAGGCCGAGCTGCTTCTCGCAGCTGTTTCCTAGTTGCCGCCGCAGCGGCGGAACGAGTACGTCTCGCCGCGCCATGTCGCGACGCCGCCGTCGAGCACCGGCCGTGCGTCGAGCCCGGCAGCTTGCAGGACGCTCGCCGCGATCGTCGCGCGCGGCCCGCTCTCGCAGATCGTGACGATCGGCCGGCTGCCGCACAGACCGTGCTCCGCCGCCTGCCGCACGTTGCGGTAGGGGAGGTGCGTGCTCCCTGGAATGAAGCCGTGGTCACGCTCTTCCTTCTCGCGCACGTCGAGCAGCTGCACCTCGTCCTCCGCGAGCTGCCGCTCGAGCTCGTCGATCGTCACTGCGCGCAGCGTGTCGTCGTCGCCCGGCGCGCGCCAACCGGCGAGGTGGAAGATCCCGACGGCGTTGAGGCGCTGCGCGGCGAGCACCGCGTCGTCCTCGTCGTCGGTCTCGATCGCGACGGGGCGGTCGGGGAGGACGAACGCCGCCCGCGTCCCGAACGACGTCCCGCGCACCGGAACGTTGACCGCGCCGTGCGTGTGGCCGCCGGCGAACACGTGCCGGTCGCGAACGTCGAGCGCGACCGCGTCGCCGCCCGCGTCGATGCGGCGGAGCGGCGGTTGCGCGCCGAAGAAGGGACCGCGGTTGAGCTCGACGATCGACTCCATGTTCGGTGGCCGCGGCGGCTGCGGCCCCGTCGCGCGGCACATGAACTCGTCGTGCGTCGCGACGAGCGCGGCGTTGTGCGCGCGCTCGCGCGCGATCGTCGTCGACCGCTCCGGGCTCAGATTGGCGCCGCAGAGCGACCCGGCGACGTGGCCCGGATAGACCTCGACGGGATCGCCGAGGTCGACGAGCCGGCGCAGCGAGTGGAAGAGCCCTTCCGCGCCCGTCGCCGCCTCGACGGCGAGATCGGGCCGCGCCGCGTCGCCGACGAACAGCGAGTCGCCGGTCAAGACGAGCGACGGCTCGTCGCCACGTGCGCGATCGATGACGGCGATCGCACAATGCTCCGGACGGTGGCCGGGCGTGTGCACGACGCGCAGGACGACGTCGCCGAGCTCGATCTCGTCGCCGTCGCGCAGCGGCTCGTGCGGGAACGTGGCGCCGGCCGCCGCATGCACGCGGACGGGGATGGCGTGCTCGAGCGCCAGCCGTCCGTGGCCGGAGACGTGGTCGGCGTGCGTGTGCGTCTCGAGCGCGACGACGATCTCGGTCCCGGCATCGAGATACTGCTCGATCGCGTAGGCCGGATCGATCACGGCGGCCACGCCGGCACCCTCGTCACCGACGAGATACGAGCCGCACCCGAGATCCTCGTCCACGAACTGCCGAAACAGCACGAGCAATGACGCTAACACCGCCGGCGGCTATATCTCTTGAAGTGCGGGCACTTTTCGTCGCCGCGGCCGTCGCGCTCGCGCTCCCTGCCGCGGCAGCCGCGCACGCATCGCTCGTGCGCACGAGCCCGCCGAACGGCGCGGTGCTCGAGCGGGCTCCGGCTGCCGTGCGCGTCGTCTTCGACGACGCCGTCCGCCGCGGGCCGGGCATCCGGGCGATTCGCAACGGCGGCCGCTCGGTGCTGGCCGGGACGCCGCGCGTCGAGGGCGGGAAGACGCTCGTCATCCCGCTCCGGACCCGGCTTCCGCACGGCGACTACAGCATCCGCTGGGCGATCGTCTCCGACGACGGGCATCTCGAATCCGGTGTCCTCGCCTTCGCGGTCGGGGCCGGCCGCGCGCCGCCGACGGCCCAGCTGAGCCCCGAGGCGACCGGGGCGCAGCCCTCGCGAGTCGCGTCACGCTGGCTCTTCCTCGGCGGGATCCTCGCCGCTGTCGGCATCGCGCTCTTCGCGTTGCTCACGCGCGCGGAGGAGGACGCGGTCGCGCTCGTGCTCGCATCGGCCGCGGTCGCAGCTGCGCTGGGCGCCGCCGACGCGGCCCATGTCAGCGGGCTCTCGACGCGCGCCGGTGCCGCGTTCTTCGCGACGTCGGTCTACGGCGTCGTCGTCGCCCTCGCCGGGGCCGTCGCGACGATGTCGCCGCGGGCGCTGCGGCCGGCGCTCGTCCTCGCGTTGCCGCTCGTCGCGGCGCCGACGCTGTCGGGGCATGCGCTCGACCGCGGTCTGCCGCGCGTCAACGTCGCCGTCGATCTCCTGCACGTCGCCGGCGCTTCGGCGTGGGCGGGAGCGCTGATCGGCCTCTGCACGACGCCGCATGTGCGCCGCGCGGTGCAGCTCGCTGCCGGCGGAGTGGCCGTCCTCGCGCTGACGGGCGTCGTCCGCGCCTCGTACGAGCTCCTGCACGTCTCGCAGCTCTGGCACACGAACTACGGGCGCTCGATCGTCGTCAAGACGGCGATCTTCGTCGTCGCGCTCGCGGCCGGCCGGCTGCTGCGGCCACAGCTGCGCCGGCGCGCGGCGGTCGAGCTGGTGCTGGTCGCCGCCGTGGTCGCGGTCGCGTCGGTGCTCGTGCTCGAGCGGCCGGGGCGGAACGTCGTCCGCGCCGTCGCGCCCGCCTCAGCGTCGGAGCCGGGGCCGGAGCCGCCGCTGCCGCCGCGGGACGCCATCGTCGTCGCGCGCCGGCTGGGCGTCTACGGTGTCGCGCTGGCCGCGGAGCCCGAGCGGTTGACCGCACTCGTCCTCTCGCCGGCGGGCGGCGGCGCGGATGGCCTGGACGTGCAGATCGACGGGCACGACACGAGCGCGTGCGGGCACGGTTGCTACCGCGTCGACGAGCGGCACGGCGCGCACGCGCGCGTCACCGTCGACGGCGAGACGGCGACGATCCCCAGCCCGCTGCAGAAGGAGTCGAATCGCGCGAGCCTCGCCTGGTTCGTGCGCTTCTTCCAGTCGTCGCGAAGCGTCGAGTACATCGAGCGGCTCGCGTCGAGCCCGACGAACGTGCTCGTCGCCCGGTGGCGGCTCGAGGCGCCCGATCGCGTGTCCTATGCGATCCGAGGCGGCGCGCAGGCGGTCGTCATCGGCGGCCGGCGCTGGGACCGCGACTCCCCGAATGGACGCTGGCGCGAGTCGCCGCAGACGCCGCTGCGGCAGCCCGTCGTGCCGTGGACGCGCGCGACGAACGTCTGGCAGATCTCGACGCACCAGACCGTCTTCGTCGACCCGACGATCCCGGCCTATTTCGAGCTGGAGGCGCACGAGCTGCCGACGTCCCTGCGCATGGTCGCCGCGGCGCACTTCATGGAGGACCGCTACGTCAGCTTTGGGACGCCGCGTCGGGTGCGTGCTCCTCGCTGAGCAGCCGCCAGACGTAGAACCCGATCGCGAGCAGGAAGACGAGCGTCTGCTCGCCGTTCATCAGGATGCCGCCGAGGTTCTGGTCGCGCACCGGCGACAGTCCCCAGAGGCGCGGCGTCGTCTCGTAGTACGAGTAGAGCGGCCGGCTGGAGAAGATGAGCGCGAGCCCCAGGAACGACGACGCGACGAAGCCGACGCCGAGGTAGGCGAGCGCCGCGGGCGGCTCGAGCCTGCCGGTGACGAGCGGCAGCCAGAACAGCAAGCCGCCCGCGATCAGCACCGCGTGCTCGATCTGCAGCGGCCAGCTGTGACGGAGCGCGTAGTCATAGAAGTTGGCGGCGTGGGTCGCGTACCAGGCGATCAGCCACGCAGGCAGCGTGTAGCGCGCCCGCACCTGCGGAAGCGCCGCCTTCATCCGCTGCGTCAGCCCGAGCAGGACGAACAGAGGCGCGATGTCGGCGATCAGCGCGTTCTGCAGCAGGTGGACGAGCAGCAGGCGCTTCACTGCGATCGTCTCGAGCGGTGAGTTGAGCGACCCCGCGATCAGCACGAGCCCGAGGAGGAAGAGTCCCGCGCGCCACGGCTCCGGCCGGTCGTCGCGCGCGAACCAGACGTATGCCGCGAGCGCCGCGACCGCGAGGCCGAGGAACACCCACTCGAACGTGAAGCTCGTCGCGCTCACGCGGTGACCGCGCGGACGGAGCGCAGCCGCGGCCTCAGGAGCAGGAAGGCGAGCGTCCCGAGCGTCAGCACCTGCTCGGCCATCATCACGACGCCGGCGAGCTGCTGCTGCCGCAGGCTCGGGTAGGCCGGATAGAGGGGATGAAAGGTGAAGACGAGCACGTCCGTGAGGATCTGCCCCGACGCGAACAACGCGGCCGCAAGCGCCACGCGCCCGCCCGGCCGCCGCCGCTCGTCGAGCAAGACGGACCAGACGAGCAGCCCGGCGACCGTCCAGGACGCGTGCTCGGCGTAATGGAGCTGGTCGTGGCGGACGGCGAGGTCGTAGAGGTACGGCACGTGCCATGCGCCGAGGTTCGCCGCCCACACGGCGTAGGCGACGCGCGGGCGCAGCAGCGTCGACAGGGTGGTGCGCAGCGGGCTGCGGGCGAGCGGCCCGAGGATCGGCGCGGGAAGGAGGAAGACGCTCAGCGGCCCGCGCGTCGCGAGCACGAGCAGCGCCGGGGCGAGATCGCCGACGAGCACGTGCTGCGCCATGTGCCAGGTGAGGTTGTCGTCGGCGCGCGCGTCGAGGCCGAGCAGTGCGACGGGGACGAGCGCGAGGCCGATCGCGAACGGAACGATCCGCGCGAGCGAGGCGAGATCGGGCCGGCCGCGGCGGCGCAGCCGGGCGAGCGCCTGGGCGAAGAGCAAGGTCCCCACGAGGCAGAGGGCGACGACGGCCACCGATTGATTCTGCCGACACCGGCGTGTGAGCCATCGGTGAGCGGCCCGTCGTAGGGTCGCACCGTGCTGAAACGCCTCCTTTTCGCGGCCGCCGCCGCCCTGCTCGTCGGCCTGCCCGCCGGGCCCGGCCACGCGACGGGCGGCGGCTGGTTCGTCGCGCCGACCGGCAGCGACGCGGCCGGCTGCGCCGACGCCGCCCACCCGTGTCAGACGATCGCCGCCGCCGTCGCCAAGGCCGCCTCCTTCGACACCGTCAACGTCGCCGCGGGGACGTACACGGCCGCCGCCGGCGACGCGGTCGTCGAGCTCGACAAGTCCCTGACGCTCGCCGGCACGGACGCGGTGATCGACGGTCAGGGCGTCCGCCGCGGCATCTACGTCGGGCCGGGCGTGATCGCGACGATCACGGGCTTCGACGTCGAGCAGGGAACGGAGACTGTGACGCGGGCGCGGCCGGGCGGCGGCATCCTCAACGACGGCTCGCTGACGCTCGACAGCTCGACCGTGCGCGGGAACGCGCACGGCGGCATCGACACCGAGGGACCGCTGACGGTCACCAACTCGACGATCAGCGGCAACACCGCGAACGTCAGCAACGAGGGCGGCGGCATCACCGCCGCGGGCGACGCGAACCTCTCCCTGTCGCTCGTCAACTCGACGATCGCGAACAACACGCAGACGGGCGACGGCGGCGGCATCAAGCTGAACATCGTCAGCCCCGGCCAGTCGACGCTCGACCTCGCGAACGTGACGATCTCCGGCAACGCCGCGCAGGGCGGCGGTGGGGGAGGGATCTACGTGTCGACGGGCTGGCACCTGCGCCTCGCCGACACGATCGTCTCGGGGAACACCGCGGGCCTCAGCTTCGAGCGCGACATCGCCGCGAACAACCAGCCGGTCGACTCGTTCGGTTACAACATCGTCGGCACCGGCCTCACCCTCGGGCTCGGCGACAGCCTCGCCGACGCGCAGCTGCAGCCGCTCGCCGACAACGGCGGCCCGACCCAGACGATGGCGCCCGCGCCGGGGAGCCCGGCGATCGACGGCGGCAATCCCAACAACGGCTGCCGGCTGATGTCGGGCGGCGCGATCACCACCGACCAGCGCGGACTGCCGCGGGCGGCCGGCGCGTTCGACGCCTGCGACATCGGCGCCGTCGAGGTGCAGCCGCCGGCGAACGACGACTTCGCCGCCGCGCAGGCGCTCGCCGGCGCGAGCGGGTCCAGCGCGGGCGCGAACGTGCTCGCTTCCGTGGAGGCGGACGAGCCGCTCCACGCGGGCGACGGCGGCGGTGCATCCGTGTGGTTCAGCTGGACCGCGCCGACGAGCGGCCAGTTCGCGTTCGACACGATCGGCAGCTCCTTCGACACGCTCCTCGCCGTCTACACCGGCGGCTCGCTGGCGGGCCTCGTGCCGGTGGCGAGCAACGACGACCGCCTCGTCAGCTCGGCGGAGAGCCGCACCTGCTTCAACGCGTCGGCGGGAACGACGTACCGGATCGCCGTCGACGGCTACGCCGGTGACACCGGCGCGTACCGGCTCGCGTGGGGCGCGGCCGGCACGGCGACGTGCGAGATGCTGCCGCCCCAGATCACCGGCACGCCGCGCACAGGGCAGGTGCTCACCGCCTCCGACGGCACCTGGCTCAACGCGGTCGGCGTCACTGCGCGGCAGTGGCTGCGGTGCCAGGCAGAGGCGTGCGACCCGATCGCCGGGGCGACCGGCGCGCAGTACGTCGTCACCGCACGCGACGCCGGCACGCACCTGACTGCGGCCGTCCGGCAGGGCGACGCGCTCGCGTTCTCCGATCCCTCCGCCGTCGCGTCGACGGCGTCGACGATCGTGCCCGGCGGCCGCGTCTTCTTCGCGAACAACTCCTCCGGCCACTTCGAGATCTGGAGCGCGAACGCGTTCGGCGGGCTGCAGGTGCAGCTCACGCACGGGTCGACGTCGTCCGCCGAGCCGGCGCCGTCGCCGGACGGGACGCGCGTTGCCTTCTCCAGCGGCCTCGGCATCGAGACGATGAGCGCCGAGGGCACGAACGTCGTCGACACCGGCCTGCAGGGGGGACATCCGAGCTGGTCGCCGGACGGCTCGCGGCTCGTCTACACGCACTACGACACGGTCAACCACCGCATCGACGGGCTCAACATCGCCGCTGCCGACGGCTCGAACGACCTGCCGCTGCTGCGCGGCGGCGTCGACGACCTCGACCCGTTCATCGATCCGACGTGGTCGCCGGACGGCTCGCAGATCGCGTTCACGTTCCTCGACACGACGAGCGGCCACTACGACATCGGCGTGATCGGAGCCGACGGTCTCGGCCTGCTCGACGTGACGAACACCGCGACCGAGGATGAGCACTCGCCGGCCTGGTCACCCGACGGCACGCGCCTGGCCTACATCCAGGGGCCGTTCTTCGGCGGCATCACGAAAGGCGACGTCCACGTCGTCGAAGCCGACGGCACGAACGACGTCGCGCTGATCGCGAACACGACGAGTGCGAATCTGGTCTCCGGCGCCGCCTGGCTCGTCGGCAGCCCGCAGCTCGTGATCAGCCGCGTCGGCAACGGCGGCACCGAGGATCTGTTCACGATCGACCTCAGCGGCCAGAACCAGACGCCGTTTCTTTCGTTCACCTCACGCGAGATCGAGCCGGCCGTCGCGAGCAAGGTCGCCTACGCGATCGGCGTCACGTTCGCCGGCTCGGGCGCCGGGACGGTCACCGGCACCGGCTTCTCGCCGTGCACGTCGTCGTGCACGCTGACGTATCCCGACGGTGCGAACGTGACGCTGACCGCGACGCCGGCAGCGGGCTCGACCTTCGACGGCTGGTCGGGCGCCTGCAGCGGCACCGGCGCGTGCGCGACCTCGATGTTCGGGGCGCGTAGCGTGACGGCAACCTTCTCGGCGCTCCGGGCTCCGCCGCCGCCCAGCAGCGGCGGCGGCGGTGGCGGCGGCGGCAGCGGGCCGAGCACCGGCATCCCGCCGGACATCCACGTCGACGTGACCGCGAGCGCGGGCGAGCGGACGCCCGGCGCCGACCTGATCTGGTTCGTCACCGTCTCGTCGCGCAACGTCGGCGGCTCCTCGGACGTCAAGCTCGAGCTGACGCTGCCGGCCGGGTGGACGTTCGACCACGCGTACGCCGACCGCGGCCCCGGCTGCGTCGGCACGCCGCCCGCGCTGACGTGCGACGTCGGCTTCATCAACCAGAACGCGACGACGCACGTGACGCTCTTCGGCAAGGTCGCCGAGACCGGTGCGCTGGCGCTGACGGCGACCGCGACGAGCCAGCTCGAGCCGGAAGCCGACCCGCGCGACAACTCGGTGACGCTTGCGCTCTTCCGGCCGTCGGCCCCGCCGGCCGTGCCGCCGGCCGGCCCGCCGACGCCCGTGCCCGCACCCGCGCCGCCGGCGATCCACGGCTCGCCGAAGGTCGGCTCGACGCTGCGCGTCACACCCGTCGCCGGAGCGCACTATCAGTGGCAGCTCTGCACGGCACGCGGTTGCACGAACATCCGCGGCGCGACGAAGCCCGCGTTGAAGGTCGCGACGACTTACGCCGGCAAGAGTGTGCGCGTCGCGGTGACGGTGAAGGGGAAGACGCGGGTCTCGAAGAAGCTCGCGGTCAGAGCCCGAGCTGCTTCGCGATGACCATCCGCTGAACTTCGTTCGTGCCCTCGCCGATCTCGAGGATCTTCTGGTCGCGGTAGAGCCGCGAGATCGCGAACTCCTCCATGAACCCGTAGCCGCCGTGGATCTGCAGCGCCGCGTTGACGGCCCGGTTCGAGAGCAGCCCGGTGTAGAGCTTCGCCTGTGCCGCGGCGAGGCCGAACGGCTTGCCCTCGTCCTTGAGCCAGGCCGCGCGGTAGACGAGCTGCCGGCCCGCCTCGATCTCCGTCGACATGTCGGCGAGCTGGAACTGCACCGCCTGGAACTTCGAGATCGGCCTCCCGAACTGCTGCCGCTCCTGCGCGTACGCGTACGCCAGGTCGTACGCGCCCTGCGCGAGGCCGACGCCCATCGCGGCGACCGAGATCCGGCCGCCGTCGAGGATCTCCATGAACTGCGCGAAGCCGCGCCCGCGCGGCCCGAGCAGGTTCCCCTCGGCGACGGCGCAGTCCTTGAACGACAGCTCGCGCGTGTCGGACGCGTGCCAGCCGAGCTTGTGCATCGGCCCGGAGATCTCGTAGCCCGCGGTTCCGTTCGGGACGATGATGTTCGAGATCTCGTTCTCGCCGGTCTGCGCGGTCACCGTCACGCACGCCGAGATCTCGGTGCCGGCGTTCGTGATGAAGATCTTCGAGCCGTTGACGATCCAGTGCCCGTCGCGCAGCTCGGCGCGGGTGCGCGTCGCGCCCGCGTCGGAGCCCGCGTTCGGCTCGGTCAGCCCGAACGCCGCGAGCCCCTTGCCGGCGGCGAGCTGCGGGAGCCACTCCTGCTTCTGCGCGTCGCTGCCGAACAGGTAGATCGGCATCGTTCCGAGCGACGTGTGCGCGGCCATCGTGATCGCGACCGACGAGTCGATCCGCGTCAGCTCCTCGACCGCGATCGCGTACGAGACGGTGTCGGCGCCGGCGCCGCCGTACTCCTCCGGGATCGGGATGCCCATCAACCCGAGCTCCGCCATCTCGGCGACGAGGTCGTACGGGAACCGCGATTCGCGGTCGAGCTCTTCGGCGACGGGCGCGACCTTCGACACCGCGAACTCGCGCACGGTGTCCCGCAGCAGCTGCTGCTCGTCGCTCAGCTCATAATTCACGCGCGAATAGCTCCGCGAGGTGGGCGAGCAGACGCACGCCGTACCCGGTGTCGCCGGGGACGCGCATGTAGTCGCCGCGCGAGCGCTCGAGGAACCCGGGCCCGGCCATGTCGACGTGCGCCCACGGCCCGTCGCCCGCGAACTCCTCGAGGAACTTGGCGGCGAGCACCGGCGAGCCCTGGCGGAGCGTCGATCCGTTCTTCATGTCGGCGAACGCCGAGTCGACGTAGCGGCGGTACCGCTCGTGCAGCGGGAACGGCCACGCGAGGTCGCCGCTGCGGTCGGCGGCGCGGCGGATCCGCTCGCTCCAGTCGTCGTCGTTCGCGAAGTAGCCGGCGTAGAGGTCGCCCAGCGCGAGCTCCATCGCGCCCGTCAACGTCGCGAGATCGATCACGTGCGTCGCGCCCTCGCGGCGCGCGTACCAGAGCGCGTCGGCCAGAACGAGCCGGCCCTCCGCGTCGGTGTTGATCACCTCGATCGTCTTGCCGTTCGCGGCGCGCAGGATGTCGCCGGGCCGGAACGCGTCGCCGCCCGGCATGTTCTCGGCGGCGGCGAGCACGGCAATCGCGCGGACTGGCAGCCCCAGCGCGGCGATCGCGCCGATGCCGTGCAGCGCGCCCGCGCCGCCGGCCATGTCGCCCTTCATGTCCTCCATCTTCGGCGCCGACTTGAGCGAGATCCCGCCCGTGTCGAACGTGATCGACTTGCCGACGATCCCGAGGACGACGTCGCCGACCGCCGCCGGCGGGTCGTAGCGGAGCGCGATCAGGCGCGGCTCGTTCCGGCTGCCGCGGCCGACGGCGCTGAGCGCGCCCATGTTCAGCTCGTCGAGCTCGCGCGTCCCCAGGACCTGGCAGCTGAGATGCTCGTGCTCGGCGGCGAGCTCCTTCGCCTTCTCGCCCAGCGTGTGCGGATTGAGCTCGTTCGGCGGCATGTTGGCGAGATCGCGCGCGCGGTTCGTCCGCTCGGCGAGCAACGCCGCACGCTCGGCAGCGTCGCGCAGCTCCTGCGTGTCGAAATGGCCGACGACGATGCGCTCGACCTGGCGCGGCCGTTTCTCCAGGTCCTGCGTCTTCCAGCCGCCGGGCGAGTAGCCGCCGAGGATCACCCCCTCGACGAGCGCGGCTGCCTGGTCGGTGAGCGGCACGTCGAGCGATTCGTCGAGCAGCAAGCAGATCGTCCCGCCGACCCGGCGCAGCGCGTGCGCCGCGGCCGCGCCGGCGTTGCGGAAGGCGTCGAGGTCGAGCGCGTCGCGCTTGCCGAGCCCGACCGCGACGACGCGCGGCGTATCGAGCTCGCCGTCGACGTGGAGGAGAACGGCCTCGCCACGCTCGCCGCGCAGCTCGCCGGACTCGACGAGTCGCGCGAGCCGGCCGGCGAGCTTCTCGTCGACGATGCGCGCGCCCTCGCCCGACAGCGGCTGCGAGACCGGGACCGCGAGCGCATCGGCGCGCGTCTGGCCGGGCAGAGAGATGTCGATCGGAACCGGAGTCACAGCGCGGCGATGCTATCTACAGTTGCGCGTTGAATCACCAGTCAGCGAGCGCGAGGAGCGAAAACCCAATGTCGGAGTCGGTGCAGGACTTCTTCCAGAACCTCGAGACCCGGGCGGACTCGTCGAAGACGGCCGGGATGAACAACTCGTACGTCTTCGACATCGAGGGCGCCGGCCAGTGGAAGGTCGATGTCGACGACGGCAAGGTGACCGTCACCGAGGGCGGCGGCGACGCGGACGCGACGATCCAGGCGTCGCAGGAGACGTTCGAGAAGATCGTCGCGGGTGAGCAGAACCCGACGAGCGCCTACATGACCGGCAAGCTGAAGATCAAGGGCGACATGGGCGCAGCGATGAAGCTTCAGAAATTGTTCTGAATGACCGATGGAGGAGCATGCTGCGTCGGCTTCTTGGTCTGTCTCACGTGCACCGGTCGGTGCCGGTGAAGTCGCTGCGGCGCTACGCGAATGCGAACTGGCGGGACTCGCAGACCCGCGCATACCCGAGCCGGGCGTAAATCCCTTCCGCCGTCGCGTTCGACGCGTCGGTGTAGAGAAAGCAGAACCGGCCGCACTCCAGCTGACGGCGTGAGACGTCG
This sequence comes from Gaiellaceae bacterium, assembly GCA_036503495.1. Lineage (GTDB taxonomy): Bacteria > Actinomycetota > Thermoleophilia > Gaiellales > Gaiellaceae > Palsa-739. The sequence continues at coordinate 21,580 of DASXWV010000053.1, forward strand.
GCGGTGACCGCTGCCGCGTACCCGCGGCCGCGCTGCTCGGGCGGCGTGTAGACGAGGCCGATCCGGATGCCGTGCGGCGTCGGGCTCCCGTAGCCGCACATCGACACCGGCTTCCCGTCGACCTCCCACAGCGTCACACCGCCGTCCGCGCCGGCGCCGAGCCGCTGCTCGACCTGCTGCCGGACGAGCTCGTCGGGCGCGCCGAGCACACTCCACCAGTCGACGACGAGCGGCAGGTCTTCGCGCGTCGCCTCGCGCGGCTCGCCTTCGCTCGCAGGCGGCGGCTGCAGCTCGTGCAGCGCCCAGATGTTGTCGCTGCGCGCAAGCTCTGCCGGCCGTCCCCAGAGCTCGACGAACTCCTCGACCTCGGGTACAGCGGCCGTGACGCCGGGGAGCTCGACGTCGATCTCCTCGACGAGCGCAGCGAGCGCGTCGCGGTCTCGCGGCTTCGCGACGAGCACGTTGTACGGCGGCGTCTGCATCGCCGCCGCGCCGTCGACGACCCAGAAGTGGGCGCTCGGAAACAGGTGCGGCAGGTCGCGGACGTTGCCGGCGATCCCGAGCATCAAGTTGTGCCGCGCCTCGTCCGTCAGCAGCAGCGGCCCGGCGTGGGCGAGGAACTCTTCCGCAGTCACTCTTCGAGCTCGACGAGCACCGCACCGCCCGCGACGCGATCCCCCTCGACGACGTGCACGGCGCGAACGGTCGCGTCGTACGGCGACACGAGCGGCGTCTCCATCTTCATCGCCTCGAGCACGACGAGCGGCTGCCGGGCCGAGACGCGCGCGCCCTTCTCCGTGAGCACCTTGATGACGGTGCCGGGCATCGGCGCGGTGATCGTCGACTGCTCGGTCGCCTCGCCGTGCGCCGACGCCGCACCGTCGACGCTCGGCGCGGGCCGCGGCGGCGGCGCGGCAAGGTTCAGCCGCCAGGCGCCGGTCCACGCGGCGGCCGCCCCACGCGGCGCGCTTTCCGACAACGGCGGATGCTCGGTGAGAAACGCCGTCGTCGTCCGGCCGGCCCGCACGAGCGGCTGCGCGACGAGCCAGCGCAGGAACGGCAGGTTCGTCGTCACGCCGGCGACCTCGGTCTCGCGCAGGGCCGCCGTCAGCCGGTCGTACGCCTCGGCGCGCGTCGGCCCGTACGCGATCAGCTTCGCGATCAGCGGATCGTAGGACGTGCCGATCTCGTCCCCTTCGGCCACGCCGGCATCGACGCGGATCCCGGCCGGCAGCCGCAGGCGCTCGATCCGGCCGGCCTGCGGTAGGAACGTGCGCGGGTCCTCCGCGTATAGGCGAACCTCGACCGCGTGCCCGAGGAGCTCGTGACGATTCGTCACGAGCTCGGCGCCGCGCGCGATCCGGAGCTGCTCGCGGACGATGTCCACGCCGGTCACGAGCTCGGTGACGGGGTGCTCGACCTGGATGCGGGCGTTCAGCTCGAGGAAGGCGAAATCGCGACCGTCCAGGACGAACTCTGCCGTGCCGGCGCTGACGTAGCCGATCGCCCGGGCGAACGCGACCGCGGCGTCGCTCATCCGCGCGCGCAGCTCCGGGTCGAGCGCCGCCGACGGCGACTCCTCGAGCACCTTCTGGTGGCG
>DASXWV010000054.1:0-9328 GCA_036503495.1 Gaiellaceae bacterium
GCGCTGAAGGCGTGGGAGGGCGCGCGCAACTGCGGGATCGAGATGCGCGTCGGGCCGGTCTCGATCACGAACGGCGTCTTCGGAAACCGGCCGCACTGCATCTACCGCGGCTTCTGCCTGCAGGGCTGCAAGGTGAACGCGAAGGCGTCGCCGCTGATCACGCACCTGCCCGACGCGATCGAGTTCGGCGTCGAGGTGCGGGCGGACGCAATGGCGGCGCGCGTCGAGGTCGACGACGCGAGCGGTCGCGTCTCGGGCGTCACGTATCTGGAGGACGGCAAGGAGCGGTTCCAGCCGGCCGACGCCGTCGCGGTGTGCGGCTACGCGATCGAGACGCCGCGGCTCCTCCTCAACTCGACGTCGCGCCGGTTCCCGAACGGCCTCGCGAACAACACGGACCAGGTCGGGCGCTACGTGATGGTGCAGGGCGCGACGCAGGTCGCGGCGCGCTTCCCGGAGCTGATGCGCATGTACAAGGCGCCGCCGCCGGAGGTCTCGTCGGAGCAGTTCTACGAGACAGATGAGCGGCGCGGCTTCGCGCGCGGGTTCTCGATCCAGACGATCTCGCCGCTGCCGATCGGGTGGGCCGAGCACGTCACCGCCGAGGGGCACTGGGGCGTCGCGCTGCGCGAGTACATGCGCGACTGGAACCACTGGACGGTGCTCGGCGTGTTGTGCGAGCTCCTGCCGCAACCGGAGAACCGCGTCACCCTCGCGTCGCAGACGGATCAGTACGGCCTGCCCGTCGCCTCCTTCTCGCACAGCCTCTGCGACAACGACAAGCAGAACATCGAGTACGCGACGAAGGTGATGGAGGAGATCTGGGACGGCGCAGGCGCGCAGGACACGCTGAAGATCGACCGCTACGCGCATCTCGTTGGCGGCTGCCGCATGGGCTTCGGGCCGGACGACTCCGTCGTCGACGCGTCGCACCGCGCGTGGGGGATCGACAATCTCTTCGTCTGCGACGGCAGCGTCCTGCCGACGCAGGGATCCGCGAACCCGGCGCTCGTGATCATGGCGCTCGCCGACCGGCTGGCGACGCTGCTCGACGACAAGCGGGTCGAGGCGGCCGCGTGAGCGGTGTCTCGAATCCACGCGACCTGCTGCTGCAGCAGCTGTCGGAGCTCCTGTTCGTCGAGCGGATGCTCTTCAACGAGGTGCTGCCGGCGGTACACGACGCGTCGCACGACGGCGACCTCCAGCAGGCGCTCACGCACCACCGCGGCGTGACGCGTGAGCATGCGTCGCGGCTCGAGGAGGCGTTCCGGTCGCTCGGCGCCGAGCCCGCCGCCGCGCGCTGCTCGCCGCTCGTGGCGATGAAGGAGCAGCACGAGTCGGAGATCGGCTCGGTCAAGCATCCGACGCTGAAGGACGTCTTCAACTGCGCGGGCGCTGCGCAGACCGAGCATCTCGAGCTCGCGCTCTACGACGCCGCGATCGGCCTCGCGAAGGAGCTCGGCCACCGCGAGTGCGCCCGCCTCCTCGACGACAACCGCGACGAGGACGCGAAGGCCCTGAAGGAGATCGAAAGGCTCGCCGGCCGCCTCCGCGGCGCCCTCCCGCGCTGACACGTCCGTGCGGGACGGCCTGTACCTGGTACCGTCACGAAAGGTTGACGATCTCGCCCGCGCCGGCCGACGGAAGCCCGCAATCTGGGCTGTGGACAACGTTTGACGAAGTCGTGGCGGTACCAGGTACAGGCCGTCTCGGACCGCGCCGGTAGGCCGAACGGCCTATTGTGGCCGGCGGTTCGGGCGCCGATTCTTCAGCCATGCAGGCGTTCTTGCTCCTCGGCGGCCTCGTTCCGCTCGCCGCGATGATCGTGATCGTCTTCGCCGCCGCCCGGATCGGCCTCACGGCGGAGCGGGCGCCGGAGACGCAGCGCCGCTAGCGCGACGGGCGTCGGGCGGCCGCCGGGCCGCGGGAAATAGGCCGGAATTTCGCTACACTGCCCCGCTGCCGGGCGCCGTAGCTCAGCTGGTTAGAGCGCTGCACTCATAATGCAGAGGTCGGTGGTTCGAGCCCACCCGGCGCTATTCGAACGCGTTCACCTCGAGGTAGAGAGAAGAGATGGCAACAGGAGTACGAGTCGCGATCACGCTTGCCTGCACGGAGTGCAAGCGCCGCAATTACCAGACGCAGAAGTCGAAGCGGAACTCACCGGACCGCGTCGAGTTCAAGAAGTACTGCCGCTGGTGCGGCCGCCACACCCCGCATCGGGAGACGCGCTAACCCTTCTTCCATGGCCAGGCCGAGCCGTCAGCAGCGGCGCGAGCGTCGCGCCCAGCAGCCCGCCCTCGCCGGCGCGGGCACTCCGCCCACGGTCCCGACGCCGCGCGCGGCGCGCGACGCCGGCGAACCGGAGCGCCGCCCCCGGCGCGAGACCGAGACCGGCCGCCGCGGCGGCCCGTTCCAGTTCTTCCGCGAGGCATACGCCGAGCTCAAGAAGGTCGAGTGGCCCGATCAGAAGGCCGTGATCAGCGGGACGACCGTCGTCGTGATCGCGTGCATCATCGTCGGCGCCTATCTCTGGCTCAACGACGAAGTGTGGAAGTACGTGGTCAAGCACGTGCTGCTGCGATAGCGAGGATCTGAGAAACCAATGTTTCAGTGGTATGTGATCAACACCTACTCCGGGCACGAGAACAAGGTGAAGGCGAATCTCGAGCACCGGATCGAGTCGATGGGCCAGCGCCAGCGCTTCCGTCGCGTCGTCGTCCCGACCGAGCAGGTGATCGAGACGAAGGACGGCCAGAAGGTGCAGGCCGAGAAGCGCGTGCTCCCCGGCTACGTGCTCGTCAACATGGATTTGAACGACGACGCCTGGACGGTCGTCAAGAACACGCCCGGCGTGACAGGGTTCGTCGGTGCAGGGTCGAAGCCGGTGCCGCTCTCGCAGCCCGAGGTCGACCGCATCCTCCACACGGGGACCGGCGGCGGCGCCCCCGCGCGCGCGCAGGTCGAGTTCTCGCTCGGCGAGTCGGTGAAGATCACGAGCGGCCCGCTCGCGGACTTCGACGGTGAGATCACCGACGTCAATGCCGACGGCCAGAAGCTCCAGGTGATGGTGAACATCTTCGAGCGGCAGGTGCCGGTCGAGGTCGGCTTCGACAACGTCAAGAAACTGGACTAGGACGACATGGCAAAGAAAGTACTGACGATCATCAAGCTCCAGATCCCCGGCGGCCAGGCCAACCCGGCGCCGCCGGTCGGCCCTGCGCTCGGCCAGCACGGCGTCAACATCATGGAGTTCTGCAAGGCGTTCAACGCGCAGACGGCCGACCAGAACGGCCGCATCACGCCGGTCGAGATCACGGTCTTCGAGGACCGCTCGTTCACCTTCATCACGAAGACGCCGCCGGCGGCCGTCCTGATCAAGGAGGCGCTGCGCCTCGACAAGGGGTCGGCAGAGCCGAACCGGACGAAGGTCGGCCGCCTCTCGCGCGACCAGGTCCGCCAGATCGCGGAGACGAAGCTCCAGGACCTGAACGCGCGCGACGTCGACCACGCGGCGCTGATCATCGCGGGCACGGCCCGCTCGATGGGCGTGGAGGTGGACCTGTAATGGCGCAGCACGGCAAGAAGTACATCGAGGCGCGCGGGCGCATCGACCGCGAGACGGTCTACTCGCCCGCGGACGCGGTGACGATGCTGAAGGACCTGCCGGCGGCGAAGTTCGACGAGACGGTCGAGGTGCACTTCCGGCTCGGCCTGAACGTCCGCCACGCCGACGAGCAGCTGCGCGGGACGCTGATGCTCCCGCACGGCACCGGCAAGGAGGTCCGCATCGCGGTCTTCGCCGAGGGCGACAAGGCGCGCGAGGCGCAGGAGGCGGGCGCGGACGTCGTCGGCTCCGCCGATCTCGCGAAGCAGATCGAGGAGGGCTTCACCGACTTCGACGTGGCGATCGCGACGCCGGACCAGATGGGGAACGTCGGCCGGCTCGGCCGGATCCTCGGCCCGCGCGGCCTGATGCCGAACCCGAAGACCGGCACGGTCACGTTCGACGTGGGCAAGGCGGTCTCGGACGCGAAGGCGGGCAAGCTCGAGTACCGCACCGATCGCGGCGCGAACGTCCACGTCGCGATCGGCAAGAAGAGCTTCGACGCGCGGGCGCTGCTCGAGAACTACGCGGCCGTGCTCGACGAGGTCGTGCGCGCGAAGCCGGCGGCGGCGAAGGGCCGCTACATCCGGCAGATCACGCTCACGAGCACGATGGGCCCCGGCATCCGCATCGATCCGGCGCGGACGCGGGGGATTCTCGAAGAGCTGGAGGAGCAGGCGGAAGCCGTTCCTGCATAGCAGCCCAATCGCCAGAGACAGGAAGCAGCTGCGCTCGCGCGGCAGAAGCCTTCCCGAGGCGGTGTTCGAGCCGAAGATTTCGCTTCTTCGTCGCGTCGAGCCCGCCTGTGTGCGGGCTCGATCCGTTCGAAGGAGGTGATTCAGTGAAGAAAGAGGACAAGGAGCAGGTCGTCGAGGCGCTCACCGAGCGGCTGAAGGCGGCCGAGACCGTGCTCGTCGCCGACTACCGCGGCCTGACGATGCCGCAGATCGACGCGCTCCGCACTCGGCTGCTCGAGAGCGGCGCCCGGTTCAGCGTCGTCAAGAACACGCTGACGCGCCGGGCCGCCGAGGCGGCCGGGGCGGACGCGCTGCTGGCGCTGCTGGAAGGCCCGAGCGCGATCGCATTCATCGAGTCCGACGGCGATATGGTCGCGGCCGCGAAGGCGCTCGCCGACTCGGCGCGCGAGACCCGCGTGCTCGCGATTCGCGGCGGGGTCATGTCCGGCCGCGAGATGACGGCGGCCGAGGTCGAGAGCCTCGCCACGCTGCCGCCGCTCGACGTGCTGCGCGGCCAGGTGATCGGCGCGATCATCGCCCCGCTCAGCTCGCTGATCGGGCTCGTCAACGCACCGCTCCAGAACCTCTACGGCCTGATCGACGCTCGCATCGAGCAACTCGGCGGCGAAGGTGCCACCGCGGAACCGCAGGCCGAAGCGAATGCAGACACCCAGTCGGACGCCACGGCGTCCGACTCCGAAGGCGCTGACTCAACGGAGGAGACGAACTAGATGGCGACCGTAGACACAGTGTTCGAATCGCTCGGGAGCATGACCGTCCTCGAGCTGGTCGAGCTGAAGAACAAGATCGAGGAGGAGTGGGGCATCACCGCCGCCGCTCCGGTGGCCGTCGCGGCCGCGGGCCCGGCGGGTGCCGGCGACGGCGCTGCCGCCGCCGAGGAGAAGACGTCCTTCGACGTCGTCCTGACCGAGGCCGGCGGCCAGAAGATCCAGGTGATCAAGGTCGTCCGCGCGGTCACCGGGCTCGGCCTCAAGGAGGCGAAGGACCTCGTCGACTCGGCGCCGAAGCCGGTCAAGGAGGGCGTCGCCCAGGACGAGGCCGACTCGATCAAGGCCCAGCTCGAGGAGGCCGGCGCCTCCGTCGAGCTCAAGTAGGCGCTCACCGCTTTACGAACGCCTTACCGGGGGCGCCGCAAGGATTGCGGCGCCCCCGGCCTCTAAAGGGATGACCCCCACCGCTGGAGGAATCCCATGAAGCTGAAGATCGCGCTGCTGCTCACCGCAGCCGTCGCCGGGGCCGGCGCCTCGGTCGCGCTCGCCGACCACGGCGGACACGGCCAGAAGTGCAAGGCCGTCCACCTCGACGGGACGCTGGCCGCCGGCTCGCTCTCCCTCACCGTCAAGCACGCCAAGGCAAGCGTCGCCGCACCCGGGTCGGCCGTCAGCCTGTCCCTGCCTGCGAACGCCCGCGCCAAGGTCGAGGCCTGCATGACCGGCACCGGCGCCGCCGCGACCTTCACGGTCCGGCACGTCGAGCTCGAGGTCAAGGCGCCGAAGCCGGCGACCACGACCGCCCCGACCACCACCTCATAAATCCCCGCAAAACCCGGGCTCCGGTCGGCTTGCGCGAACCGGAGCCCGGCGCTACTCTCTGCGCGTCAGAATTCGGCGCTCGCCGCGGCTTTGGCTTGCGGTGAGAGCGCCGGTGTCTGTATCCTGGCTGGTTGCGCCGACGTTTCGCCCGTCGGGAGCTCCTCACGCCCATTTCTCGCCTGAAGTCGCCAGTCCATAGGGAGGCCTATTTCCTTGACCACCACGGTCGCTTCGCCCCGCGCGCGTAAGTCCTTTTCCCGCCTCGAACACGTCCTCGACCTCCCCAATCTGATCGACATCCAGAAGGCCTCGTTCCAGTGGTTCCTGGACGAGGGCCTGCGGGAGACGATCGACGACATCTCGCCGATCGAGGACTACACCGGCTCGCTCGCCGTCGAGTTCGGCGACTACCAGTTCGGCGTCCCGCAGTTCTCGATCAAGGAGTGCCGCGAGAAGGACCTCACCTACCAGGCTCCGCTCTCGATGACGGTCCGCTTCGTCAACAAGGACACCGGCGAGATCCGCGAGCAGACCGTCTTCATGGGCGACTTCCCGATGATGACGGAGCACGGCACGTTCATCATCAACGGCACCGAGCGCGTCATCGTCACGCAGCTCGTGCGGTCGCCTGGCGCCTATCTGATGGAGCCGAAGGACGCGACGAAGCAGGTCTTCACCGCGAACCTGATGCCGAGCCGCGGCTCGTGGCTCGAGCTGGAGATCGACAAGAAGGGCATCGTCTACGCGCGCATCGACCGCAAGCGCAAGCTGCCGATCACGACGCTGCTCCGCGCGCTGCCGGCCGAGGACCCGTCGACGGGCTTCGCGCTCGACACGTCGACGAACGAGGCGATCCTCGCCCTGTTCGACAACTCGTCGTACATCGTCAACACGCTCGAGAAGGACCCCGCCACGCGCGAGGAGGAGGCCCTGATCGAGGTGTTCAAGAAGCAGCGCCCGGGCGAGCCGCCCACGCTCGACAACGCGCGGAACCTCCTGCGCGCGCTCTTCTTCGATCCCAAGCGCTACGACCTGACGAAGGTCGGCCGCTACAAGCTGAACCAGCGGCTCGGCGTCGGCGTCTCCGAGGACGTCCGCGTCCTCACGACCGAGGACATCGTCGCGCTCGTCCGGAAGCTGATCGACCTGCCGGTCAAGCTCGGCGTTCCCGAGGACTCGAAGGACTTCGCGGCCGACGCGGTCGGCCTGCCCCGCGCGCCGATCGCCTCGGAGCTCGACGAGTACGAGCACTTCGGCAACCGCCGCCTCCGCACCGTCGGCGAGCTGATCCAGGAGGCGTTCCGCGTCGGCCTCTACCGCATGGAGCGCGTCGTGCGCGAGCGGATGACGACCGAGGACGTCGACACGATCACGCCGCAGACGATCATCAACATCCGCCCGGTGGTCGCGGCGCTGCAGGAGTTCTTCGGCTCCTCGCAGCTGTCGCAGTTCATGGACCAGACGAACTCGCTCGCCGGCCTCACGCACCGGCGCCGCCTCAGCGCCCTCGGCGCCGGCGGGCTGACGCGCGAGCGCGCGCCGATCGAGGTCCGCGACGTCCACCCGACGCACTACGGCCGCATGTGCCCGATCGAGACGCCTGAGGGCCCGAACATCGGCCTGATCGGCTACCTCGCCTCGTACGCGACGGTCAGCGAGTTCGGCTTCATCCAGACGCCGTACCGCAAGGTCGTCAGCGGCAAGGTGACGGACGAGATCGTCTACCTCGACGCCGTCGAGGAGGCCCGGTACACGATCGCCCAGGCGAGCGCCGAGACCGACAAGAACGGCAAGCTCCTCGAGGACGCCGTCCTCTGCCGCTCGGCGGAGGGCGAGGCGGTCACCGCCGCGCCGAAGGACGTCGACTTCATGGACGTCGCGCCGGCGCAGATCGTCTCCGTCAGCACGGCGCTGATCCCGTTCCTCGAGCACGACGACGCGAACCGCGCGCTGATGGGGGCGAACATGCAGCGGCAGGCAGTGCCGCTGCTCGTCCGCCAGGCGCCGCTCGTCGGCACCGGCCTCGAGTACCGCGCCGCCGTCGACTCGGGCGACGTCGTCGTCGCCGACGAGGCGGGCACGATCGTCGACCTCGACGCCGACCGGATCGTCGTCGAGGGCAAGAGCGGCCGGCACGACTACTCGCTGACGAAGTTCATGCGCTCGAACCAGGGGACGCTCATCCACCACAAGCCTGTGGTGCGCCTCGGCGACAAGGTGGCCGCGGGCCAGGTGCTCGCCGACGGATCCTCGACCGACAACGGCGAGCTCGCGCTCGGCGCCAACCTGCTGGTCGCGTTCATGCCGTTCGAGGGCTTCAACTTCGAGGACTCGATCGTCCTCTCCGAGCGGATCGTCAAGGACGACATCCTCTCGTCGATCCACATCCACGAGTACGAGGTGGACGCGCGCTCGACGAAGCTCGGCGACGAGGAGATCACGCGCGACATCCCGAACCGCTCGGAAGAGTCGCTCGCGCAGCTCGACGAGCGCGGCGTCGTCCGCATCGGCGCCGAGGTCGGCTCCGGCGACCTGCTCGTCGGCAAGGTGACGCCGAAGGGCGAGACCGAGCTGACGGCGGAGGAGAAGCTGATCCGCGCGATCTTCAAGGAGAAGGCGCGCGAGGTTCGCGACACGAGCCTGAAGGTCCCGCACGGCGAGGGCGGCGTCGTCATCGACGTCAAGACGTTCTCGCGCGACAACGGCGACGACCTGTCGCCCGGCGTGAACGAGCTCGTCCGCGTCTACGTCGCGAAGAAGCGCAAGATCGCCGAGGGCGACAAGCTCGCCGGCCGCCACGGGAACAAGGGCGTCATCTCGCGGATCGTCCCCGAGGAGGACATGCCGTTCCTGCCGGACGGCCGCCCGGTCGACCTCATCCTCAATCCGCTCGGCGTGCCGAGCCGCATGAACATCGGGCAGGTGCTCGAGACGCACCTCGGCTGGGCGGCGGCGCACGGCGTCTTCCACGAGAACGGCGCCCGCGATACGGAGCCGGACTGGCGCCACCGCCGGCAGGTGATCAACGGCGGCAATCCGTCGCCGATCGCGACGCCCGTCTTCGACGGTGCGACGCCGACCGACGTCGACGAGGCGCTGATCGCGTACAGCGAGCAGAACGCCGCGGGGCCGATCCAGTTCAACGTCGACATGAAGCGGCCCGAGGGCCGGCGCGTGTCGGGCAAGGTGCAGCTGTACAACGGCAAGACGGGCGAGCCCTTCGAGCAGAAGGTGACCGTCGGCTACATGTACATCCTGAAGCTGCTCCACCTCGTGGACGACAAGATCCACGCGCGGAGCACCGGCCCGTATTCGTTGGTCACCCAGCAGCCCTTGGGCGGGAAAGCACAGTTCGGCGGCCAGCGCTTCGGCGAGATGGAGGTGTGGGCGCTCGAGGCGTACGGCGCCGCGTACACGCTGCAGGAGATGCT
>DASXWV010000055.1:0-12612 GCA_036503495.1 Gaiellaceae bacterium
TGGGGCATCCGCGTCAACCGCGTCGAGCTGAAGGCGATCGACCCGCCCGCCTCGATCCAGGAATCGATGGAAAAGCAGATGCGCGCCGACCGCGAGAAGCGCGCCACAGTCCTCAATGCCGAAGGCGTCAAGCAATCGCAGATCCTTGAAGCCGAAGGCGCAAAACAGAGCGCGATCCTTCGGGCCGAAGGCGACCGCCAGTCACAGATCGTGCGCGCCGAAGGACAGGCGAAAGCGATCGAGACCGTCTTCGGCGCGATCCACGCCGGTGACGCCGACCCGAAGCTCCTCGCCTACCAATACCTCCAGATGCTGCCGCAGATCGCCCAGGGAGACTCGAACAAGCTCTGGCTGATCCCGACCGAGTTCTCGAACGCGCTTACACGCTTCCAAGCCGAGCTCTCGGGCGCCGACGCCAACGGAAAGGCCCCCCGTCCGACCATCGCCAAGGACCACCTCGGATGACGAGCGCTCGCGGTGTCAACGCGAACAGCCACGCCGGTTGCGTCTGCCGCAAACCATCTGCGCGGTCATTCTTCGACCGCTTCGACGGTCCAGCCGGCGGCAAAGGCCGGTCGCTCGTGTGATACCTCGGGCGACGTCGTCGCGACAATGCGGAGGGCGCAGCCATCGCCCGTCGTGAAGACGTCGCCTAACTGCCAGCTCTCGTGGTCGGTGACGAACGTCCCTACGTAGTCGCCCTGCGGGTTGCGGAGTTCATATCTCGAGGCCATCTCAGGGACGGGGCGCGACGACGCTCGTTACGGCGGCGCGCCTCGAGGCGGCGGCCGGCGGTGCGGGATAGCGAGGAGCCCACGGGCCGTGCCGGGGCGACTGCTCGATCCGCTTGCTCATGCTGTGACCTTCGATCTGCGACAGAAGCCGCCATCGACGGCGGCGTGATCTCCAATTCCCGTGCGGGCAGAGGATCGCCCGACCGCGTCACGTCCTGCCGCGCGTACCGCTCCACAGTAGCCGCGCCGGCGCGGTGCCACCGATCGACAGCCGACGCTTGCGATACTGAGACTCGTGGGAGAGATCGATCCACTCGGGAGTCGCAGGGACGGGCTCGATGCGTTCCTCGAGCGGAAGGTCGACGAGGGCTACGAGGTCGAGACCCGCACCGACACCCACGCGATCATCTTCCGGCGACCGAAGGGGCTCAAACGGTTCACGAGCGGGAAAGACCCCGGCCGCTACGTCGTCGAGGTCGACGAAGACGGCATCGCGACGATGCGGCCGGCAGAGCCGCGGCGCGCCTGACCGATGCGTGCCGCTTCCACAGTCCGCCGCTGACTCCGCGATTCCAGAAAACCCTACCGCTGAGTCCAGGTTGCGAACGGTCCCGCTCGGGGAGAAGGACGTTGTCTTTCAACCGGGGAGGATCATGGCGACAAAAGCTGACTTCACCGCGCAAGAGTGGGAGTCGCTCCAGCAGGGCGTCACCGGCGCCGGCCTGCTCGTGTCGCTCAGCGACCGCAGCTTTTTCGACACCTTCAAGGAGGCAGGCACACTCGCCAAGCACATCGCCCAGGCCAAGCAGGGCAACTCCAGCCAACTCGTCCGCGAGCTCGCAGACATCCACGGGACCGGATTCGGCCTCGCCTCGTCGCCCGACGCGGTCGAGGCCGAGACGCTGGCGGCGTTGCAGGATGCAAAGACAGCGCTCGCGGCGAAGGCGCCCGACGAGTTGGAGTCGTACCGACAGTTCGTCGTCGAGCTCGCACAATCGGTAGCCGACGCAGCCGCCGGCGGAGAAACCGCCGAGAGAGGCGCGATCGAGAAGATCAATTCGGCCCTCCGGTAGGTAACGCGGGCTTCACCGGCCGACGAGGCGACTGCCACTCGTGCGCGGCTTCGGCACCGGATACAGCGCTTTCGATCGCTTTCAGCAACGGCATCGCTCCATCGGCTTTCCGATCGCCGTGCTGCAGAAGTACGCCGACGACCAAGGCGGCTACCACGCCGCGACGATCACCTACTACGGCTTCTTCGCGATCTTCCCGCTGCTGCTCGTCCTGACGACGGCGCTCGGCTTCATTCTCCAGCGTCACCCGCACCTCGAGCAGAGGATCGTCGACTCGGCGCTCGGCCAGTTCCCCGTGATCGGGCCGCAGCTCAGCCACGGCTCCCTGCACGGGAGCACGCTCGCGCTCGTCCTCGGGCTCGCCGCCGCGCTCTGGGCCGGGATGGGGGTCTTTCTCGCCTCACAGAACGCGATGAACCACCTCTGGGGCGTCCCCTTCAAGCGCCGTCCGGACCCCCTGCACGCGCGCGCGCGTGCGCTTCTGCTGCTTGCGCTGCTCGGCAGCGGCGCGATCGCAGCAACGATCCTCGCCGCGCTCGCGACCGTCGGCGCCCGCTTTGGACTGACGTGGAAGATCGGCTCGGTCGCGCTCTCGACCGCGCTCAACGTTGGTCTCTTCTGGCTCGGTTTCCGCCTCCTCACCGCACGCGAGGTGAGCTGGCGACAGCTACGCGGCGGCGCGATCGCCGCCGGGACTCTCTACGAACTCCTCCAGACGCTCGGCGGCTACTACGTCGGTCACACGCTCAAGCACGCCAGCAACGTCTACGGCACCTTCGGTCTCGTGATCGGCCTCCTCTCCTGGATCTACCTCTCTGCCCACATCACGCTGCTCGCCGCCGAAGGAAACGTCGTCGCAACCCGGAGACTCTGGCCCCGGAGCTTCTCGCTCATGATCGAGCAGCCGCCTACCCGGGCCGACAAGCGCGCTCTCACACAACGCGGCAAGGTCGAAGAGCGCCGCCAAGACGAAACGGTCAGCGTCGAATTCGAAGCCGCCGAAAACGGCGAGACATCCCCGCGGGATGACGACTCTGACGGCGCCGAGGCGCAGACGCCGGCCTGATGTGCGCGGAGCGGTTCGCGCCGTCTCGCACGCGGCCGTTCGAGGCGACTTTTCCCCGGGTGCTGTATAGTCACCGAAGTCTGGCGCTGGAAGAGACCGGCCGCCGGAGCTTCTCGGGTCGCATCCCACCGGCCCAGCCTTCCTCCCTCAGCCCTGGTAGGAGCGCGTCGTCGAAAGAGGCGACCGGTATTGCTCGTACAAGCAGGTGCGAGCGTGTGAATCGCGCGCAAGCGCGGGTCGGTGAACGGGTGCGTAGGCGGTCCTACGAGCCCGTTCGCCGTCATCGACTACGCAGTCGTCGTGATGCATCGACAAGGGCGGCCTGCGCCGCAAGCTGCTGACCGGATTACGAAGGGAGCGCCATCATGCGAAAGAGCCTCAAGCGTGTCCTCGCACGGCTGCGCGCAGCGACCAATACGAGACGTCGCACGCGCGCGTCGGTGAACGGCCCGACGAAGCAGTCGCGGAGTTAGACGTGCGCGCCGCGATCGTCTCGACGTTTCCGCCGCGCGCGTGCGGCATCGGAACGTTCGCCGCGGACTTGCGCAGGACGCTCGTCGGCGCGGGCACCGTCGAGGTTGTCGATCTCGTCGCCGTCGTGCACGAGCCGTCGAGCCCGCAACGGCCCGGCCTGCTGGCGACGATCGCGCAGGCCGTCCGCGGCGACTACGTCCGGACCGCCCGCATGCTCGGGCGACTCGACGTCGACGTCGTGCTGCTCCAGCACGAGTACGGAATCTTCGGGGGCCGCGACGGCGAGTACGTCCTGTCATTTGCACAGGAGCTGGCGCAGCCACTCGTCGTCACGCTGCACACCGTGCTATCCGAACCGACAGCGCACCAGAAGCAGGTTCTGGCGGAGTTGTGCGCCGAGGCCGAGCTCGTGATCGTCATGACCGATACCGCGCTCCGATTGCTCGTCGACTCCGGCGTATGTGCGGCGGACAAGGTGCGAGTCGTCCCGCACGGGGCGCCGGCCCGCCTCACGGCGCGCTCCGCCCGCAACCGAGTTGCGCCGACGCCCAACCCCTCTTCCGGTCGCACCGCCTTCCGGCTTTCCACGTTCGGCTTGATCTCTGCCGGCAAGGGGCTCGAAACGGTGATCGAGGCGCTGCCCGCGCTGATTGCAGACCATCCGGAGATCGTCTACACGATCGCCGGCCGAACGCATCCTGATGTCGCGCGCCGCGAAGGTGAGCGGTATCGCCTGATGCTCGAACGCCGCGTCGTCGAGCTGGGACTCGAAGAGCACGTCGAGTTCGACGACCGCTTCCTCGCGATCGACGAGCTCTCGAACCTCCTCGCCGCAACGGACGTCTTCGTGACCCCGTACGGCAGTCGTGAGCAGATCGCGTCCGGCGCTCTGACGTTCGCGATCGCGGCCGGTTGCGCCATCGTCTCGACGCCGTACTGGTACGCCCAAGACATGCTCTCGTCGGGCGCGGGGACGCTCGTGCCGTTCCGCGACTCGGGCGCTCTCGCCGACGCCGTCCGCACGTACATCGAAGAACCCGAAACGCTCGCCGCAGCACGCGCGGAGGCGCAGCGGGTCGGCTCTTCGCTCGGTTGGCCGGCCGTCGCCGAAGCCACCGCGTCGGTGCTGCTGGAAGCGTCCGAGCTGGCGCCGCGCCGACGGCCCGCAGGTGTTGCGGATCTGCACCTCACAAGCTTGCGTGTCGACCATCTCCTGACGCTCTCCGACGACGTCGGCATCGTGCAGCACGCGCACGGAATCATCCCGAACCGGGACAGCGGGTACTGCGTCGACGACGTTGCGCGATTGGCGGTCGTCTCCCTCGCGCTCGCGGCACGCGGCGAGGAGCAACCCTGGACGTCGAACGTCTACCGCGCGCTCGCCTTCTTGCAGGCAGCGTCGGGTGACGGCGGCATGCGCAACTTCATGGGGTACGACCGCCGGTGGCTCGACGAACCGCACGTCGGCGATCACGTCGGTCGTTCGATCTGGGCGCTGGGCGACATCCTCACGACGGCGTGGATTCCCGCGGTGGCGCGACCGGTCGGCGATCTCCTCGACCGCCTCGTCGCCACGCTTTCCGGGGATGTCTCCCTGCGAACGGCGGCGTACGCCGTTCTCGGCCTTTCACGCCTCGATGCGGACCGCCTGGAGCCGACCGCGCGCGGGCTGCTCGAGCGCTTCGTGGATCAGCTTGCGGACGCGTACGAGCGCACGGCTTCCCCGGACTGGTGCTGGTTCGAAGACGAGCTCACCTACGACAATGCGCGGCTCTCGCAGGCGCTCTTGTGCGGCGCCAACAAGCTCGACCGTCCCGATCTCGCCGAGGCCGCCCTCGAGTCCTTGCGATGGGTCGGCGACGAGTGCGGGCTCGATGGCGACCAGCTCCGCCTGCCCGGGCACCGTGGACGCCGTCGAGGCGAGCGGGCGCCGGGCCTCGGCGACGAGCAGCCGCTCGACGCCGCCGCGTTCGTCGAAGCCGAGCTGAGCGCGTTCGCTGCGACGCGCGAAGCCGCGCATGGCATCCGCGCGACCCGGGCGTTCGAATGGTTTCTCGGAAGGAATCGGCTACAGCGCCCGCTCTACGACTTCGCAACCGGCGGCTGCAGCGACGGCCTCGGGCGCGACGGCCTGAACGACAACGAAGGCGCGGAGTCGACGCTCGCGTTTCATCACGCCGCGCTGCTGCTCGACGCGGCCGGGCTCCGCGCAGGCGCGCACGACCGGACGCGCGAGCCGGCGGCAGCGTGAGCGCGCGCGAGCTCTTCGAGCGGCACCCGGCCAACCCGATCCTCACCGCTCGCGACTGGCCGTATCCGGTGAACGCGGTCTTCAACGCGGCGGCTGCCGCCGTCGACGGGGGAACCGTGCTCCTCGCACGCGTCGAAGACCGCAGGGGCATCTCGCATCTCACCGTCGCGCGCTCCGCGAACGGGATCGACGATTGGGCGATCGAGGCCGAGCCGTTGCTTCTGCCCGATGCCGGGACGGCAAGCGAGCAGTGGGGCTTCGAGGATCCACGCGTTGTCTGGGTCGACGAGCTCGACCGGTGGGTGATCACGTGCACGGCGTACGGCCCGGCCGGGCCCGCCGTCTTCCTGGCGACGACCGAGGACTTCCGAACGGTCGAGCGCTACGGCGTGGTCAGGCATCCCGAGGACAAGAACGCCGCGCTCCTACCCCACCGGATCGACGGCCGTTGGGTGCTCCTGCACCGTCCGAGGACCCAGTTCGGCGGCGGGCACGGCGAGATCCTTCTCTCCCGCTCCGAAGACCTCATCAGCTGGAGCGCGCCCGAGCAGGTGCTGCAACCACGCGCGGGCGCCTGGTGGGACTCCTTGCGAATCGGCATCGGCCCGCCGCCGCTCCGCACCGAGCACGGCTGGCTGCTGCTCTACCACGGCGTCAAGGAGACCGTCGGCGGCGAGCTCTACCGCGTCGGCGTCGCGCTCCTCGACCTGGACGAGCCGACGAAAGTCTTGAGGCGGCTGCCGACATGGATCCTCGCGCCGCTCGCCGCGTACGAGCGGACCGGCGACGTACCGAACGTCGTTTTTCCCTGCGGGCTTCTACACGATGCGGCGACCGACGAGATTCGCCTCTACTACGGGGCGGCCGACACTTCCATCTGCGTCGCGACGGCTCGGCTCGGCGGCCTGCTGGACGCCGTCATGGCTGCACCGCGAGAGACCTGAGGTAGCGCGCGTAGAGACGAGGGAGGTGCGAGCTGGGATCGAGCGGGAACTCGCTCCGGTCGATGTCGATCCATGCCTCGCCGTCGTCGACCGCGCAGCGTTCGGCTCCCGCGAACGCGGAGACGGCTGCGACCGTCGGCTTCGGTGAGCCGTCCGCGCGCCAGAGGCCGAAGGTGCGCTCGTGCGTTGCGAGATCGAGGGGCGGTCTCGTCCAGAGCGCGCGGTCGTAGTCGGAATAGCACCAGAGCATCGCGCCGAGACACCCTGCGCGACGCAGGGCCTCGAGAGCGGTCGCCGTGTACGCGGCGGCCGCGTGCTCGTCGACGAGCAGCGTCGAGACGTGCCGGTCGCCGTCGCTACGACGCGTTGGAAGGCCGAATTCGGTGAACATGACATCGCGGTTCGCACCGAGCCACCGGGTGACGCGGGCGAGGAACGCCGGCAGCTCTGCGTCGGTCGGACCGCCGGCCCAGGACGCGTAGATCGGATAGCCGTGCATCGACAGGAAGTCGCAGACCGCGGCTGCTTCGCGCGGGCCGAGACGTCGATCTTCTTCGAGGTCTTCCATGTGCAGCCCGACGGTGACGAGCGCCGTCTCGTCGCGCGCGCGAAGCGCCGAAGTGAGACGCAAGAGCCATTCACCGCCCGCCGTCGTGGTCGGCGGGACCACGCAGTTTGAGTTCTCGTTGCCGAGATCCCACGCCAACAGCGCCCCGTGACCGGCGAGCGCCGCTGCGGCCTCGTTCGCGAGCAGTAGCTGCGCGTCCTCGACCAGCGGGTCGGCGTACCAGTTGCGAAGCCCGCTTTCGACGACCTCGCCGCCTGCGACGACGCGGAAGCGCTCGTCCCCGTCCGTGCCACCGAGCGCCCATGCAGGGATCCAGTTGACACCGCTCATGTGTCCGGTGAAGAGCGTCGGGATCAGCGCGAGGCCGTGCTCGCCCGCCAGGTCGGCGACGACGACGAGCCGCTCGAGCATCGCGCGGTCGACGTCGCGCGGCGACGGCTGGAAGTCCTCCCAGACGAGAAACACGCGCACGGAATCGAGGCCCGACGCGGCGATGCGAGCGAAGTCACGGTCGACCTCGCCGCGGTCGAAGCTCGACCACCAGCCCATCGCAGTGCGCGCCGGCCAGTAGTTCACGCCGACGCGGAACCGCTCAGCCGGCAAGGGGGCGTCCGGCCGCGTGCGCAGCGACGACCCGCCGGTACAGCGCGAGGTAGTCGTCCACCATCCGGTCGACGTCGAAGCGCCGCTCGACGGAGGCGCGCACCCTGCTCCGATCGAGCGCGGCGGCAGCGCGCACCGCCGTGACGGCGTCGTCGAGCGTCTCGACGAGAAAGCCGTTCTCGCCGTCCCGCACGATCTCGACCATCGACCCCCGCCGCCGCGCGATCACCGGAGTGCCACAGGCCATGGCCTCGACCACGCTGAAGCCGAAGGGCTCGTCGAAGTTGACGAGATGCAGGAGCGCGAACGCGCCGCCGAGCACGCTGCCGCGCGTGTCCGGCCCGACCGCGCCGATGTAGCGAACGTCGACGCCGTCGAGCCGCGGCTCGACGAGGCGCTCGAAGTAGTCGCGGTCCTGGACGATTCCGGCGATCGTCAGAGGCATGCCGGCACGCGCGGCAACGTCGATCGCCTCGGCGGTTCCCTTGTCCGGATGGATCCGCCCGAAGAACAGCAGGTAGTCGCCCGGCTCCTCTCGAAGCGCGAACGCTCCCAGATCGATGCCGTGATGGATCGTTGCGGCGTAGTCGAGCCGGTCATCGCGGTCGGCGTCGCTGATCGCGACGTAGTGGCCGCGCGCTGTGTACTTCTCGAAGACCGGAATGATCTGCTCCGACGAGAAGCCGTGGATCGTCGTCACGACGGGCGTTTCGACGAGGCCCGAGTAGGTCAACGGCAGGAAGTCGAAGCTGTTGTGGATCACGTCGAACTCGTCGGCACGTTCGAAGACCGCCGAGATGTGCAGAGCCTCCCACGCTTTTGCGTGCAACCCGGGATCCTCGGAGTAGCCGGTCGGAGCGGTGCCGAAGAGTCGCGCACTCGTTACCGAATCGGCAGTGGCGAACAGGGTGACGTCGACGCCCCGCGCGACCAATCCCTCCGTCAACAGGGACGCGAACTGCTCCCACGGACCGTATTGGCGCGGCGGTACACGCCAGGAGATCGGCGCGAGCATTGCAACACGGAGAGGCATGCCTTCGAAAGTACCTCTCGCGGGCCGCGGGTCCGGTCGTGGAAACCGGGTAGAGTGGGAGGACGAGCAGAGGATCCATGGCGCGCCGGCGCCTTCCTCCACTTCGAGCGGAGGCACATCTCTTGACGGCACGCGTCTCTCCCCCGATTCTCGACGGTCTGCAAGCGTTCCTGACGGGCATCGGCAGGGTCGACCTCCTGACGGCCGCGCAGGAGGTGGCGCTCGCGAAGCGGATAGAGCGCGGCGACGACTCCGCGAAGCAACAGATGGTGGAGGCGAACCTGCGGCTGGTCGTTTCGGTCGCCAAGCGCTATCGCAACCGGGGATTGCCCTTCCTCGATCTGATCCAGGAAGGGTCGATCGGTCTGGTGCGGGCCGTCGAGAAGTTCGATCATCGCAGGGGCTTCAAGTTCTCGACGTACGCGACGTGGTGGATTCGCCAAGCGGTGTCGCGCGCGCTCGCCGACCAGTCTCGCACGATCCGCCTGCCCGTCCACATCGTCGGGAAGCTCAGCGAGATCTCGCAGTCAGAGCACAAGCTGCGCGCGAAGCTCGGCCGCGATCCGCGCGATGTCGAAATCGCGCGCGATCTTGGTCTCCCGCGCGAAGAAGTGGAACAGATCATGCGGAGCGCGCGGACGCCCGTGTCGCTCGATGCGCCGTTGAGCGAGAACGCCGAGATCGGCTACGGCGACGTGCTCGCCGATGGTGATCCGCCGCCGGAGGACGTCGCGGACGGCAATTTCCGTGCGGCTCAGCTGGCTGACGCGCTCGCGACGTTGAGCCCCCGCGAGCGCAGGGTGCTGGAGCTTCGGTTCGGCCTCGGCGGCGAAACGCCGGCGACGCTGGAGGAGGTCGGGGCCGTGTTCAGCGTGACGCGAGAGCGTATCCGGCAGATAGAGATGAGCTCGTTGCGAAAGCTCGAGCGGTTCGCCGGTCATGCGAGATCTCTCGACGGCGTGGCGCGATCGCCGCAACTCGGCGCGCTCGCTGGGCTCACAGCCTCATAGGGCTGCCGCGCGCACGGCCCCGCGCCGCCGCCAGCATGAGGCCGCTTCGCCACACGATCGCGCCGAGCAGGACTGCGCTGCCCGACAGCACGCCGAGCGCCCCGACGGTGACCGCGGCTGCAAGGGCTTGCGATGCGCCGATGCCCGAGGCGATCAGCGCCGCGGCGCCCGCCCCGATCTGGGTGGCAGCCCCCGCCGGGCCGATCGGCACGGCGGCAGCTGCCGCCCCGGCGCAGAGGAAGAGGAGAGCGAGCGGGATCGAGAAGCCGACGCCGAACCCGCCGAGCAGCAGGAACGTGGCCGCGGCGCGCACGAGCCAGCAGGCCGAGACGAGCGCCCAGGCGTGCGCCGCGAGCCGGCGCGACGTGGTGCGCGAACCGAGCCAGCGTCCGAGCCGGAAGCGGAGGAACCGCTTCGTAGTTCCCAGGCGCGGCAGCGCGACGATCAACACCGCGGCCATGGCGCCTGCGACCGCGACGACCGCGAGCCCCGCACGGACCCCCCACGCCACGCCGGGCATCACGGCGGCGACGAGCGCGAACGGCGCCAGGGCGACGCTGTCGATCAGTCCGAGCATCACGAGCGAGAGGCACAGGACGCCGACTCCGGCGGGACAGCCGGGGTAGCGGCGCACGACTGCGACGCGCATGGCGTCGTCGAACCGGCCGGGAAGGACGACGCCGATCAAGGCGGCGCCGCCGTTGCCGGCTGCGAGGGCGAACGCGCTCGGACGCTCGTCCGGTCCGAAGAGCCTCGTCCAGCCGAGCGCCTTGAGGGCCTGGGCGAGAACCAGCAGCCCGCCTGCTGCGACGAGCAGCGCGGGGCGCCCGCTCGCGAGCGGCCAGCCGGTCGTGTGGAGGTGTCGGACGGTGAGCACGCCGAGCGCGACCGTCACGAGGCCGTAGCCGATGCCGACACCCCAGCGGCCCCTGCGCGAGCGGCGAAGGCGCGCGAGCGACTTCATCAGCGGGCGGAACCGTTTCTCGAGCACGATCGGCGCTGCAGCCGCCGCGAGCGCCACCAACGGCTCGGGCAGCGCCGGCAGCCTCGGCGGCCTAGCTCCGGCATGCTGCCGGCGCCCTCCGGCACGGCCGGCCGAGCTCCTCACGCGCTCCGTGCCGCTCGAGCCGCTGCGCCCCGAAACGTCGATCACCCTTCCATGGCGTGCAACTGTCCGGTTCCCGCGCCTCCTTCGCTTTCCCAGCGCTCGGTCTCGCTCGCCGTCCACGGCTCCTCCTCGCGTCGACCGCGCGACGGCGCGACGCGAACGTCGTCCGGCCGGCGGGCCTCGACGTCGTTGCGGTAGGAGTCGTAGGCCGCGAGCGCGTCGAAGTCGTGCCGGCCGGAACGCGGGTAGAACCTGGCGAGGAATCCCTGCCAGGCGAGGCGTTCCTCGCCGGGACGCCAGAGGCTTGCGGGCGCGGTCTTGTGACCGATGAGCGGGTAGCGCGAGTCGAAGGCCCCGTGCTTCCGTGACTGTTCGATGCTCATGCGCGCTCGCTTCCGCCGCCGCCCACGCTTCGCCGGCGGCGTGTGCGGAGGCGGAAGACGATGCTCGTCACGATTCCGAGCAGCCAACCGAGCACGGCGCTCGCGAGGATGATCCAGACGAGCGACGCGTGCCCCGTTCCGACCACCCAGCTCAGCTTCACCTGGCGCGTGTTGGCGATCACGAGCGCGATCAGGACGATCAACAGCGCGACGAGACCGAATGCCCAGGCATAGAGACCGGTGTGCCGGCCTTGTCGTCGTAGCCGCGCGCTGCGCGGCTCGACGGTTTCGCCGTCCGGCAGTGCCTGCTCTTGGTGCGGTTCGCGTTGCATCTCGTCTCCTGTTCGCGGCGCAGTGGTCATCGTGGGTCAGCCAGAGCGAAGTCGAGCTCAGCCGAGCCCGCTCGCACCGCGGCGAGCTGGCGCGCAACGAACGACGCGAGCTCACGCGGATCGAACGGCTTGGTCAGATACGCGAGCGCCCCGAGCACGCGGGCGCGTTCGACGTTCGCAAGTTCGGCGTCGCCGCTCAGGAAGATGATCGGGATGCCGCGCGTCCGCTCGTCCGCGCGCAATCTCTCGGCAAGCTGGAAGCCGTCGAGCCCGGGCATCTTCACGTCGGTGAGGACGAGATCGGGGAGTTCGGCGCGCGCCTGCTCGAGCCCATCGAGCCCGTGCTCGGCCTCGAGAACGTCGAGGCCGGTCGAGTTCAGATTGACCGCACAGACCAGCCGCACAGTCGGGTCGTCATCGACGATCAAGACCCGTCCGGCCTTGCTGTCGCGAGCTTGCGTGCCCATCTTCCGCTCCTCCGATCGCGAGCTCCATCGCCGACCGATTTGCTTGGTCGACCGACTGCTCCGGCCTGTCTGCTGAGGGCGGACCTGGCGCGGGCCGGAAGTGACTCTGGCCCACTCGTCGCGGCCGGATGGATTACCGAACCGCAACACCCATTCTACCCGCATCCGGGCGCGCCGGGCGGCGGCGCTAAATTGCAGACGGCGTGGCAGAGACCGAGCACTTGCGTGTGCTGATCGCGAACGAGAGACGCGACCGGCTCGAGCTGCTGGCGCACGTCGTCGCGGGGCTCGGGCACGAGGTGATCGCCCGCGAGATCGACGTCAAAGAAGTCGCCGCCGTCACCACGAGAGAGCAGCCCGACATCGCCCTCGTCGGCCTCGGGGCGAGCTCCGAGCACGCGCTCGAGCTGATCTCCGAGATCGTTCGCGAAGCCGCCTGCCCGGTGATCGCGATCCTCCACGCCGGCGACCCCGCCTACATCCACGAAGCCGCCAAGCGCGGCGTCTTCGCCTACATCACCGACGGCACCCCCGACGAGCTGCAGAGCGCGATCGACATCACCCTG
>DASXWV010000056.1:0-12327 GCA_036503495.1 Gaiellaceae bacterium
TGCCGGCCTCCGCCTGGGGCGCACGGGTGTGGTGCGTGCCGACGCCGATGCCGGCGGTGACGAGACCCACCCCCGCAACGAGTGCAGCCGCCTTCGGCAGGAGGCCGCCGGAGACGCCGTCGCCCTGCTCGAGGAGCCCGCGGAGCGAGCGCGGCAGCTGCAGGAGGATGAGCCCGCGCAGCGCCGCGCGCCGCGAACGGAGCGTCCGGCGCGCCCGCGAGATCAGCGACTCGACGGCAGGCACCGAGACGCCGAGCGTCTCGGCGATCTCCGGATAGCTGCGCCCTTCCAGCTCGCGCATCGTCAGGGCCGCGCGCTGGTTGACGGGGAGCTCACCGAGCGCCGCGAGCACGTCGCGGACGCCCGAGCGCTCCTCGACCGGGGCCGCCAGCTGATACGCGGCTGCCTCGAGCGGCACCTCCTTCGGCCGCCGGAGCGTCCACCGATGCCGCGAGCGGATCGCGTTGTGGGCGATCGCGATCAGCCAGCTGTGCGGGCGCTCGGGTCGGTCGCCGCGCTTCAGCGCGCGATACGCGTTGAGGAACGTTGTCTGCGTGACGTCCTCCGCCTCGGCCGGGTTGCGGCAGACGGTGAGCGCGAACCGGTAGACGTCGACGGCATGCCGCCGGTAGAGCCGTTCGAAGGCCCGTTCGCGGGAATCGAGCGCGGTCGAAGCCATACCTGACCGGTCAACGCCCGACCGGGCGCGCCGGTTACGACCTGCTGACGGCGAAGGCGACCGAGACGACCGCCGCTGCGGCGGCCGCGACGGTCAGGACGAAGAGGAGCGAGAGCGGCATCGACACCGCAACGCTCTCGCGCCCGATTCGGTTACGCGGGTGCGGCCGCGCGCGGCTTGCGGTTCGGCACGTGGATCGCGCGCCCGAGCGCGACGAGGCCGGCCTCCTTGATCGCCTCGGAGAGCGTCGGGTGCGGCGCGACCCCGTCGGCGACGGTCTCGACGGTCGACTCGGCGTCGATCGCGACGACCCCCGCCTCGATCATGTCGGTGACGTGCGGCCCGACCATCACGAGGCCGAGCAGCTCGCCGTAGCGCGTCTCGTGGATCGACTTGACCCACCCCACCGTCTCGTCCTGCATGACGGCGCGCGCGTTCGCGACCCATGGGAACTGGCCGACCGCGACGTCGTCGCCGTACTCGTCGCGCGCCTCGGCCTCGGTGAGGCCGACCGCCGCGATCTCGGGGTCGGTGTAGATCGGGCGCGGCACGGCCCGCACGTCGACGACGGCGTCGTGGCCGCACGCGTTCTCGGCCGCGACCTCGCCCTCGCGGAACGCGGTGTGCGCAAGCTGCCAGTAGCCGGCGCAGTCGCCGACGGCGTAGATGTGCGGCACGCTCGTGCGGCGGTGGTCGTCGGCAGCGATGCCCTTCCGCTTGTCGAACTGGACGCCGGCGGTTTCGAGGCCGAGCCCCTCGACGACCGGCCCGCGCCCGACCGAGACGAGCATCAGGTCGGCCTCGACCGTCTCGCCCTCGCCGAACGAGACGGTGATCGACGACCCGTCGTCGCGCACCTCCTTGCACTGCTTGCCGAGCTGCAGCGCGATCCCGCGCTTCTTGAATTGCTTCGCCAGCTCCTTCGCGGCGTCGGCGTCCTCCTGCGGGATCAGCGTGTCGAGCATCTCGATGATCGTCACCTCGGAGCCGAAGCGGCCGAAGATCGAGGCGAACTCGCAGCCGATGATCCCGCCGCCGAGGATGACGAGGCGGCGCGGCACTTCCGTCTGCGCAAGCAGCCCGGTCGAGTCGACGCAGCGCGGCGAGTCGAGGCCGGGGATCGGCGGCCGCAGCGGGAAGGAGCCGGTGGCGATGATCGCGTTCTTGAAGTTGACGTCCTCGCCGCCCTCGACGGCGATCGTGTTCGGGCCGGTGAACGTGCCGGTGCCCTTGACCCAGTCGACGCCGTTCGCCTTCAGCAACCCCGCGACGCCCGTCGTCATCTGCTTGACGACGCCGGCCTTCCATTCGTTCGACGCGGCGAAGTCGAGCTCCGGCTCGCCGACCTTGACGCCGAACTTCGCGAAGCTCTCGTGTGCCTCCCTGAGCGCGAACGCCGTCTGGACCCACGCCTTCGTCGGGATGCACCCGACGCGCAAGCACGTGCCGCCGAGCTCGGGCTCCTTCTCGATGCAGGCGACCTTCGCATCGAGCTGTCCCGCGCGAATCGCTGCGGTATAGCCGCCGGGGCCGCCTCCGAGGACGGCGACGTCAACATCCATGCACTCTCTCCCTCGTTCGTCGTCACGAACGATGCTAACGGCGACGCGTCGCATCACCGCGGGACGAGCGGGAGCGTGATCCTGCCCTCGGCGCCCTGGTAGCCGGCCGTCACCGTGAGCACGAGCACCTGCCGCTTCAGCGACTCCGGGATCTTCCACGCACAGGTGCCGACGGGCGCGAGCGGCTCGCCCTTGCGCGTCAGCGAGCACGTGAGCGAATCGGCGGTGACGATCTCGCTCGTGCTCAGCTTCACCTGGACGGAACCGAGCGCGAACGTCCTGCCGCCCCTCGGCAGGATCGCGCGGGCGCCGAGCAGCACCGACTGGATCGAGGGCTTCGCCACTGTCTGCGGGTAGGAGAAGACTCCGTCGGTCGGAGCCGTGTCGAAATCGTCGGCTCCGGCGGACGTCAGCACCCAGAAGTCGAACTCGTCCGCACCGATGTCCGCGAGCGTCAACGTGAACGTCACGCGGCCGCCGACCATGTTCGGGGCGATCGCGTGGTGGTCGGCGGGCACGAGGCCGCCGCCGTCCCACTTCGCGAACACGCCGGAATCGCTGCGCAGGATGACGGCGTACTCGTCGCCGCGATTCCCGGTGTCCCGATTCCGGTCGGCGTCGATGCCGAAGTAGACGAAGGAGTCGCCGGGCGGGATCTCGGCGGCGAGATCGATCTCGACGGCAACGGTCCCGTCGCCGCCGTCGGTGAGCGTGATCTTCTGGACGTCGGGCGCCGATTTGTTGTCGCCCGGCGGATCGATGTAGACGTACGTCGCGCCGGCACGAGCCGTGCCTGCGATCGTCGCGGCGACGAGCGCGACGAGGGTAACGGCGATGATTCGGGTCATATGACCACCTCCTGGGCAGGACGCTGCAGGAGGCCGCTCACACATCGCTCACCGGACGTGCCAAGCTCGTGAGCAGGGATGGCGATCGAGCTCCGGGTGCTGGGGACACTCGAGATCCGGCGGGACGGCGAGCCGGTCGCGCTCCGCGCGCCCGCGCCGCGAACGATGCTCGCAGCCCTGCTGATCGCGCGCAACCGCGTCGTCTCGGTCGACAGCCTCTCGGAGGCGCTCTGGCCGGCCGCGCCGCCGCGGACGAAGCACGCGCTCGAGATGAACGCATCGCGGGTGCGGCGCGCACTCGGCGACAGCGCGACGCTGGCAGCGCGGCCGCCCGGCTACGTGCTCGAGGTCGCCGAGGACGCGGTCGACAGCGTCCGCTTCGAGCGATTGCTGGCCGAGGCGCGCGATCTCGGCGCGGCCGATCCGCGACGAGCGGCGACGCGGGCCGGCGAGGCGCTCGCGCTCTGGCGCGGCGCCGCCTACGAAGACTTCACCTTCGCACCGTTCGCGCAGGACGAGATCGCGCGGCTGGAAGAATTGCGGCAGGAAGCGGAGGAGGTGCGGATCGCGGCCGAGCTCGCGCAGGGCCGCGCTGCCGAGCTGATCGGCGAGCTCGAGGCGCACGTCGCGGCTGCACCGCTGCGCGAGGCGCGGCATGCGCAGCTGATGCTCGCCCTCTACCGCGCGGGGCGCCAGGCCGACGCGCTCGCGGCCTACCGGGCTGCGCGCGAGCGCCTGCTCGATGAGCTCGGGCTCGAACCGGGGACCGAGCTGCGCGAGCTCGAAGGCGCGATCCTCCGCCAGGACCGCGACCTGGAGGCCGGCACGCCGGCGGCGGCGCGGCCGCCCGGCTCGCGGCGCCCGGCGACGGTGATCGCCGTCGAGCCGGAGATCTCGCTCTCACTCGATCCAGAGGAGCACGAGCGGCGGCGGCGCGAAGCAGCCGAGCTCGTCGAGCGCGTTGCGCAGCACTTCGGCGCGCTGCACCCGGAGCCGTTCGTCCTCGCCTTCGCGCACGAGGATCACGCCGAACGTGCGGCCGCGGCGGCGGCCGACGTCAACGAGGCGCTCGAAGCGCGCGTCGGCGTGGCGTCGGGGGATGCCCTCGTCGGCGGCGCCCACGTCGGCGGGCCGCTCGTGGAGCTGGCGCGCCGGCGCGCCCGCGAGCCGCTCGAGGACGAGGCCGTGCCGGCACCGCGCCGCCGCGCGGACGGCCCCTTCGTCGGCCGCGCCGCCGAGCTGGCGCGGCTGCGGGAGCTCGACGCCGCGCTCGTCGTCGGTCCGGCAGGGATCGGCAAGTCGCGGCTCGCGCAGGAGCTCGGACGCGGAGGCACGGTCGCCGCCGGCCGCTGCCGCCCCTACGGCGACGACGCGCTCGCGCCGTTGCACGACCTCGCGGCCGCGCTCGGCCGCCCGAAGAGCTTCGCGAACATCCACGCCGACGAGGTTCCGCTGACGCTGCGGCAGCTGTGCGAAGCGGCCGCGCCGCTGCTCGTGGTGATCGACGACGTGCAATGGGCCGACGCAGCGGTGATTGCGGCGACCGAGCAGCTCGTCGCACGCTCCGGCGCGGGCGTGCGTGTGCTCTGTCTGGCACGGGAGGAGCTGCTCGAAGAGCAGCCGGCGTTCCTCGCGGCCGCCGAGCGGATCCAGCTCGGCCCGCTCGACGACGGTGCGGCGCTCGCGCTCGCGGGCGGGGACACCTCGGTCGCCGCGCGAGCAGAGGGCAACCCGCTCTTCATCGAGCATCTCCTCGCCTTCACGGCCGACACCGAGGACGAGCTGCCGACGTCGCTGCGCGCCCTGCTCGCCGCGCGGCTCGACCGCCTGCCGCCGGGCGAGCGCGCCGTCGCGGAGTGCGCCGCGGTGATCGGACGGGAGTTCGCGGTCGAGCTCGTCGCCGAGCTCGCCGACGCGAGCGGCGCACGCGCCGCGGTTGCGTCTCTCGTGCGGCGCGGGCTCGTCGATCCGACGAGCGCCGACGAAGCGTTCCGCGATGCGTTCCGCTTCCGCCACGGCCTGCTCCTCGAGTCGACCTACGAGTCGGTTCCGCGGGCGGAGCGTGCGCGCCTGCACGAGCGGCTCGCCGACCTGCTCGCCGAGCGCGACGCCGGCGACGAGACGATCGGGCTGCATCTGGAGCGCGCGGCGACGCTGCGGCCCGAGCGCGACCGGCATGCGCAGAAGCTCGCCGAGGACGCGGGCGCCCGGCTCGCGGCGGCCGGGATGGCCGTCTTCCGCCGCGGCTACACGGCACGCGCGGCGGCACTGCTGCGCCGCGCGGTCGAGCTCCTGCCGGAGCGAGACGAGGTGCGGCGCCTGCTGCTCTGCGAGCTCGGCGTCGCAGAGGGTCACGGGCCCGGCGCGGCGACGCTCGAAGAGGCCGTCGATGCAGCCGTTGCCGCGGCCGACCGGCGGATCGAGCTGCGCGCGCGCGTCGAGCTCGCCGCGATGCGCTCGCCGGGAACCATGGTCGAGATCGCCGCCGAGGCGATTCCCGTCCTCGACGCGCTCGGCGACGACCGCGGCCTCGGTCGCGTGTGGATGCTCTCGGGCTGGGTCGAGGGCGGCCTGCTCGGCCGCTGCGGCCGCTGGGAGGAGGCTGCCGAGCGCGCGCTCGAGCACTATCGGCGCGCGGGCTACCCGGTCTCGACCTGCATCGCGCAGATCGCCGCGGCGCTCTATCACGGGCCGACGCCCGTCACCACCGCGACGGCACGGCTCGAGCAGCTGCTCGCGGCCGACGTCGAAGACTTGCCGGGGCGGGCCGCCGTCCTCGCCTACCTCGGCGGGCTCGCCGCGATGCGTGACGAACCCGGCGACGCGTCCGGCGCGCTCGCCGAGGCACGCGCTCTCTACACGGAGCTCGGGCGGACGCAGTCGATCGTCTGGACGTGCATGCCGCTCGAGGCCGAGGCGGCGCGGCTCGCGGGCGACGTCGGCGGCGCGATCGAGATCCTGCGTGCAACCTGCACCGCACCGGAGCAGGACGCGACACACCTCGCGACACACGCGTCGACGCTCGCCGAGCTGTTGCAAGAGGTCGGCGACGACGACGCGGCGCACTGGGCCGCCGAGTCGCGTCGCGCGGCGCACGGTGACGACGTCTGGGCCCAGATCGATTGGCGCGTCGCCGACGCCGTCGTCAACGGCGACGAGGAGTCGGCCCGTGAAGCCGTCGCGCGCGCCGCCGACACGGATGTCGTCAGGCTGCGGGCGCGAGCGTTCGCCGCCGCCGGCGACCGCGAGGCGGGCGTGCGCGCGTACGAGGAGAAGGGAAACGTCGCCGCGGCCCGTCTGGCGGCCGCGGCGACGTCTCCGCCGGGCCGTGGCTAGATCCCGGTCGGGTCGCCGCCGCCCGCGAGGGCGACGAGCGGCAGGATCGCGGCGACTGCGAGGAAGATCCCCGTCAGCAGCGCGAGGTGCGCGAAGCGGCGCATTCGAGCCTCCTGGTTGGAGTGGTCGACAACGCCGCCCACGCTCGAAGCGCCCGCTCATCGCAGGCTCATCGCGCGCTACTGCGGGACTAACGCGGGTGTGTCAGCTGAGCCGGGCGACCATCGTCACGGCCTCGCCGTCGGCGCGAACCGTCTCGAAGCCGAAGCCGGTGTAGTACGGCGCCTGCTCCTGCGCGGCGCTGAGGCTCACCGCCGCGAAGCCCTCGTCGCGGGCGTGGCGGAGTAGCGCCTCGAGCAGCTCCTTGCCCGTGCCGCGGCCGCGGCGGCTCGGGACGACGGCCATCGTCAGCTCCGGCGTGCGCTCGTCGACGAACCCGAAGCCGGGAGCACGCTCGGTGAAGAGGCGGTACCACGCGGCGCCGGCGGGGTGCGGGCCGTCGAGCGCGATCACGCCTGCGTCGCCGGGGCGCCCCCAGTTCTGCACATAGCGGTAGACGGGCCGCTCCCGCACCTCGTCGAGCCGCCAGTAGTAGGCGTGCCGCAGCATGTCGCGCAGAAAGCGCACGTCCCGCAGCTCCACCGGGCGCAGCATCGCCGCAGTGTAGAAACCGATAGCCCCCGACGGGCAAGAGGAAGCGGAGCTAAGGCGAGCCCTAGCGACGCCGAATCCGTGTGCGGCGCTGGCGCAGCCACCGCCGCACACGACGGTCGAGCAACCGCGAGTCCCAGCACTCGTGCGCCCGACCGCACGCAGCGCACCCGAGACCGCGTCTCGGGTGCGCGAAGTTCCTTCTCAACGCCGAAGCGAGCAGCGCTTCGGCGGCTCTAGAGCTCCTGCGCGAGCTGGATCCGGTTGCCGTCCGGGTCGTAGACGTCGAGCAGGCGCATGACGCCGTGCGGGATCTCGACGACGACGCCGACGTTCACGCCGGCGCTGCGCAGCCGGTCGGCCTCCGCCTTGAGGTCGTCGACGTCGACGTGCGCGACGACGCCGTCGTCGCTCGGCGTTCCCTCGGCGAGCCCGATCCGCATTGCGCCGCGCTGCAGGTGCGACCAGCGCTCGCCGAAGTCGACGGCCGTCTCCTCGAACTCGAGCATGTCGCGGTAGAAGCGCCGGGCGGCGTCGAGGTCGCTGACGTGGTACCAGACGGTCGGCGCCATCAGTGCCCGGCCCGGTGATGTCGCCACGCTTCTGGGACGTGATGACCACGCGATGGAAGGACGCAGGGAGCGCCGATAGTTGCACTATCGGCGCGACGGAGGACGCCCCAGCGCGCCGTGTCAGCGCGTTCCAGAAGCCTGGATGACATCGCCTGGTCGGGCACCTTGGGGACGCTACAAGGCGAGACCAGGGTCCTGCAGGAAGGCCTTGATCGTCTTCAGGAACTCGGCGCCCGTCGCGCCGTCGACGGCGCGGTGGTCGCAGGTGATCGTCATCGTCATGATCGGCAGCACGTCGAGGTCGCCGTCACGCGGCACGACCATGTCGCGCGTCTGCCCGACGGCGAGGATCGACGCCTGCGGCGGGTTGAGCACCGCCGTGAAGACGTCGACGTCGTACATGCCGAGGTTCGAGATCGTGAACGTCCCACCCTCGAGGTCGTCGGCCTTCAGCTTGCCGTCGCGGGCGCGGGAGACGAGGTCGCCGCGGACGGAGGCGATCCGCGCGATCGTCATCTGCTCCGCGTTCTTCACGACGGGGACGACGAGGCCCTGCGGCGCCGCGACGGCGATACCGACGTTCGCGTTCGGAAACGCGAGGAGAGCGTCACCGGTGAACTGGACGTTCATGTCGCGGTGTCGCATCAGCGCCTGGGCGCAGACCTTCGTCAGCACGTCGGTGACCGTGATCCGGACATCGGGGTTGAGCTCGCGCTGCTTCTGCACGAGCTCCTGCGTGCGCGTCATGTCGACGTCGACGGTGAGTTGGAATGCCGGCACCGTCCACGCCTCCGTCAGCCGCCGCGCGATCGTCTTCCGTACGTTCGAGAGCGGCCGCGACTCGACCTCGCCCGACGCGACGGGCTGCGCGACTGCGGCCGCCGGCTGCGCCTGCGCGCGCTCCACGTCCTCGGCGACGATCCGGCCGTCCGGGCCGGTGCCGCGGAGCGAGGTGAGCTCGATGCCGCGCTCGCGGGCGATCCGCCGCGCGAGCGGCGACGCCTTGACGCGGCCGTTCGTCGCGCCCGACGACGGCGCCGGCTGCTGCTCAGCGTGCGCCGCGGCGGCCTCGCGGCCCGTTTCGCGCTCGGGCTCGCGCTTCGGCGCCTCCGCCGGCTTCTCTGCGGATGCCGGAGCGTCTTCGCCTTCGTTGCCGATGAACGCGATCGTCTCGCCGACCGGCACCTCGCCCTCGGCGACGGCGATCTTCAGCAGCACGCCGGTCGCCTCGGCCTCGACCTCCTGCGTCACCTTGTCGGTGTCGAGCTCGTACAGCGGCTCGCCCTTCTGCACGGGCTCGCCCTCCGCCTTCAGCCACTTGACGATCGTGCCGGCCTCCATGCCCTGGCCGAGCCGGGGGAGCTTGACCTCGGTCGCCATTCAGCCCGCCTTGTTCACGGTGCGGAGGACCGCCTGCAGCACGTCCTCGGCGTGCGGGACCACGAACTGCTCCATCACCGGCGCGAACGGCAGCGGCGAGAACTTCGCGCCGACACGCTCGATCGGCGCGTCGAGCCAGTCGAAGGCCTGGTATTGCAGCACGGCTGCGACCTCGGCGCCAAAGCCCATCCGCGTCACCGCCTCGTGCGCGACGACGCACCGGTTCGTCTTCTTGACGGAGGCGACGAGCGCCTCCTCGTCGAGCGGCTGCAGCGTCCGGGGATCGACGACCTCGACGGAGACGCCCTGCGACTCCGCCTCCTCGGCCGCCTTCAGCGACTCGTGGACGAGCCGGCCCGTCGCGATCACCGTCACGTCCTCGCCTTCGCGGTGGATGCGTGCCTTGCCGAGGGGGATCGGCTCGAGCTTCTCGGGGACGTTTCCCTTGATCGGGTACAGCGTCCGGTGCTCGAAGAAGACGACGGGGTTGTCGTCGTAGATCGAGCTCCAGAGGAGCCCGCGCACGTCCTCCGGCGTCGACGCGAACACGACCTTCAGCCCGGGGATGTGCACGAACCACGCTTCGAGCTGCTGCGCGTGCTGCGCGCCCGGCGACCAGCCGGCGCCGCCCTGCGTGCGGAAGACGACCGGGACGGTGATCTGGCCGCCCGACATGTAGCGCACCTTCGCCGCCTGGTTGACGATCTGCTCGGCGGCGAGCGTCAGGAAGTCCTCGTACATGATCTCCGCGACCGGGCGCATGCCCTGCATCGCGGCGCCGATCGCTGTCCCGGCGAGCGCCATCTCCGCGATCGGCGTGTTGCGCACGCGCTCCGGGCCGAACTCGGCGAGCATCCCCTGCGTGACGCCCATCGAGCCGCCCATCTCGGCGATGTCCTCGCCCATGATGAAGACGTCGTCGTCCTCGCGCATCGCGCTCGCGAGCGCGTCGCGCACCGCCTCGCGGTACGTGATCTCAGGCATAGATGTTCTTCAGAGCGTCCTCGGGCGCGGGATCGGTGCCGCTCTTCGCGAACTCGACCGAGGCCTCGACGATCTCCGTCACTTCGGTGTCGAGCTCGGCGAACTCGTCGTCGGACATGCCGATCCGCTCGCGCAACGTCTCGATCGGGTCGCGCGTCGCCTGCAGCTCCTTCGCCTCGTCCTTGTCGCGGTAGACCTGCGGGTCGCCGATGTAGTGGCCGTGGAAGCGCACAGTGTCGAGATGGAGGAAGACCGGCCCCTTGCCGGAGCGCGCATGGTCGAGCGCCTGGCGGGTCGTCTTGAAGACCGCCTCGACGTCCTGGCCGTCCGCCTTCAGCGACTTCATCCCGAACGCCTTCGCGCGCTCGGAGAGATCGCGGATCGGCGAGTGCTGGCTCTCCGGCGTCGACTCCGCCCACTTGTTGTCCTCGAG
The DNA here is from genome assembly GCA_036503495.1 of Gaiellaceae bacterium. GTDB lineage: Bacteria > Actinomycetota > Thermoleophilia > Gaiellales > Gaiellaceae > Palsa-739. The sequence goes on from DASXWV010000056.1 coordinate 10,446, forward strand.
CACGAACACGGCGGGCACCTTCCACAGCTGCGCCATGTTGAGCGACTCGTGGAACGTGCCGATGTTCGTCGCGCCGTCGCCGAAGAACCCGAGCGCCACGCGCGGCTCGCCGCGGAGCTGGAACGCGAGCGCCGCGCCGGTGATGTGCGGTAGCCCGCCGCCGATCACCGCGTTCGCGCCCATGTTGCCGTGCTGCACGTCGTACAGGTGCATCGACCCGCCGTACCCGTGCGAGCACCCCTCCGTCTTGCCGTAGAGCTCGGCCATCAGCTCGTTCGGGTGCGTCCCCTTCGCGAGCGTGTGCCCGTGCGCGCGGTGCGTCGACGCGATGATGTCGCCGTCCTCGAGCGCGCGGCAGACGCCGACGGCGCACGCCTCCTGACCGATCGCAACGTGCAGGAAGCCGGGCAGCTCGCCGGCGCGGAAGCGCTCCTCCACCTTCTCCTCGAAGCGGCGGATCAGCAGCATTTCGCGCAGGACGTCCTTGAGATCGCCCTTCGGAAGCGCGCTCCGCCTCTCTTCGACCTTGGCCACGGGCGGAGTGTACGGTTCGATCGATGGGCGTCGCCGAGCAGTGGAACACCATCGAAAACGGCCTGGATCCGAAGTGGCGCGACGCTCGGCTCGACCTCACCGTCGACGATCCCGCGCAGGTCGGGCGCGCCGCTGCATTGCTCGCGCCGGCGAGCCCCGGCCGCATGGGCGGCGCGATTCGCTTCACCGCGACGCGCGGCGGCCGCGGCGTCGGACCCGAAGCGGTGCGACGGATGTTGCGGCGCATCGACGACGACCGCATCGCCGCGACGCTGAAGCTCGTCTCCTCCGACGAAGCCGCGCCGGAGCCGGTCATCTCGCGCGCGTCACTCGCGGCCGAGTGGGACGCTGCGACCGCCGTCCTCCCGTCGGACTGGAGCGACCTCCTGTGCGAGCTCGAGCTCACGTCGTCCGACCACGTCGAGCGCGGCGCGCTGCTGCTCGCCCCGCTCAACCCGATCCAGGGCACGGGCCGTCCCGGCTTCCGGTTCCGGTGCGCGCACTCGTTCGGCTACGGCGCGTCGAACGGCATGGTGCGGCGCTGCCTCGCACGCCTCGACGAGGAACGGATCCCCGGCGAGGTGCGCGTCCTGCGCGCGCTGTCGGACACGCACCCCGTCGGCACGCAGGGGCCGGTCTGGCGCATCGGCGAGCGCGCCGTCTAGTGACCGCGCCGGATCCCGTCTCCTGGAAGGTCGTCGAGCGCGGTTGGCGCGTCATCGACGACCGCGGCGGCGACGTGGGCCGCGTCGACGAGATCACGGGCGACCCGGAGGCCGACATCTTCGACGGCCTCGAGGTCAGCCACGGACTGCTCGAGAGGACCGAGTACGTCCCGTCCGAGCGGGTCGTCGAGATCCGCGAGGGCGAAGTGATCATCCGTCGATGAACGGCGACGCGCGCTCGCTCGCGGCGCAGGTCCGCGCGGGCGAGGTGTCGTGGCGCGAGCTCGCGGACGACCACCTCGCACGTGCGCACGACGATCCGTACAACGCGTACACGCACGTCGTCGACGAGGTCGAGCCGCCACGCGAAGAGGGCGGGCCGTTCTACGGCGTGCCGATCGCGATCAAGGATCTGACCGACGTCGCAGGGCTGCCGACGACGTACTCGTGCAAGGCGTACGCGCACAACGTCGCGTCCGTCGACGCCGCCGTCGTCCGCAACATCAAGGACGCGGGCTTCGTGATCATCGGCAAGACGAACACGCCGGAGCTCGGGACGATCGCGCAGACCGAGTCGGAGCTGAACGGCGCGTGCGTCAACCCGTGGGACGTCTCACGGACGCCGGGCGGGTCGAGCGGCGGCGCGGCCGCAGCGGTCGCCGGCGGGTTGCTGCCGGTTGCGC
>DASXWV010000057.1:0-53194 GCA_036503495.1 Gaiellaceae bacterium
GACGCTCCCGCCGAGCTGCGCGGCCGGCTGGGAATCGCCAACGCGAAGCTCGCGTACGGCCGCTACCGCGCGATGTTCTCGCCGGAGAACCCGCTGTGGGCGGAGCTTGCGGCCGCCGGTGCGCAGCCGCAGCGCTGTCTCTGGGCCTCGACCTCCACCAAGAACCCCGACTACCGGGACGTCCTCTACGTCGAAGAGCTGATCGGTCCCGAGACCGTCGACACGATGCCCGCGGCGACGGTGCGCGCGTTCCAGGATCACGGCACCGTGGCGCCGACGCTCGAGCAGGGCCACGTCGAGGCGCAGCAGCTGCTCGCGCGACTGGCCGACGTCGGCATCGACTACGACAACGTCGTCCGGACGCTCGAGACGGAGGGGATCGAGAAGTTCACCGCCGCCTTCGCCAAGCTGCTCGCCGGGCTCGAGGCGAAAGGGCAGCTGCTGAAGGCCGAGCCGGCGGCGGCGCGATGACGCGGGTGGCGATCAACGGCTTCGGCCGCATCGGCCGGAACTTCTTTCGGGCGTCGCTCGAACGCGTCGCCGGCTTCGAGGTCGTCGCGATCAACGACCTCGGCGATCCCAGGACGATGGCGCACCTGCTTGCGCACGACTCGGTGCTCGGGCCGCTCGGCGAGCGTGTCGAGAGCACAGGCGAGTCGCTGGTCGTCGGCGACCGCGAGCTGCGTGCGCTCTCGATCGCCGACCCCGCCGCACTTCCCTGGGCGGAGCTCGACGTCGACGTCGTCGTCGAGTCGACCGGCCGCTTCGAGAAGCGGGAGCACGCACAGGCGCACCTCGACGCAGGCGCGGACAAGGTGGTGATCTCGGCGGTCGCGAACGACGCCGACGTCACGATCGTGCTCGGCGTCAACGACGACGCCTACGATCGCGAGCAACACCGGATCATCTCGAACGCGTCCTGCACGACGAACTGCGTGACGCCGCTCGTCAAGGTGCTCAACGACGCGTTCACGGTCGAGCGCGGGTTCATGACGACGGTGCACGCGTACACACCGACGCAGCCGGTGCTCGACTCGCCGCGTAGAGACCTGCGCCGCGCACGAGCGGCCGCGATCAACCTGATCCCGACGTCGACCGGGGCGACGCGGGCAATCGGCACCGTGCTGCCGGAGCTCGACGGCAAGATCGGCGGCGTGGCCGTTCGCGCTCCCGTGCCGGTCGGCTCGATCGTCGACCTCGTCGTCGAGCTCGGCCGGCCGGTCGCGGCCGCCGACGTGAACGACGCCGTCCGCCGCGCCGCCGCCGAGCCGCGCGTGTCGGGAATCCTCTGCTACTCGGACGAGCCGCTCGTCTCCACCGACATCGTCCATTCGCCGTACTCGTGCATCTTCGACAGCGAGCTGACGATGGCGAACGATTCGCTCGTCAAGGTCTTCGGCTGGTACGACAACGAATGGGGCTACAGCTGCCGCCTCGTCGACCTCGTCGATCGGCTGACCTGATGGCCGAGCCGCTCGACCGCGAGCAGCTGACGGCGTTTCTCGCCGAGATGATGCTGATCCGGCGCTTCGAAGAGAAGGTCGAGGAGCGCTTCCGCGCCGGCGAGCTGCCCGGCTTCCTGCACGCGGACATCGGGCAGGAAGCGGTCGCGGTCGGCGTCTGTCATGCGCTCGGCCCCGACGACGTCATGAGCTCGACGCACAGGGCTCACGGCCATGTGATCGCGAACGGGACACCGCCGAACGAGGTGATGGCGGAGCTGTACGGGAAGGTCGAGGGGGCCTCGCACGGCTACGGCGGCTCGATGCACCTGTACGACGTCCCGCGCGGCACGATGGGCGCGAACGCCGTCGTCGGCGGTGGACTGCCGGCGACCGTCGGCGCGGCGCTCGCGTTCCAGCTCCGGCACGAACCGCGCGTCGCGCTCGCTTTCTTCGGTGACGGCGCGACGAACATCGGCACCTTCCACGAGTCGCTCAACCTCGCGCAGCTCTGGAACGTCCCTGCCGTCTTCGTCTGCGAGAACAACCGCTGGGCGGAGTCGACACCGCAGTCGCAACACAATCCGATCACCGATCTGACTCAGCGCGCGGCCGCGTTCGGGATGCACGCGCTCCACATCGACGGACAGGACGTCGAAGCCGTCCACCTCGCCGCACTCGACGCGCTCGCGCACGCACGCACCGGCCGCGGCCCGGTCTTCCTCGTCTGCGAGACGGAGCGGTTGACCGGCCACTACATCGGCGACGCGCAGATCTACCGCGACAAGGACGAGCTGCAGCGGCTGCGGCAGACGCGCGACCCGATCACGCTCCTGCGTGACCGCCTCGAGCTGAGCGACGACGACTGGCGCGCGCTCGACACCGAGGCGCAGCGAGTGGCCGACGCGTCGGTCGAGTTTGCGAAAGCGGGCACCGATCCACAGCCGGAAGACGCGCTGAAGAACATCTACGTGCAATGAGAGGAGCGAACGGCATGGGCGTGATCGTCGTCGGCGTCGACAACTCGGACGGAGCGAAGGCCGCGCTCCGGTTTGCGCTCGAGGAGGCGAAGCTCCGGGGCGCACGCCTCCGCGCCGTCCACGCCTGGCAGTACGCCTCGATCGGCGCCCCCGCGATCGAGGCCAGCGGCCAGCCGCTGTTCGGCGTCGAGTTCGCCGATCTGCAGCGAGGCGTCGAGGCATCCTTCCAGGCGACGCTCCAGGAAGCGATTCCCGATCCGGGCGGCGTCGAGGTGGAGCAGCGAGTCGTCGAGGGCACGGCCTCGGCCGCGCTCGTCGAGGAATCCCGCGGCGCCGATCTCCTCGTCGTCGGCTCGCGCGGTCTCGGCGGCTTCCGCGGGCTGCTGCTCGGCTCCGTCGGCCAGCAGCTCGCGCACCATGCCGCCTGCCCCGTCGTGATCGTCCCCCACCAGCGGAACGACTAGCGATGGACATTCGCCTCAAGCGCGCTTACGACGAGCCCGCGATCTCGGACGGCTACCGGGTCCTGATCGACCGGCTGTGGCCGCGCGGCGTCTCGAAGACGGACGCAGAGATCGACGAATGGGCACAGGAGCTGGCGCCGACGACCGGGCTGCGAAAATGGTTCGGGCACGACCCCGAGCGCTTCAACGAGTTCCGGCAGCGCTACACGGCGGAGCTCGCGACGCACGACGACAAGCTGCGCGAGCTGCGCGGGCGCGCGCGCAAGGGAAGGCTCACGCTCGTCTACAGCGCCCGCGACGAGGAGCACAACGACGCGGTCGTGCTGGCTGAGCTGCTGCGGCGGGGCAAACGGTCGCCGTGACGACCGTCGAGCGGCTCGCACGGTTCGTCTGCGCGCGCTCGTGGGACGACATCTCGAGCGACGCGCGAGCCGCGCTGAAGATCCGCGTCCTCGACGCACTCGGGTGCGCGCTCGGTGGGCTCGCCGGGCCGCCCGTGCAGGCGATCCGCGCGCAGGTCGAGGAGCTCGGCGGGGCTCCGTCCTGCACGCTGATCGGCGGCGGCCGGACCGCGCCCGACCGGGCGGCGCTCTTCAACGGCGCGGCAGTGCGCTACCTCGACTTCAACGACTCGTACTTCGCGCCGGGCGAGACATGTCACCCGAGCGACAACCTGGCGCCGGTGCTCGCCGCAGCCGAGCACGCCGACGCGTCGGGGCGTGAGCTGCTGACCGCGCTGGCGGTCGCCTACCAGGTGCAGTGCCGGCTCTCGGATGAGGCACCGGTGCGCGCGAAGGGCTTCGACCACGTCACCCAGGGCGCCTACGCCGCGGCGGCCGGCGCCGCGAAGGCGCTCCGGCTCGACGCGGCCGAGACGGCGAATGCGGTCGCGATCGCGGGCACGGCGCTGAACGCACTCCGTGTGACGCGCACCGGGGCGCTCTCGCAGTGGAAAGGGCTCGCGTATCCGTTCGCGGCATTCGGCGCGGTCGAGGCGGCACTGCTCGCCGGTCGCGGGATCACCGGCCCGGCCGAGGTGTTCGAGGGCAACAAGGGCTTCATGGACGCGATCGCCGGCCGCTTCGAGATCGACTGGGAGAACGAAGACCTGGAGCGCGTGCGCCGCACGTTCCTGAAGCGGTTCAACGCGGAGATCCATTCGCAGTCCGCGCTCGAGGCGCTGCTCGAGTTGCGCGGCGCACACCCGGTCGAGCCTTCCCGGGTGGCGCGGATCGAGCTCGACACCTTCCAGGTCGCCTACGACATCATCGGCGGCGGCGAGGAGGGCGCGAAGACCGAGATCGCGACCAAGGAGGAGGCCGACCACTCCCTTCCGTACCTGCTCGCGGTCGCGTTGCTGGACGGTCGCGTGCTGCCCGAGCAGTACGCGCCCGCGCGGATCGTCGCTGCGGACGTGCAAACGCTGCTGCGCCGCGTCGTCGTGCGGCCGGCCGACGACCTGAGCGCGCGTTTCCCGGCGGAGCATGCGTGCCGGCTGCGCCTCGTGCTCGACGACGGCACGGTGCTCGCGACGGAGAGGCGAGACTACGAAGGCTTTCTGACCCGGCCGATGAGCTGGGACCGCGCGCGGGAGAAGTTCGATCGGCTCGCCGCGGCGACCGTCGAGCCCGAGCACGCGGCCGAGCTCGCCGACGCGGTCGCTGCCCTCGACGAGCTCGAGACGCACGACCTGACCGCGCTGCTCGCACACGCGGGCGCGCGCGGCCTGACGAAAGGAGCGGCACGATGAGCACCACCGAGATCGGCAGCGAGCGCGCCTTCGCGTTCCTGCCGCTGAACGAGCGGCCGAGCAAGCCGCGCAGCCGCGGGGTCACCGAGATCCGCGGCCCGTACTACACGCCCGTCGGCAAGCGCTACCTCGAGGACCTGCTCGAGACGATGGGCGCGTGGGTCGACACGCTCAAGTATGCGGGCGGCTCGTTCGCCCTGATGCCGCGCGAGCAGGTCCGCGCGCTCAACGAGCTCTGCCACGAGCACGACGTCGAAGTCTCGACCGGCGGCTTCCTCGAATACGTGCTCACCCAGCGCGGCGACGCCGTCGCGCGCTACCTCGACGAGTGCCGCGAGCTCGGCTTCGACATCGTCGAGATCTCGAGCGGCTTCGTGACGCTGCCCGTCGACGACCTCGTCGCGCTGACGAGGACGGTGCGCGCAGCAGGCCTGAAGCCGAAGCCCGAGGTCGGGATCCAGTTCGGCGCCGGCGGTGCCTCCACGGTCGCGGCGCTCGAGGCCGAGGGCACCCGCGACGTCGGGCAGGCGATCGAGCTCGCGGAGCGGCACCTCGACGCCGGCGCCCACATGATCATGATCGAGTCCGAGGGAATCACCGAGCAGGTGCGGGACTGGCGCACCGATGTCGTGTCGCGCATCGCCTCCGAGCTCGGGCTCGAGAACGCGATGTTCGAAGCCGCCGACCCCGATGTCTTCAGCTGGTACGTGAAGAACTACGGCATCGACGTCAACCTGTTCGTCGACCACAGCCAGATCGTCCAGCTCGAATGCCTGCGCGCCGGCATCTGGGGGACGCACGACACGTGGGGCCGGATGCTCTCGTACACGCGTTCAGACGGCTAGCGATCGCGCATGTTCGAGGTTCTCGGCGTCGCCGGAATCGCGATCTCGATGCTCGCCTACCTCCCCCAGGTCGTCCATCTGGCGAAAGAGCACTGCTCGGCGGGCGTCAGCAGCCGCGCGTGGACGATGTGGCTCGTCAGCAGCGTGCTGATCGGAGCGCTCGCCGTGCACCGCCACGACGCGGTGTTCATCCTCCTGCAGGTCAGCAGCCTGGCATCGGCCGCCGCGATCCTCGTGCTCGGGCACAGGTACCGCGGGCTCGTGTGCGAGACGCACCTGCACACGCTCGCCGAGCAATGGCCGGTCGCGGCGGTCGATGGTTCGCAGGGACGGGTCGCGGGGAGACGCTGACCGATGGGCGTGTCTGCCCGCATCCTCGTCGGTGTGGACGGCACCGAGTGGGGCCTCGAGGCGCTGCGCCAGGCGCCCGCGCTCGCAAGCAGGCAACGGTGCGCGCGGGGACGGCGCTGGATACGACACCGGCCGTGCACACCGGCTTGCAGGCCGCGCACTTCACAGAGATCTCACCAAGGAAGCGGCGGCGGCGCGCGATGCCGCGGACGGCGCCGATGCACGCGTCGTGCGCGGGAAGCCGGCCGACGTGCTGCGGCGCGAGCGCACGACCTCGACGCAACGCTCGTCGCGCTCGGCGGCAGGCGAACCAGCCGCTTTCTCGGAGCGATCCTCGGCGATACCGGAACCGCGCTCCTGGACGACGCCGCGTGCTCGTTGTTGCAGACGAGCTCGCGCGCACTCGTCATCGTCGGCTCACGAGGAATGCGCGGCCTCCGCGCGACCGGCAGCGTCAGCCCGCGCGTCGCGCACCAGGCGCACGGCACGGCGCTCGTGATCACGGCTCGCCGAGCTTCGGCGCTCCCTCGGCGAGCGCTCGCCGCCAGTGCAGCGTCCGCAGCATCACCGCGATCGCCGCGAAGCCGACGACGACGTTGACGGCCAGCAGCGTCACTTTCATGCCGACGCTGAAGCTGACCACGGCCGCCTTCGCAGCCCTGCCGAGGAAGACGTAGACGATCAGGCCCTGCTCCGTGCCGATGCCTCCCGGCGTCAGCGGCACGAGCGTCGAGAGGCTCTGCGTGACCTGGACGAGCAGCGCATTGTGCACCGTGGCCGGCACGCCGAACGCACGAAGGAGGAAATAGATCGTCGCCAGGCGGCAGCCCCAGTCGAGTGCCTGCCAGCTGACGACCGAGCGGAGGTACCGGCGCGGCTGCCGGAGGATCGCGCCGCCGCTGCGCAGCTGCTGCGCAAAGTCGTTGACGCGCCGCCGCGCCCACAGCGAGCCGACGAGCAGCACGACGAGCACGATGCCCGCGACCGCGAACGCGATGCGAGGGTGCCGCTCCGCCCAGGACCAGTCGATCGACCGGATCCGCCCGACGACGTCGAGCCCCGGGAGCACACCGAGCTGGAGCGCCCACACGAGCAGCGCCGCGGACACGACGAAGTCGAAGACCGTGTCGACGGCGAGCGTCGCCCCGAGCGTCGGATACCGCGAACCGGGTAGCCGCTGCTTGATCAGGAAGAGCTTGAGGACGTCGCCGCCGCGTGCGGGGAGAAGAGCGTTCACGGCGGCTCCCGCTGCGTACGACCCGAACACGCTGCGCCAGCGGACGAGCACGCCCGGATGGGCGGCGGCGAGGATGTTCCGCCACGCGCGCGTCCGCGCGAGCAGCTTGCAGAGGTGGAAGCCGCAGGCGATTGCGAGCGAGCTCCACCCGATCGACCGGAGATGGCCGAAGAAGACGTCGAGCGCGTGGAGGATCTGACCGGCCGAGCGTCACCCGCCGACGACGACGTAGACGACGAACGCCGCGTAGAGAGCCGCCCACGCGACGATGCCCAACGGATCGAATCGCCCGCGGAGGCGCAGGAGCACGAGCGCGAGGCCGCCGCCGACGAGACCCAGCGCGGCGGCCACTGCCGACGGGCCGCTGAGCGTCCAATCGGTCAAGGCGAGCCCGAGGCCGACCGGCAGCGTCGACTGGAACACCATTGCACCGGTGATGTTGCCGAGCGCGAGGGTGTCCTTGCCCTCCCGCGTCCAGAGGAAGCTGTTCGCCTTCTCGGGCAGCTCGGTCGCGAGCGGCGCGAGCACGAGCGCGAGCACGAGCACCGAGACGCCAACCCGATCGGCGACGTGCAGGAGCTCGTCGACGAACAGGTGCGACCCGCCGACGATCGCGCCGAGGGCGACCAGCAGTTGGAGCGCGATCGCTCCGTTCGCCGGCGGATCGTCGCGGCTCGTGTCGAGGTAGAGCGGCTTCAGAGACGCGGCTTCCTGCACGCCGCCGCCGCCGCGGACCGTCAGCAGCGCATAGACGGCGTAGGCGAGCACGAACGCAACCGCGACGGCGACTCGAAGCGGCGCCGGCGCGCCGAAGCCGAGTGCGAGCGCGACGCCGAAGAGCACGAGGAAGAAGCCCAGGTCGCGGACGACGGTGCCGCGGTGCGCCTCGATCGCGACGCCTTGCGGCCGGCGCCTGCGGAAGGCGACGGCCGAGACGCCGACGAGCGCCATCGCGATCGTCGCCAGCATGAACGGCGCACCGAGGATCGCGCCGATCGCGACGTCGTCGGCCTTGCCGCCGGTGATCAGCGCGATCACGGGAATAATCGACTCCGGCAGCGCCGTGCCGACCGCCGCCAGCAGGCTGCCGACCGCGCCCTCGCCGAGCCCGAGCCGGTGCCCCGCCCACTCGACCGCGTTCGTGAAGAAGTACGCGCCCGCGAGCAGGACTGCGAACGACGCGGGGAGCATGACGAAGCTCAAGGGCGATCTCGCTGGCGGCCGCGTGGACCCCGGGCAATGCGCTGCGCCACCACGTCGAGGCGACGGTACTCCTCGCCGCACGCCCGCTCAACCGGCAATCAGGCGCCCTCGTCGTCGAGCTCGGCTCGCTGCCGCTCGCGCCGCGCGTTTCGCAGGAGGACTGCGATCACCGTCGTTGCCCCAAGCGTGACGCTGCCGCTGAAGGCGATGGTGATGAAGACGTCCGGGTTCATCGGACCGGAAAGCGTGCGATCCCGCCCGCGATGCGGTCGCCGGCAACCGTTTCCGGGCGTGCCGCCGCGCGTGGCGGGACGATCACCACGGGCACGCGTGCGCGCGCCGCAACCTCGCTCGAGACGCTGCCCAGCAGCGCGGCCCGAACGGGCCGGCGGCCGCGCGAGCCGACGATGACGAGATCGGCGTCCCTCGCCTCGGCGATGCGGAGCAGCTCCTCGGCGGGCGAGCCCTCGAGCAGCTCGCTCTCGTAGTCGAGGCCGAGCTCGTCGAGCTCCTCATGTGCGTCGTCGAGCGCCGCGCGGGCGTGGGCGAAGTCGTCGCGGACGCGCCACTGGTAGTGCGGGTCGCCCAGCAGCATGGGTGGTGCGGCGCGCACCGTCACCAACAGAACGTCCGCGGCGACGAGCCGTGCGAGCCCGGCGCCGTACTCGACGGCGGCGTGGCCCGACGGCGAGCCGTCGGTGCCGATCACGATCAGCATTGCAACTCCCTTCTCGTCGAACAGTGGCTCTGCTCTCAGGGTTGCCCCGCCGGCAGCCCGCCGCCATCGAGCGCAAGCCGCAGATCCACCGGCTGAGACCCCCACTTGGGCCTCGGTCGGCGGGAAATGCAGCGGCGGCCCGATTGCCCGGGTCGCCGGCTCCCGCGACGCTGAAGCCATGGACGCAAGGACGCGGGTCGTCGTCTGCAGCCTCGAGGGATCGCGCACCGACGCGAACACCGTCGAGGTCGCGCGGCAGCTCGCGCTCGTCGCGCAGGCGCGGCTCGCGCTCGTCGCCGTCGCGCCGGTGCAGGTGCCGGCCCGAGGTCAGGAGCCGACGACGTGGACGCCGGAAGAGGCGCGCGCAGCCCTCGAACTGACCGCGGAGACGATCGACGGCGCGGTCGCCGTCGACTGCTATCTCGAGCTCGGCAATCCCGTGCGGCGGCTGACGGAGCTAGCCCGCGACGTGCCGGCGCTGCTGCTCGTCGTCGGCATGAGCAGCGCCGACCGGGCGCCGTCGATCATCGCTCGCGGCGTCGCGAGGAGCGCCCCGTGCCCGGTCGTGATCGTCCCGGAGACCGCGGCCGTCCCCGCGCTCGCGTGAGCCGGGTCCCGGCACCGCGCCGGGCGGGACGACGAGCACCGGGCAGCGCGCCACGCCGATCAGGTCGGTGGACACGCTGCCGAGGAACGCCGACTTGAACGCTCCGCGTCCGCGCGAGCCGACGACGATCAGCTCGACGTCTTCCTCGTCTGCGAGATCTGCGAGCCGGTCCGCCGGGAAGCCGTAGACGACCTTGCGGTCGACATCGGCGAGCCCCTCCTCCTCGAGGACGTGCTCGAGCAGGTTCTTGCCGGCGTCGAGCTCGGCGCCGAGCGGGACGATCGTCGCCGGGCCGAGCCGGGGGGACTGAACGAGCACCTGAACGACGTGCGCGACCACGAGCCGCGCATCGAGCTGGGCGGACAGCTGCGCCGCCGCGCGCAGCGCGAGCCGCGCGTCGGTTGAGCCGTCGACGCCGCAGAGAATCGATCTGGTCACGTCCTCTCCCTTTCTCGATGTCATGCCGAAAGGGTCGCGCGCGACCCGACGAATCGCCATCGGCCGCCGGCCCCAATCGCGACCAGCCGAGCCCGCTGTCCCTGGGCCGCAGATGGATGCCCCGGCGGCGCGAAATGGCGCGGCGGCTCCATCGCCGTGCGTGGGTGGCGCCACGACGATGGCCGCAGTGTCGATTCGACCCCTTTCGAAAGGAGCGAGACCATGCGTCTGCGGGTTCCCCTGCTGATCGCAGCCGCTGTCGTGGTCGCGGTGGCATTGGTCGCCGCAGGCTGCGGTGGAAGCGGCGACAAGAACGGCGCCGCCGGTGACGGCGGCACGGCCACGTCGAAGGTGCTGAAGATGGCGTGGGGCGCGGAGCCGCCCTCGCTCGACCCGGGTCTGGCGACGGACACGACGTCGTCGAACGTCCTGCTGAACATCATGGATCCGCTCGTCCGGCTCGGTGACGATCTCGAGCCCGTGCCCGCGCTCGCCGAGAGCTGGGACGTCGACGGCAAGGTCGTGACGTTCCATCTCCGCGACGACGGCCGCTGGACGAACGGCGATCCGGTGACCGCGCACGACTTCGAGTACTCCTGGAAGCGCACGCTCGACCCGAAGCTGGCGGCCGACTACGCGTACCAGCTGTACGGGATCGTCGGCGCGGAGGCATACAACAACGCGAAGCCGGCGCAGGCCGCGGCGCTCCGGGACCAGGTCGGCGTCGAGGCGCTCGACGACCGCACGCTGCAGGTGACGCTGACCTCGGCGCAGCCGTGGTTCGTGCAGCAGATGGCGCACCACTCGTTCCTCGCCGTCCATAAGCCGACCGTCGAGAAGCACGGCACGAAGTGGACGGAGCCGCGCAACATCGTCACCAACGGCGCCTTCGAGCTGGCCGGCTGGCAGCACGACGCCTCGATCACTCTGGTCAAGAACGCCGACTGGCGGAACGCCGCCGACGTGGCGCTCGATCGCGTCGAGGGCCGGATCATCGTCGACGGCACCACGCGCGTGCAGGCGTTCGAGGCCGGCGAGGTCGACGCGCTCGACGGCGGCGGCCTGCCGCCCGCCGACATGGCACGGCTGAAGCAGATGCCCGAGTACGAGAAGTACCCGGCGCTCGGCACCTATTACTACGGCTTCAACCTGAAGAACATCCCCGATGTGAACCAGCGGCGCGCGATGGCGTTCGCGATCGACCGGCAGTCGATCATCGACAACGTCGCACAGGCCGACCAGATCCCGGCGACCGGGATGGTGCCGCAGGGGATGCCGGGGTTCGACGTGATCAAGCAGAGCTTCCTGCCGACCACGGCCGACCTCGAGAAGGCCAAGGAGTTCATGGCGAAGGTCGACGACCCGAAGCGCACGATCACGCTCTTCCACAACGACGCGCCCGGCCACAAGGAGATCGCGGTCGCGGTGCAGGGGATGTGGAAGGAGCTCGGGATCGACGTGACGATCAAGGCACAGGAGTGGGCCCAGTACCTGGAGGTCCTCGGCCCGCCTCCGTCTGACGCGGTCTACGTCTACCGGCTCGGCTGGATCGGCGACTACGTCGACCCGATGAACTTCCTCGAGCTCTGGACGAGCAAGTCGGGCAACAACAACACCCGCTTCGCAAACCCGGCGTACGACCGCCTGATCGCAAAGGCACGCGACACCGCCGACGACGAGGCCCGGTACGAGCTGTACCGGCAGGCGGAGGCGATGCTGACCGGCCCGGACGGCGAGCTGCCGATCAGCCCGATCTACTGGTACACGTACACGAACCTCGAGCGGGCGTCCGTCAAGGACACCTTCAAGATCAACCTGCTCGACCAGTTCGACCTCTCCCGGGTCGTCATCGAGGAGGCCTGAGCGAGCGGAGCGACACGCCGGCTGCCGGGGCGGGCACGTAGCCCGCCCCGGTCGCCACCAGCCTTCGCCGAGAGAAGCCATGGCCGCCTACATCATCCGCCGCGTCACCTGGACCGTTCCCGTCGTCCTCCTGGTGATCCTCATGACCTTCCTGCTGATGAAGCAGATCGAAGGCAACCCGTTCCGCAAGACCGAGCGCGCGGTGCCGGCGGCGGTCCAGGCGAACCTCGAGCGCAAGTTCAACCTCAACAAGCCCTGGTACGTCCAGTACACGCAGTACGTGAAGGGCGTCGCGACGGGCGACCTCGGCCCCTCGCTCGTGCTGCGCGACCGCACCGTCAACGACATCGTCAAGGAGCAGTTCCCGCGGTCGATCGAGCTCGGGCTGCTCGCGTTCGCGTGGGCCGTCCTGCTCGGCGTGCCGGCCGGCGTGCTCGCCGCGCTGAAGCCGAACTCCCGCTTCGACTACGGCTCGATGCTGTTCTCGAACGTCGGCTTCGCGTTGCCGAACTTCCTGGTCGCGACGCTGCTCATCTACTTCGTCTCCGTCAAGTGGGGCATGCTGCCGACGAGCGGCTGGACGACCTGGCAGCACAAGATCCTGCCGTCCTTCACGCTCGGGCTCGTGCCGATGGCGTACTTCGCGCGGCTCGTGCGCGGCACGATGCTCGAGACGCTGCAGCAGGACTACGTCCGCACCGCGCGGGCGAAGGGCCTGCGACGGCGGCGCGTCATCGGCCTGCACGTGCTGCGCAACTCGCTGATTCCCGTCGTGACGGCCGCCGCGCCGCTGCTCGGCTACATCATCACCGGCTCGTTCATCGTCGAGAACATCTTCGCCGTCCCCGGCATCGGCCGCTACTACGTCACCGCCGTCAGCGCGCGCGACTACTCGGTGGTGATGGGCCTGACGGTGCTGCTCTCGATCATCGTGATCGCCGCGAACCTGCTCGTCGACATCCTCTACGGGATCCTCGACCCGCGCACGCGCGAGGCGCGCACGTGAGCGCCGCGACCGTCTCGAGCGTCGACGCAGGCGCGCCGATCCGGCAGTCGAGCCTGTGGCAGGACGCCTGGCGCCGCTACCTGCGCAACCGCGGCGCAGTCGCCGCCGGCGTGATCTTCCTGCTGATCGTTGTCTGGTGCATCGTCGCGCCGATCGTCTCGCCGCACGACCCGAACCGCATCCACTTCTCCGACGCCTACCAGGGCCCGAGCTGGAGCCATCCGTTCGGCACCGACCAGTTCGGCCGCGACCTCTTCACGCGCGCCGCGCTCGGCGGCCGCATCTCGATCGGGATCGGCTTCGGCGCCACGCTCGCGATCCTCCTGATCGGCGTCGTCTACGGCGCCGTCTCCGGCTTCATCGGCGGCAAGCTCGACAACGCGCTGATGCGCTTCCTCGACGCGCTCTACGGGCTCCCCTACCTGCCGTTCGCGATCCTCGCGCTCGCGATCATCGGCACCGTCAATTTCTGGACGATGGTGATCGCCCTCTCGGTCGCCAGCTGGTTCATCACCGCGCGCGTCGTCCGCGGCCAGATCATCACGCTCAAGGAGAACGACTACGTGCGCGCCGCGCGCTCGGTCGGCGTGCGCTGGTACGCGATTCTCGCCCGGCATCTGCTCCCGAACACGCTCGGCGTGCTCGTGATCACGATCTTCCTCGAGCTGCCCGGCGTGATCCTCGGCGAGGCGTTCCTATCCTTCCTCGGCCTCGGCATCAACCCACCCGACGCCTCGTGGGGCTCGATGGCCCAGGACGGGCGCGACGCCTACCGCGCCCACCCGCACATCATCGTCATCCCCAGCCTCGCGATCGCGACGCTCGTCCTCTGCGCGAACTTCGTCGCCGACGGGCTGCGCGACGCGCTCGACCCGCGCACGAAGGAGACCTGAGATGCCGTTGCTCGAGGTCGAGAACCTGCGCACGCACTTCTTCACGCGCGCCGGCGTCGTGCGCGCCGTCGACGGCGTCGACTTCGCCATCGAGAAAGGAAAGACGCTCGGCATCGTCGGCGAGTCCGGCTGCGGCAAGTCGGTCACCGCGCTCTCGATCATGCGGCTGCTCCCGACGCCGCCTGCCCGGATCGTCTCGGGCTCGATCCGCTTCGAGGGCCGTGAGCTCACCGCCCTCTCCGAACGGCAGCTCGAGGACGTGCGAGGCAGCGAGATCGGAATGGTCTTCCAGGATCCGATGACGGCGCTCAACCCGACGCTCACGATCGGCACCCAGCTGGTCGAGGTGCTGCAGCGCCACCTCGGGCTGGACCGAGCGGCTGCGCGCCGCCGCGCAGCGGAGCTCCTCGACGAGGTAGGGATCGCGCGCGCACGCGAGCGGCTCGACGACTACCCGCATCACTTCTCCGGCGGCATGCGCCAGCGTGTCGTGATCGCCATCGCGATCGCCTGCGAGCCGCGGCTCCTGATCGCCGACGAGCCGACGACTGCGCTCGACGTCACCGTGCAGGCGCAGGTGCTCGACCTGCTCGACGACCTCCGCCGCGAGCGCGAGATGGCGATGATCCTGATCACGCACAACATGGGCGTCGTCGCCGAGTCCGCCGACGATGTCGCCGTCATGTATGCCGGTCAGATCGTCGAGCAGGCGCCCGCGCGGGAGCTCTTCCACAGCCCCGAGCATCCCTACACCGAGGCGCTGCTCGCGGCGCTCCCCGATCTCGACGACCCGCGGGCCCGCGAGCGGCGCCTCGCGGCGATCCCCGGCCGGCCGCCCGACCTGATCGACCCGCCGCCGGCGTGCCGCTTCGCCGCCCGCTGCCCGTACGCCGGCTGCGCCGACTCGTGCGCGAGCGAGGCGCCGGCGCTGCGCGAGCTCCGGCCGGGCCACTGGGTCCGCACCGAGCATCCGGCCAGCGAGAGGGCGGCGATCGCGGTATGACCGAACCGCTCCTCACCGTCACCGGGCTCGAGGTGCACTTCCCGGTCCGCCGCGGCCTCCTCTTCGACCGCACCGTCGATCACGTCAGGGCGGTCGACGGCGTCAGCTTCGAGATTCCCGAGGGACAGACGCTCGGGCTCGTCGGCGAATCCGGCTCGGGAAAGTCGACCACGGCCTACGCCGTGCTGCAGTTGCTGCGCCCGACGGCGGGCTCGGTCCGCTTCGCCGGCCGCGAGCTGACGACGCTGCGCGGCGAGGAGCTGCGCCTGGCCCGGCGAGAGATGCAGATCGTCTTTCAGGATCCGTACGCCTCGCTCAACCCGCGGATGACCGTCGGACGGATCGTGGCGGAGCCGCTGCAGACGCACGGCATCGGCAACCGCCGATCCCGCCGCGCCGCCGTCGCGCAGCTGCTCGAGCTCGTCGGGTTCGATCCTGCGTACACCAACCGCTATCCGCACGAGTTCTCGGGCGGCCAGCGGCAGCGAATCGGGATCGCCCGCGCGCTCGCCCTCAACCCGAGGCTGATCGTCTGCGACGAGCCGGTGTCTGCTCTCGACGTCTCGATCCAGGCGCAGATCCTCAACCTGCTCAAGGACCTGCAACGCGACCTCGGCCTCACCTATCTCTTCATCGCGCACGACCTCGCCGTCGTCCGCGGCATGAGCGACACGATCGCGGTCATGCACAACGGGAGGATCGTCGAGCAGGGTCCGGCCGAGGAGGTCTACACCCGGCCCGGTAGCGACTACACGCGCGCGCTCCTCGCGGCGGTCCCGGTTCCCGACCCGGACCGGATGCAGGAGCGAAAGGCGGAGCGTCGGCGGCTCAAGCAGTCCGCGGCGGCGGCATAGGCGCGCCTCGCCGGCCGCTCGCTGGGGTGACGGCGTCGCCGCGTTGGTCTGCCGAGCCCATCGCGGCGCCCATCCCGTCGCAACAGACTGAATGGCGAGACGACGAAGAAGAGGAGGAGGACGACATGCCCAGCCTCGATCAACCCAGCCTCGATGAACGCCGGAGCAACACCGCGACAGCGCTCGCCGCGGAACCGGCGGTCCGCGCCGCGGAGCGCGCGATCGTCACCGGATCGGTCACCGTGCTCGCAGACACGCTGGCGATCTCGACCGCCGCGGAGTGCCGGAGGCGCCTCGCCGGCGTCCTCGACCTCAAGGATCGGGCGGAGCGCGACCCCGGCCGCCGCGCTGCGTACGAGCAAGCTGCGAACGATCTCCGCGACTGGGCGGCGGCGGTCTACCTCGCCGGCGTCTCGAGTCCGTCGGAACGCGTCCTGAACACGCACGGCCACGGCGAATGATCGAGCGGTGGGAATGGGAAGGCGGCGCCGTCATGATCGACGCGACCGGCGTCGAAGCGGAGACGTCTCGTCAACAGCGCTCAGCCGTCGAGCTCGACGACCTCGAGCCGCCGCCGCCCGGCGGGCGCGTCCGTCTCGACGATGCTGCCGACCCGTCTGCCGAGGAGCGCCGAACCGATCGGTGACTCGTACGAGACGTGGCCCGAGGCGGGATCGCCCTCGCCCGAGCCGACGATGACGTAGTCGCTCGTCGCGCCCGTCTCCAGGTCGAGCACCGTCACGCGCTCGCCGACCTCGACCTCGCCGTCGGGGCGGGGATCGACGATCTCTGCACCGTGCAGCCGCTCGTCGACCAGAGCGAGACGGCGGTCGAGGAGCTCGAGTTCGTGCCGCGCGTCGAGGAATTCGCCGCTCTCCGGGAGCGCCCGGCCGAGCTCGAGCGCCAGCCACATCCGCTCCACGAGGCTCTCACGCTCGGCGCGGAGCCGCGCGCTTTCGGCGTTCAGCCGCTCGAGTCCCTTCACGGTCACCAGCGTGTCGATCACTCCGCTCACTCCTTCCGTGGCTTGCACCGTGCTGCCAGGTTCGCGCCTGCCGATCCGGCGCGCAATGGAGTCGAGACACCACGTTTTTGCGCGGAACCCGCGGGCTAGCGGCTCAGCGGCGCCATTCGAACGCGCCGATATCCGGGTGCGCGTCGCGGGGCCGCCCCGTCGCGTCGATCGGCGGCGCGAGGTCGCGATTGGCCGAGTCGACGATGGTCGCGTCCCAGTGCGGGCGGCCCGCCGCGTCGAGGTGCTCGGGGCCGACGTAGCCGTCTCGCGAGCAGTTGCGGCCCCTGAGCACGACGTTCGCGAGGAACTGCTGCGACGCTGCACAGACGCGCCACGCCGTGTCGAGCAGCGCAATCACGTTGTTCGCGACGACGGGGCGCTTCCAGAGACGCACACCGCCGTAGCGCGAGGACATGCGGATCGACCCTGCGTACCCGTCACGCCGGCGGTACCCCGTGAGGATGGTGTTGTTCACCACGCGCGCGTAGTACGGCAGCCGCCTCGACTCATTGGCACCGATGACGATCGCCATCCGCGCGCGGTAACCGGGCAGCCGCGGATCCGTGCCGATGAAGACGTTGTTGACGATCGTGGCGTGGTCGACGTCGTCAGTGAGATAGACCTGCGCACCGCCTGCGCGATAGACACCGAAGCGGTTTCGCGCGACGCGGAGCCACTGGCCGGCGAACAGCTGCACGAGATCGTTGTGACCGCAGCGGTAGCGACTCATCGTGTGACACGGCAGCGCGCGGTCGAACCGGTTCGCGCGGATCGTCAGCCAGCTCCCGAACCGGCCATGGATGAAGTCGCAGCCGTGACAGTCGTGGAACCGGTTGTGCTCGATCACCACGCTGTGCGCGCCCCGGTTGAGAGTGATGCAGTTCGCGAAGTCGGGCGACGCGTCGCCGCAATGGGTGAACACGCTTCGTCTGATGTGGACGCCCCATGCCGACGCGACGAAGATCGACGCGCGAAAGCTCGTCCCGCGCGCGCTGACGACGAGGTCGTGCAGGTCGATCCGCTGCGCTCCTTGCAGCTCGACCACGGCGTCGCCGCCGACAGGGCCGACCCGGAGCGGCCCGACCGACACGTCGCGCGTGCGCGCGAGCAGCAGCCCGCCCACCCGCACGCCGGGCGCGCCGACGATCCGCAGAACGCCGCCCGACCGCGGCCCGAGCACGAGCGACGAATACGAGCCCGCGCGCAGGACGATCGTCCCGCCCGAGTGACGGAACCGCGCGGCCGCGCGTGCGAATCCGCGAGCGTCGTGAACGATCACGGCGTGCTTGGGTGCCCGCCGTGCGAGCGCGCTGTCGGCACCGGCCCCGGCTCCGACGACGACGGCGAGCGCGACGGCGAGGCGAAGCGGCCGGTCCACCCGCTGGAGCCTAATGGCGTCGATCGAAACCGTGACTCACCGGCGCGGTCCTGGCCGCGCACCGACGTTGCTTCGGCGGGGCGGTGCTAGTCCTGCTTGCCGACGTAGCAGAGCGTCGCGACGACGGCCTCCGAACCGGGAGCGACGGGCCGTGTCTGGTGCGGCAGACCGCCGCCGATCAAGCCGACGAGCGCGGCGTCGTCGAGCGTCACGCTGATGCCGCCGGGCGGCGCTCCAGCCGTCTCCTCGGCGAGCTCGGCGAGCTGCTCCGGCGTCAACGTGCGCAGCTCGGGATGGACGACGAGGGGCGGCGCGACCGGGTCGAACGCCGCGAGCAGCACCAGCTCGCAGGCCGGCAGGTCGGTGTGGAGGCCGATCCGGTCGCCGACCTGGTAATACAGATAGCCGGCCTTGCTCGGCTCCATCTCCGTGCCGGCGAGCTCGTTGGCGAGGGTGCGCAGCGCGCTGCCTTCGTGGAGGCCTCGCAGCTCGGCGCCGGCCTCCGACATCGCGAGGCTGATGGGGCTGCGGAAGTCCTGCCCGTCGGCATGCAGCTCGTAGGCGTCGGTCTCGACGCGTTCTGCCTCCGCCCTCAGCTCCGCGGCCTCGGCGCGTAGACGAACGAGCGCGTCCGCCGGGAGCGAATATCCGAGGCGTCCGAAGCCGTCGCGCCGGAGGATCTCCGCGTCGCTCACGCGCACACTCTAGACAAGGTACTTTCGTCTGTCTGCGAGCGCCCCGAGCACACGCTCGACGTCCGCGGGCGTGTTGTAGAAGTGCAGCGCGATCCGGAGGTTCTGGTCGCGGAGCGAGCAGATGATCCGCTCCTCTGCGAGCGACTCGACGAGTGCGTGCGCGTCGGTCGAGCGCACGCACACGAGCGGGCCGCGTCGCGTCGCGTCGACCGGCGTGACGACATGCGCTCCCAGCTCGAGCAAGCCGCCGACGAGCTGCTCGCTCAGCCTCGCGATGTGCCGCTCGATCGCGTCGACGCCGGTCTCTTCGATCAGCGACATGCCCGCGACGCCGGCGTAGATGTTCGGCACCGGCGGCGTCCCCGCATCGAAGCGGCGTGCCGTCGCGTGCGGCGAATAGTCGGAGATGTCCATCCGGAAGATGTCCTCATCCGCGAACCAGCCCGTCTGCGACGGCGTCAGGTTCGCGAGCAGCGCGCCGCGGACCCAGAGGAAGCCGAGCCCCGCGGACGCCAGCAGGTACTTGACCGTGCCGCCGGTGACGAAGTCGACGCCGAGCGCCGGCGCGTCGAGATCGACCGCACCGACCGCCTGATAGCTGTCGGCCAGCATCAACGCGCCGTGCTCGTGCGCCAGGGCCGCGATCGCGCCGACGTCGTGCCGGTGCCCGGTTCGATACGAGACAGTCGCACAGCAGACGAGCGCCGTACGACCGTCGACGGCGTCCGCGAACCGCTCGAGCGGAATCGTCCCGTCGGCTTCCGGCCGCACGTGCACGACCTCGGCGCCGCGCAGCTCCTGCGCGTGCGCGATCTGGCCGACGGTCGGGAACTCGTAGTCGCCGATCACGATGCGATTGCGCTCGCCGCTGAGATCGAGAGACGACACGATCGCGTTGACGCCCTGCGTCACGGACGTCGTGACCGCCACCTCGTCGGGATCCGCATGCAGGAGCCGCGCGAACCCTGCACGCGCGGCCTCCGCCCGCTCGACCCAATGCTCCCACTCTGCACCGTTCTCGTCCCAGCCGGCGAGGTACTCCTCGTACGCGGCCTTCACACGGCGCGATAACGCACCCTGCGAGCACGAATTGAGATACGTCGTCGACGCGAGGATCGGGAACTCGTCCCGAACGGCGTCGCCGACACGGCCGGTATCCGCACTCACTGTCGTCATCGTGCCTCCTTGATCTCTTCGTCTTCGTCGGCATCGCCGATCAACTCGGCGCGCGCCGCAGCGAGCCGGCCGCTGCCGCCCAGGTAGAGCTCCGCGATCTTCGGATCGTGGACGAGCTCGGCCCCGGGGCCCTCGAAGCGGTTGCGGCCCATGTCGAGCACGTAGCCGTAGTCCGACATGGCGAGCGAGCGCCGCGCGTTCTGCTCGACCATCAGGATCGCGATCCCCTGCCGGTTGATCGCGGCGAGCGTCTCGAACAGCTCGTCGACGACGGTCGGCGCAAGTCCCGCGGACGGTTCGTCGAGGAGGAGCAGCCGGGGCGACGTCACGAGCGCCCGGGCGAGCGCGAGCATCTGCCGCTGCCCGCCGGAGAGCGCACCCGCGCGGGCGCGGCGCCGCTCGCGCAGCAACGGAAAGCGCTCCATGACCTCCGCGACGCGGTCGCCGGCCTCCTTGCCGGCGACGGCGGCGCCGACGTCGAGGTTCTCCTGCACCGACATGTTCGGGAAGACGTTCGCGAGCTGCGGGACGTAGTTGAGGCCGAGCCGGGTCAGCCGGTGCGGTTTGAGGCCGGCGATCTCGTGCTCGACTCCGCCGCCCGGCCGGAAGACGATGCTCCCCGCGCGCGGACGCAGGAGGCCGTACACCGCCTTCAGCAGCGTCGACTTGCCGGCGCCGTTCGGCCCGATCACCGAGACGAAGCTTCCGGCACCGACCTCCACGTTCACGTCCTCGAGCACGTTCACTTCGCCGTAGCCCGCGGTGAGCCCGCGAACGGAGAGGATTCCGTCGCTCATGCCGGCGTCTCCGCGGCTTCCCCGTGGCGACCGAGGTAGGCGTCGATCACGTCCTGGTTGCGGCGCACCTCGTTCGGAGGCCCGGATGCGATCACCGTCCCGTTGCTCATGACATGGACGAGGTCGCTGACGGCCATCACGACCTCGAGGTCGTGCTCGATCAGGAGGAACGTCATTCCTTCTTCGTGCCGCAGGTCCTGCACGCGGTCGAGGAGCTGGAGACCGAGCGTCGGGTTGACGCCGGCCATCGGCTCGTCGAGCAGCACCATGCGCGGCCGGGTCATCAGGGCGCGCGCGAACTCGAGCAGCTTGCGCTGCCCTCCGGAAAGCGTGCCCGCGTACGCCTGTGCGTGCGCCTCGAGCCGGACGAGCGTGAGCAGCTCGCGCGCACGCTCGGCGATCTCGCGCTCTTTCGCGCGCACGCGGACGGGCAGGGCGAGGCCCCATAGATGCTCGCCCGGCTGGTCGTCCGCGGCGAGCATCATGTTGTCGAGCACGGTCATCCGCGTGAGCGCCTTCGCCGTCTGGAAGGTCCGCACGAGGCCCGCGCGCGCAACGCGATGCGGCGCCTTGCGGTCGATGCGGCGACCGTCGAACACGACCGTCCCGCGCTCCGGGCGCACGAACCCGGAGATGATGTTGAACAGCGTCGTCTTGCCCGCACCGTTCGGGCCGATGAGCGCCGTCACCGAGCCGGCTTCGACCTCGAGCGACGCGTCCGCCACAGCCGCGACGCCGCCGTAGTGCTTGTACGCACCGTGGACCTCGAGCAACCCGCTCATGCCCGCTCCCGGCGCCGGCAAAGCCGGCGCCTCCGCTCCCTGATGAGCTCCGGCGAGCCTACGCTCATGCCCGCTCCCGGCGCCGGCAAAGCCGGCGCCTCCGCTCCCTGATGAGCTCCGTCGAGCCTACGCTCATGCCCGCTCCCGGCGCCGGCAAAGCCGGCGCCTCCGCTCCCTGATGAGCTCCGTCGCGCCTACGCTCATGCGACCGCCGGCGCGGGCGCCCTGCTCGCGAACCAGTCCATCGGCTCGTGCCGCCACCATGGCTGGTCGCGGATGCCGAGGTCCTCGGCGACGACCGTCGCCGCGTTGTATCCCGCCGCGAGCCACGAGAGCGCCGGCGGCCACACGGCGTTCGACAGATAGAGGCGGTCGACCGGGGAGCGGTACGGCAGGCGGTCCGCGATCCACTGGCCGTCGACGAAGTCGCCGCCGATCGGATTGCCGTGCGTAGCGGCGGGGTTGCTGCGCCAGAAGTCCAGCGGTGTCGCCAGCTGCTCGACCTCGACGATCTGCGACAGCTCCGGGTCGAGCAGCTCGAGACGTGCGCGCATCCGCGCCGAGAACTCCTCGCGCCGCGCGTCCCAGCCGTCGTCGGCGAACGGGCCGGTCCCGTAGCGCACCCGCAGCGCAATCCGGTCGGAGCGTCCCGGATAGAGGTTGTGGAACTGCGTCAGCTCGATGTCGCCGAAGTACGTCTCGAGCTCGTCGGTGCGGCTGCGCTGCAGCCAGTCGACGCACTCGGCCCAGGTCTCCCAGACGAGGTAGACGCGCGGCGCCTCCGCGACGTCCGGCGGCAGCCGCAACGGCCGGCGCAGGACGAGATCCTGCACGGTCAGGACGCGGTTCTCCGAGTGCCACTCCGACAGCCGCGGCCAGGCGTGCGGCCCGAGCAGCTTCGCGGTCTGCTCGGCGCCGAGGTTCGAGATGACGCCCGCGTTCGCCCACAGCGTCTGCGTCCTGGCCGACCCGAACGGCGAGACGACGGCGCCGACGCAGTGGCCGGCCTCGACGACGACCTCTCTCGCGACCGTGTTGCGCAGGAACGTGCCGCCGGCGGCGACGAACGCGCGCTCGAGCGCCTTGACGAGCGACTGGTTCGCTGCGGGCGCGATCGCGGCACGGAGCGCCAGGCTCCACAGCCACGCGAGCGCGCCCTGTCCCGGCTCCAGCAGGTCGCCGAACAGGTTCAGCGCCGGCAGCGCCGTCAGGAAGCGGCGGACGGCGTCGCTCTCGAACAGCGACTCGAGCAGCTCGGGCCCGGTCGTCCGCAGCAGCGTCGCACGGTCGAGCTCGAGGATCGTCGCCGAGATGTCGATCGCCTCGTCGTAGGCCTCGCGGTTCGGGTGCGGCGTATAGAACGCGCACTTCAGCAAGCGGGACGCGCGCGGCCCGAGCCTGCCGAAGATCGCGGCGAGCTGGTCGGCGTCGGCCTGCGAGTGACGCGCGAGCTGCGCGTGCGTCCGCGCGGGATCGCCGTAGAAGACGACGCTCGCCCCCGCGGGGTCGAGCGCGGCGAGCGTCACCTCCGGCAGCCGCAACGAGTAGCCGAACGACTCGAGATCGAGGTCGCCGATCGCCGGCGACAGGCCGGAGAAGTTGACGGGTGAGTGGTCGAAGCGGGCGCCGGGCAGCAGGTCGTACGACAGGTAGAAGCGGCCGGCGTCGATCGCCTGCTCGACCAGCGCGACGCGCGCGCCCGCCTTCTGGAGATATGCAGCTGCGGGTAGCCCGCCGGACAGGCCGGCGCCGAGGACGACGACGTCGAACTCCTTCATCGCTCCTCCGACTCTAGGTTCGGCTCCGCCGCCGCCGGTGTGACGGATGTCTCACGGCGGCCGAGGTAGACGTCGCGCACGCGCGGGTCGCGCGCGAGCTCGCGCGCCGGGCCCTCGAGCGCCACGCGCCCGCGCTGCATGACGAGCGCGCGATCCGCCGTCTCGAGCGCGAGCCGGGCGTTCTGCTCGACGAGCACGATCGCCGTCCCTTCCTTGCGGACGGCGCGGATGAACTCGAACACCGACTCGATCACCTGCGGCGCGAGCCCGAGCGACGGCTCGTCGAGGAGCAGGACGCGCGGCCGGCTCATCAGCGCGCGCGCGAGCGCGAGCATCTGCTGCTCGCCGCCCGACAGCTGCCCGGCCGGCCGCCGCCGGAGCTGCTGCAACTGCGGGAACGTCGAGTACCACCGCTCGATGTCGGCTTCGACGTCGCGCCGCGCATGCCGCGTGTGCGCGCCGACCCGCAGGTTCTCTTCGACGGTCAGCGACGCGAAGACATGCCTGCCTTCGGGGACGAGCGCGATGCCGCCCCGGACGACGTCGTGCGCGCGACGGAGACGAAGGCGCTCGCCGTTCAGGAGGACGCGACCGGACCAGATGCGGAGCTGGCCGGCGAGCGCGTTGAGCAGCGTCGTCTTGCCGACGCCGTTCGCGCCGACGATCGCCAGGATCTCGTCGGGCGCGAGCGTGAACGAGAGCCCCTGGACGACCCGCAGCTCGCCGTAGCCCGCGACCACCTCGTCGACCTCGAGCAGCGGAACGGCGCTCATCCGAGATACACCTCTTCGACCCGCGGATCGCGCTGGACCTCGGCCGGCGTCCCTTCCGCGATCAGAACACCGTGATCCAGCACCGTGATCCGGTCGCACAACCCCATCACGAACGGCATGTCGTGCTCGATGACGAGCACCGTCGTCCCCCGCTCGGGGAGCGCGCGGACGATGTCGGCGACGGCGGCCGACTCCGACTCGTTCATGCCCGCGACCGGCTCGTCGAGGAGCAGCAGACGCGGCTTCGCCATCAGCGCGCGCGCGATCTCCGCGAGGCGCATGTGGCCGTAGGACAGGGCGCCCGCCGGGAGACCGAGCAGGTCGCCGAGGCCGACGTCCGACGCGACCTCGGCTGCCTCGGCGCGCAGCTGCGACAGGGTGCTCCGGCGACCGCGCGCGAACAGGTTGCGGAAGCGCGCCGTCACGAGCTGCTGGTGCGCGCCGATGACGACGTTGTCGAGCGTCGTCATCGCGGGGCAGAGCTGCGGCGTCTGGAACGTCCGGCCGATGCCGTGGCGCACGCGTGCGTGCGCGGGCTCGTCGTCGACGCGCGCGCCGGCCAGCGAGATCCGGCCGTGCGACGGCGCAAGGAAGCCGGAGAGGAGATTGACGAGCGTCGTCTTCCCGGCGCCGTTCGGCCCGATCAACCCGCGGATCTCTCCGTCCTCGAGGCTCGTCGTCACTCCGTCGACCGCGTAGACGCGGCCGAACGCGCGCGACACCTCGTGCAGCTCGAGCAGGCTCACAGCCGGGTCCTCCGCAGCGCGCCGCGGACGCCGACGAGAACCTTCCAGAGACTGGCGATGCCGCCCGGCAGGACGATCATCAGCGACGCGATCAGCAGGCCGTACAGCAGGAAGCGGTAGCCGGCGATCGACTGCAGGTACACGGCGATGTACTGCGCGACGAGCGCGCCGGCGAACGCACCCCAGCGGCTCGCGACGCCGCCGACGATCACCATCGTGATCAGCGACACCGACTGGTTCTGATCGAACACGCTCGCCTGCACGATCTGATGCACCTGCGAGTACATGACGCCGGCGAGCGCGGGCGGGATCACACCGAGCGCGAGCGCGAAGAAGCGGAGGCGCGCGACGTTGACGCCGGACGCGCGCGCACCGTTCTCGCTCTGACGGACTGCGTGGAGCGACAGCCCGTAGCCGGAGCGGGCGGCGAGCGCGAGCCCGCCGTAACAGAGAACGGCGACCGTCAAGACGAAGAGGTACGAGTCCCGATTGCCGACGAGCGTGTGGCCGAACACGCGCGGCGGCGGGATCAGGTAGAGCCCGTTCTCGCCGCCGGTGAGCGAGACGGCCTGTCCGAAGACCTCGAACATCATCGCGCCGAAGGCGAAGGACGCCATCGCGAAGTAGACGCCGCGCAGGCGGAGGAGCGGCGCCATCACGATCGCACCGGCGAGCGCGACGACGATCGCCGCGCCGAACGCGGGGATCGTCGTCCAGTGCCAGTGCTGCAGCACCCAGACGCCGCCGTACGCGCCGAGCCCGAAGAACGCTGCCTGCCCGAGGTTGAGGACGCCTGCGTCGCCGACCTGGTGCTGCAGCCCGAGCGCGGCGAGCCCGAGGATGACGACGTCGACGAGGAACGAGAGGAAGAAAGTGCCGTCGTACACCGGCGCGAGCGCGTACGCGCCCGCGATCAGAACCAGCGTCGTCGTCCACGTGATCGCTCGGCGCCGGTTGAGCGGGCGGCCGACCCCGCTGCGGATGAAGGGTGCCTCACGCGCGGACAAGGATGCGCCTCCCGACGACGGCGCTCGCGCGCACCAGCAGCACGACGATGATCAGCCCGAAGACGATGGCGTCGCGCCAGTTCGCCGAGACGTCGGCGGCGACGAGGTTGTCGAACACGCCGAGGAGCAGCCCGCCGACGACTGCGCCCGGCACATTTCCGAACCCGCCGATCACCGCGGCCGCGAGCGCCTTCACGCCGATCGAGCCCGAGGAGATCCCCGCCGAGAAGAGGTAGCCGACGAGCAGGCCCGCGACGCCGCCGAGGAAGCCGCTGATCGCGGCTGCGAGGGCGAGCGTCCGTTCGACGTCGATCCCCATCAGCGACGCGGTCCGGCTGCTCTCGCCGACCGCGCGCAGCGCGCGGCCCGCGACCGTGCGCCGGAGGAAGAGCGCGAGCGCGGCCGCCAGCACGGCCGCCGTCGCGAGCGTCCCGACTGTGTCCCAGCGGATCTCGATCCCGAGCACGTGGAACGGCGGCCGCGCGCTGCTGCGCAGATTGAGCGCGCTCGGCCCGTACGCCCACTGCTGGCGCACGACCTCGACGAGCACGATCCCCCACGCGACGGTTGCGAGGATCATCGCGATCTCGGTTCCGCCGCGGCGGCGGATCGGCCGCAGCCCGAGCTGGTCGACGAGGACGGATGCGGCGGCGGTCGCAACGCCGACCGGGACGGCCGCTTCCCACAGCGCGAGGTGGAGCTTGACGACGGCCGTGTAGCCGAAGACCGACCCCAGCATCACGAACTGCGGGTGCACGAAGCTCAGCAGCCCCATCGTCCGGTAGATGAGGCTGAACCCGATCGCGACGAGCGCGTAGATCGCGCCGAGGCCGAGGCCGAAGACGATCTGCTGCGGGAGGTCGGCGAGACTCATCGCTGGAGCGGGCTCCGGCCCGGCGGCCGGAGCCCGTCGACGCGCGGATCTACTTCTTCTTCTTCTTCGGGTGGACGACCGGCTGGATGTCGCAGGTCAGCATCTTCAGCTGCGTGCCGCTGTTCGTCCACTGGACGATCGGGATCGGCGTGTGCTTGAGGTTGCCTTTCGCGTCCCACTGCGCAGCGAACCGGATGCCGTTGTACGACATGTGGTGCAGCGCGTTCGCCAGCTTCGAACCGTCGGTCGATCCGGCCTTCTTGATCGCCGCCACGACCATCCCGACCACCTCGGCGCCGACGATCTCGTTCGCCCCCGGCTCCCGCCCGAGCGTCTTCTTGAAGTACGCGAGGAACGCGGAGCCGACCTTCCGCTTCGCGGCGCACTTCCAGTGACCGGTGTCGGTCATGATCAGCCCGTTCGCCGCCCCGCCGAGGAACTGGCCGAAGTCGGTGGTGACGAAGTCGCCCGTCGCACCGATCGCGATGTTCCATCCCGATTGCCGGATCTGCTTCGCGAGCACGCCGGCGAACGGCATCGGTGCGCCGATCAGAACGACATCCGGGTCTGCGGCCTTCGCCTGTGAGATGACGCCGGAGAAGTCCTGCGTCGTCAGCGGCAGCGTCGTCTGGTAGACGAGCGACCTCCCGGGCAGGTGCGCGACCGCGTACTGCACGCCTTGCAGCGACGACTGGCCCGCAGCGAGGTTCCAGCCGATGAACGCGAACTTCTTCGCACGCTTGAACTTCGCGAAGTACTGAGTCAGCGCCTCGAAGTGGTGCGGCAGCGTCGTGTTGGAGCGGAACTGCCACTGGCTCCCCGTCGCCGTCAGCTGCTCCGCGCCCGACTGGTACGCGATCGCGGGGATGCTCGCCTGCGCGAGCAGCGGCTGGATCGCGATTCCCGAGACCGAGTTCGTCGGTCCGGCGATCGCGACGACGTGCTCCTGCTGGATCAGCTGCGTCGCAGCGGGCACCGCGAGCTGCGGATTGTTCGCGTCGTCGGTCGAGACGAGCTGCAGCTTCTGGTGCAGCGCGCCGCCGTGGTTGTTGAGGTAGTCGATCATCGTCTGCGCGCCGCGGAAGGTCTCCTGTCCGATGACGGCGCTCGGCCCCGTGAGGATCGTGATCGACCCGATCTTGATGACGTTGTCGTTGGTGCGCGCCTGCGCCGCAGTCGCGCTCGCGAGCGCAGCTGCGAGCATGACGACGAGAGACAGAGGAATCGAAAGGCGACCCTTCCTCATTCGGTGAACCCCTTTCCGCGAGAGAGTTGCGGTGTTCCTACCAAGATGACCTCGAGGGTTTCCAGGGCGACGTGCAGCCGTCACACGACGATTTCACACGGGCGGCGAGCGGCGGTAGATTCGCGCCGACGATGCCGATGACACGCGATGCCGACGTTCCCGCCTTCGAGCGCTTCGGGAACTTCATGCAAGGTCTGGCCACGCCGAGCCGCGGCGCCGGCGAGGTGATGGTCTGGCGGACGCGCGTCGCTCCAGGCGGCGGACCGCCCGTGCACAAGCACGACCACGAGGAGGTCGTCGTCATCGTCGCCGGCACGGGCACGTTCGTCGAGGAGGACGGCACGGTGCACGCGTTCGGCCCCGGTGACACGCTGTTCGCGCCCGCCGGAGTCGTGCACGAGCTCAAGGCCGACGAGGGCGTCGCCGTGGAGTGGATCGCCTGCATGCCTTCCGGCACGAAGACGTTGAAGCCCGACGGCGAAGAGCTCACGACGCCCTGGGCCGAGTAGTCACGCCTGAGTCGTCACGCGTAGAGCGTGTCCGGGGGCACGAGCAGCTGATAGGAGCCGCCGCGGCGGGCGACGAACCCGCTCCGCTGGAGCTCGTCGAAGGCGCGGGTGACGGTCTCGCGCGCGCAGCCGACCATGTCGGCGATCAGGTCGTGCGTCAGCGGCAGGTCGATGCGAACGCCGTCACGCGTGACGCGGCCGTGCTCGCGCGCGAGCTCGACCAGCTGCCGGCGGACGCGGTCGGTGTTGCGGATCCCGGCGAGCGAGCGCGACGCTTCGCGCTGGCGGGCGATCGTCTCCTCCAGTCCCGCGACGAGCTGTTCAGCCACCTCCGGAACGGCGAGCAGGCGGCTCCAGGCCGAATGTGGAACGGCGGTGAGCCATGCGTCCGTGAGCGACTGCAGCAGCTCGTCGCCGGCGGGTGCGGGCAGGATCGCGCCGCGTCCGCAGCGCCCGACGATCATGCTGCGCGCACCCGGCTGTGCGAGCGCCCGGATCAGCACGACGCCCTCCTCGACGATGTAGAGACGGGCGGCGGGCAGCTCGGCGGCGACCCGGCGGGCGCCGGCCGGCAGCACGACGGCGGGGCATGCGCGCCGCAGCTCGGCGGCGGCAGCCGGGACGGCCTGCTCGAGGAGCCGGGTTCGCGCTAGCCGTACGGCGACCGCCACGATCGGACGACGATACGTCCGTCGCGCGCCGGCGGCATCGGCAGAACTGCCGATCTAGGCGAGGCCGTGCTCGAGCGCGTAGCGGGTCGCGGCGCTCCGTGAGCCGATGTCGAGCTTCCGGTACATCGACCTCAGGTGCGCGTGGACCGTCCGCTCGCTGAGGACCAGCTCGGCCGCGACCTGCTGGTTGGTCAGCCCGGACGCGACCAGCCGGAGCACCTCGAGCTCGCGGGCGGTCAGCTCGCGCGGCCGCCGCGCGTCCCGCGCCGCCTCGACCTCGCGCAGCGTCGTCTCGAGTGACGCGGCGCGGCCCTCGGTGAACGCCACGGCGAACGCGTCGGGTGCGAGCGTCTCGCGCGCTGCGTCGATCGCGCGGCGGTACTCCTTCGCGAGCAGCATCGGCCACTTGGCGCCGACGCTCATCCGGAGCCCGTCGGCCGTCCCCAGCAACCGTGCCGTGCGCGTTCCCGGCTGCAGGGCGTCTGCGAGCCCGACGATGCACATCGCTCCGAGAAAGCGCTCGTCGATCAGCGCGCAGATCGCGAGCGCCTCGGCCGCGCGCTCGGAGGCGAGCGCGACGTCGCCGTTCGACGCGGCGACCCGGAGCAGGCCGCCGAGCGCCAGCGCGACCAGCCAGCGATCGTCGAGGCGCCGCGCGGTCTCGAGCCCCTCCTCGAACAGCGGCTCGGCCTCGTCGTGCGCGGAGTCGTCGATCCGGCAGAAGCCGAGGAAGAGCCGCTCGCTCGCGAGCTCGGCCGGGCTGCCGTGGAGCTCGAACAGGCCCTGAGCTTCCGTATGGAGTCGCGTCGACGCGCGGTTGTCGCCGGCGAAGAACTCGACGCGCGCGAGGCAGGAGAGCGCGAGCGCGCGCGAGTACTCGTCGCCGAGCGCCTGCGCCTCGTCCACCGCCTGGCGGGCGAGCGATCGCGCCGTGGCGTGCTCGCCCTGGTCACGCGCGACGAGCGCGAGCGTCCGTGTCGCCGCACACGCGACCGCGGCATACCCGCCTTCGCGCGCGACGGCGAGCGCGTCGGCGGCGCGTGAGGCTGCGGCTTCGTAGTCGGCCTGGTGCAGCGCGAGCGTCGCGGCGCCGACGGCGGCGCGCGCCCACGACACGCGCGACGCAGCCAGTTGGGCATCGAGGACCAGGTCGAGCCACCGCCGCCCCTCGCTCAGGCGGCCGCGGAGGTACCAGAGGCGCCAGCTCGTCGCTGCGAGGTCGACGGCGCGCGCGTCGCCCGCGCCGAGCAGCCAGCCCAGCGCGGCGAGGAGGTTGTCGTACTCGATATCGAGCCGTTCGAGCGCCGCGAGGGCGTCCGGCGAGGCGAGCTCGGGCTCGAGCGTCGCCGCGAGCTCCAGGAAGTAGGCGGCATGTCGCTCGCCGGCCGACCGTGACTCGCCGGCCGTCACGAGCTGGTCGTGCGCGAACTCGCGAATCGTCTCGAGCAGGTCGACGCGCGTTACGCCCGCGGTCGCCGCCCGTTGCACGAGACTCTTGTCGACCAGCGAGTCGAGGGTGTCGACATGGGCGCCGGCAACGCGTGCCGCCGCGTCGAGCGTGCAGCCGCGCGCGAACACGGCGAGACCGCGGAACGCCGCGCGCTCCTCGTCCTCCAGCAGCGCGTAGCTCCAGTCGATCGTCGCGCGCAACGTCCGCTGCCGCTCCGGCGCGTCGCGGCGGCCGCCCGTCAGGAACGCGAGCGGACTGCCCGACCGCTCGAGGATCTCGGCCGGCGAGAGCAGCTTCGCACGCGCGGCGGCGAGCTCGATCGCCAGCGGAAGGCCGTCGAGCCGGCGGCAGAGCTCGGCGAGCGCAGCCTCGTTCTCGGCCGAGACCTCGAACTCGGGAGCGACGGCGCGTGCGCGGTCGGCGAGGAGCTCGAGCGCGTCCGGCAGGTCGAGCGGCGGCACGGGAACCTCGTGCTCGCCCGCGATCCGGAGGCTCGACCGGCTCGTCGCGAGGACGCGCAGCCGCGGGCACTCCGCCAGCAGCTCGGAGACCGAAGCGGCGGCGGCGGCCACGTGCTCGAAGTTGTCGAGCACGAGGAGCATGGTGCGCTCCGCGAGCGCGGCGCCGAGCTGCGCGCCGAGCGAGCGCGCGCCCGACTCGCGCAGGCCGGTGCTGCGCGCGACGGCGGGAAGCACCTCGTCGACGGTCTCCACCGCGCCGAGCGCGACGAACACGGCGCCGTCCGGCAGCGTCGGCTCGAGCGCGGCCGCCACGTGCTGGGCGAGGAACGTCTTGCCGACGCCGCCGGGCCCGGTCAATGTGACGAGGCGCACGCCCTCGCCGCCGAGCAGCTCCTCGACGCGCGACCGCTCCGCTGCGCGCCCGACGAGCGGGAGCGCAGGAGCGGGGAACCCGCGACGGCGGGCGCGTGCCGTCCCGACGGCCACGCCCCCACTATCGCGCGTCAGCGCACGACTGTCGATGCCGCTGCGAGCGCCTGCCGGACGTCGTACTCCCAGACGAGCTGGCGCGTCCCGAACGGCTGGACGTCCGGGAGGCGGCGAAACCGCTCGTCGCGCTCTCGCTGCTCCGGCCCGTCTTCGAGGAAGAACTCGAAACCGGCGTCCCGAGCCTGGTTCTGGAGCTCGGCCGCCCGGGCCATCCGGATCTGCTCGTAGCGCTCGAAGGCGTGCTCGACGTTCCCGCCGGCGGCGGAGACGCAGGCGCCGAGGACGTACGCATCCTCGATCGCCTGGGCGGCGCCCTGTGCCTGGAAGGGCTCCATCGCGTGCGCCGCGTCGCCGAGCAGCGTCACGCGGCCGTAGGTCCAGTGCTCGATCGGCTTGCGGACGAAGACGCCGCCGCGCAGGACCGTCGCGCAGCGGCGGACGCGTTCGCGCAGCGCGTCGTCCCAGCCCTCGAGGTAGGCGTCGGCCTCGGCCGCGTCGACCTCGCGCGTCCACGATTCCTCGCTCCAGTCGGCGCGCTGGACGCCGAGGTTGAGCGCGAGCAGTGCGCCGCCGGAGATCCAGTACGAGACGCCGTGGCGGTACGGGCCGATCCAGTACCGGTTCGTCCTGTCGGGGTGCAGATTGCCGGCGCGCTCCCTCGGGATGACGCCGCGATAGACGACCGTCCCCGAGAAGACGGGCTCCTCGACGCCGATCAGCTGCTGCCGGAGCGGCGAGCGGATCCCGTCGGCGGCGACGACGCCGTCTGCCCGGAAGCGCTCGCCGCCGTCGAGCGTCACGCCCTCGTCGTCGGCGGCGACGACGCGCGCGCCGAGCCGCAGCACTCCCGGCGGCAGCGCGTCGACCAGCACCCGCTGCAGGTCCGGGCGGAAGAAGTCGAGCTGCGGCGCGCCGAAGTACGCCTCGGCGGCGTCTCCGTGCGCTGCCCGCACGAGCAGCGATCCGTCGTCCCAGCGCAGGAGGTCGACCGCCTCCGGGCGCGAAGCGACCGCGCGCAGGGAGTCGAGCAGGCCGAGATCCTGCAGCAGGCGCGTTGCGTTCGGGCCGAGCTGCAGCGACGCGCCGACCGGCAGGAGCTGCGGCGCCTGCTCGAACACCGTGACGTCGGCGCCGGCGCGGAGCAGCGCGACCGCCGCGACCACCCCTCCCACTCCTCCGCCGACGACCGCGATGCGCACGGCCGCAGTCTCACCGCCTCGCGGCGCCGCCACAACCGGAATGTGCAACCGTCACGCGAACGTTGACGCTCTCGGCGGTGCGGCAATATCGTCGCGCCGTGGCCGACGATCGGCACATCGGTGTGCTCCTGACGGCGCTGCCGGCGA
Organism: Gaiellaceae bacterium; assembly: GCA_036503495.1. Classification (GTDB taxonomy): domain Bacteria; phylum Actinomycetota; class Thermoleophilia; order Gaiellales; family Gaiellaceae; genus Palsa-739. Next base: position 32,848 of record DASXWV010000057.1, read on the forward strand.
CGCTCGCGATCGACGTCGCCCAGCGTGCCGACGAGGCGGGGTTCCGAACGGCATGGTTCCCGGAGATCACGTTCGCCGACTCGTTCGGCCCGGCGACGGCAGCGGCGTTGAAGACGGAGCGGATCGGCATCGCGACCGGTGTCGTCGGCGTCTGGTCGCGGTCGGCGGTGACGATGGCGCTGCAGGCGGCGACGCTGCAGCAGCTGTCGAACGGGCGGCTGCTCCTCGGCCTCGGCGTGCAGGCGCGCGGGTACGTCGAGGCGTGGCACGGGCAGCGCTACGAGAAGCCCATCGCGGCGATGCGCGACTTCGTGACGATTCTGCGGCGCGCCTTCGCCGGTGAGCTCGTCACGCACGAGGGCGAGGTGTTCTCCGTCCGGAACTTCCACCTCGACATGGAGCTGCCGGCGCCGCCGCGCATCACCATCGCGGCCAACGGACCGAAGATGATCGAGCTGGCGGGCGAGATCGCCGACGGGATGATCGGCTGGTTCCAGTCGCTCGAATACGTCCGCGACGTGACGATGCCGGCGCTGCGCCGCGGCGCCGAGCGCGCCGGCCGCTCGCTCGACGGCTTCGAGGCGACCGTCGGGTTCCCGGCGGTGATCACCGAGGACGAGAGCGGCGTCGAGCTCGCGAAGGGGCAGGCGATGATGTATGCGACGGCGCTCGGCTCGGCGCCCGCATATCTCGAGAGCGCGCGGGCTGCCGGATTCGGCGACGTGGCGGAGTCGATCGGCGAACGCGTGCGCGCGGGCGATCTCCGCGGCGCCGTCGCGCTCGTGCCCGACGAGATGGTGAACGCGCTGCTGATGGCCGGCAGCGCCGACCGCGTGCGCTCGCGCATCGATGCGTACCGCGAAGCGGGCCTGAGCGCGGTGCACGTGCTGCCCTCGCCGCCGGGCGGGTACTACCCGCTGTACGAGGGGCACTTCCCGGTCGAGTCACTGTCGCAGCTGCCGGATTTCGACTTCAACGGGCTCGTTCGCAGCTTCGACGACGCGATCCGCCTGCTCGGCTAGCGCCCTCACCTTCGACGCCGGCTGCCTCCTTCGCATCGTGCTGGAGCCGCTTCAGCGTCGGCATGACGGCGTCGCCGCCGCGGCCGAACAGGTCGTGCAGCCGCAGGTACTCGCCGTACAGCACGTCGTACACCGCCGTCGCAGCCGGATCGGGCCGGTAGACCTCCCGCATCGGCGGCGCCAGCGCGCGCGACGCGTCGACGATCGACGCATACTCGCCGGCGACGACGGCGCCGAACATCGCGGCGCCGAGCGCCGGCGCCTGGCCCGAGCCGGCGACCGAGATCGCCCGGCCGAGCACGTCCGCGTAGATCTGCATCACCACCGGGTTCCGGTCCGGGAGCCCGCCGCAGGCCACGACGTCCTCGACGGCGACCCCGCCGCGCTCGAGCGCGTCGACGATCACCCGCGTCCCGTACGCCGTCGCCTCGATCAGGGCCCGGTAGATCTCGTGCGGGCGCGTGGCGAGGCTCATCCCGACGAGCAGCCCGCGCAGGTCGCCGTCGACGAGCACCGAGCGGTTGCCGTTCCACCAGTCGAGCGCGAGCAGGCCGCTCTCGCCGGGATGCAGCGCCGCAGCACGGTTGCTCAGCACGTCGTGCGGCGTCCCCACGGACTCGACGAACCACGCGAGGATGTCGCCGACTGCCGACTGCCCCGCCTCGTAGGCGTACAGGCCGGGCAGGGCGCCGTCCGCGACGACGCCGCACATCCCCGGCACGAAGGCGAGCTCGCGGCCGGTGAGGATGTGACACGTGCTCGTTCCCATGATCGCGACGAGGCGGCCCGGCTCGACGACGCCGACCGCAGGGACGGAGACGTGTGCGTCGACGTTCGCCGCGGCGACGGGCGTGCCGGGCTCGAGGCCGGTCCACGCCGCGGCCTCGGCGGACAGCCGGCCCGCGCGGCTTCCGAGCGGTATGAGCGTACGCGACATCTTCTCGTCGACGACGTTCGCGAAGCGAGCGTCGAGCGCGGCGAAGAACGCACGATCCGGGAAGCCGGCGTCCGGCGACCACATCGCCTTGTAGCCGGCGGTGCACGCGTTGCGCGTCTCGACGCCGGTCAGCTGCCAGACGATCCAGTCGGCCGCCTCGAGCACTCGGTCGGCTCGCCGGTAGACAGCCGGCGCCTCGTCGAGGATCTGCAGCGCCTTCGAGAAGAACCACTCGGAGGAGTAGCGGCCGCCGTAGCGCGCGAGCCACGGCTCCCCGCGCTCCTCGGCGACGGCGTTGATCACGTCGGCCTCCGGCTGCGCGGCGTGATGCTTCCAGAGCTTCACCCAGGCGTGCGGCTCGCGGCGCAGGTCTTCGACGGCGCACAGCGGCGTTCCGTCGGCGAGCGTCGGCAGAATCGTGCACGACGTGAAGTCGATCCCGATGCCGACGACGTCGGCTGGGGCGACACCGGTGTCGTGCAGGAGCGCCGGCACCGTCTGCTGCACCGCACGCACGTAGTCGAGCGGGTCCTGCAGCGCCCAGTCCGGGCCGAGCACGACGTCGTCGTCGGGTGCGGGTAGCCGCTCGTCGATGACGCCGTTCTCGTACTGGTGGACGGCGACGCCGAGCTCCCGCCCGTCGGCGCAATCGAGGAGCAGCGCGCGCGCCGACTCCGTGCCAAAGTCGATGCCGACCGCGCACCTCATGTCGGCTGTCCGTAGTACGCGCCGGGGCCGTGCTTGCGGTCGAAGTGCTTGGCGAGCAGGCGGTCGTCGATCGAGACGCAGCCGGAGTGGAGCACGAGCGCGCGATACGTGCTCGCGGCGACGGCCTCGAGCGCAACGGCGTTCTCGACCGCGGTCTCCACGTCGTCGCCCCAGGTGAACGGCGCGTGCGATGCCACGAGCGCCGCGGGCATCGACCGCGGATCGATGCCGAGCTCGACGATCACCGCACCGGTCGCCTCTTCGTAGCCCCCCGCGATCTCCTCGGCGGTGAGTGCTCTCGTCACCGGCACCGGGCCGCGGAAGTGATCGGCGTGCGTCGTCCCGAGGCACGGGATCGGCCGGCACGCCTGCGCCCATGCGGTCGCGTACGGCGAGTGCGTGTGCACGACCCCGCCGATCTCCGCGAACGCGCGATAGAGCGCGAGATGCGTCGGCGTGTCGGACGACGGGCGGCAGTCGCCGTCGAGCACCGTCCCGTCGGTGAGGTCCAGCACCGGCACCGACTCGACGGTCAGCTCGTGGTACGGGACGCCGCTCGGCTTGATCGCCATCACGCCGACGTCGCGGTCGGCGGCGCTCGCGTTGCCGAAGGTGAGGATCGCCAGCTCCAGCCGCACCAGCTCGAGGTTCGCGGTGACCACACGTTCGCGAAGCTGCTCGAACATCAGCGGATCGCCACCAGCTCGATGCCGGCCATTGCGGCGAGATCGTCGAAGACCCCGACGCCGAGTGGAAAGCTGAGCACCGTGTGGTGCGCGCCGCCTGCGGCCAGCCACCCCTCGGCGGCGCTGTAGAAGTCCGGCCGCGGGCGCCAGAGAGCGCGCGCGACCGGCAGCTTCGGCAACGGCGCCGGCGGCTCGATCACCTCGACCTCGCCGACGACGAATCGAAAGCGGTCGCCGAGGTCGACGAGCGACGCGACGACAGCCTCGCCCGGGTGCGCGGTGAAGACGAGCCGGACCGGGTCTTCGCGGCCGCCGATCGCCAGCGGATGGATCTCGCACGAGGGACGGTCCGCGGCTATCGAGGGGCAGACCTCGAGCATGTGCGCGCCGAGCACCGCCTCGCCGCCCGGGGTGAGGTCGTACGTGTAGTCCTCCATGAAGGAGGTGCCACCCGCCAGGTCGCCGGCCATCACCTTCGCGATGCGGACGAGAGCGGCCGTCTTCCAGTCGCCCTCGGCGCCGAAACCGTAGCCCTCCGCCATCAGCCGCTGGACGGCGATGCCCGGCAGTTGCCGCAGCGCGCCGAGATCCTCGAACGTGTCGGTGAACGCGTGCGCGCCGCGCGCGTCGAGGAATGCGCGCAAGCCGAGCTCGATTCGCGCCGCCTCGCGAAGCGCGTCGCTGCCGCGCACATCCGGCGCCAGCTCGTACGTGTCCGCGTACTCGGTGAGGAGGCTGTCGACCTGCGCGCCTCCGGCCTCCTCGACGGCAGCGGTGAGCTCGCCGACGCCGTACCCGTCGACGGCGAAGCCCAGCTGCCGCTGCGCCTCCACCTTGTCACCCTCGGTGACTGCGACGCTGCGCATGTTGTCGCCGATGCGTGCGACGGTGAGCGACCGCGCCTCGCGCATGCCGAGCGCGGCGCGCGTCCAGGTCGCTATGCGCGTGACGACCGTCGGGTCGCGCCAGTGGCCGGCGATCGTCTTGCGGCGCACGCCGAGCCGCGTCAGTGCATGCGCGAGCTCGCGGTCGCCGTGCGCCGACTGGTTGAGGTTCATGAAGTCCATGTCGATCTCCGCCCACGGCAGCTCGCGGTCGAACTGCGTGTGCAGGTGGAGGAGCGGCTTGCCGAGCGCCTCGAGCCCGGCGATCCAGGCCTTCGCCGGAGAGAAGGTGTGCGCCCAGACGATCACGCCGGCGCACGCGTCGTCGGCGGTCGCCTCGAGGCACGTGCGGCGGATCTCCTCGGCCGTCGTAACGGGGCCGCGATGCCGCACCGGCACCGGCAGCCCTGCGGTGAGGCCGCGCGCCACCTCTTCCCCATGCGCCGCCACCGCGGCGAGCGCCTGCGGGCCGTAGAGGTGCTGGGAGCCGGTGACGAGCCAGAGCTCGCCGATCTGGCCGGCCCTCGCGGCGCGGAAGGTCATGCCGTCTCGACGGCGCTCCGCACCGGCGCGAGCACGGCGACGCCGAACGGCGACAGGCGGATCGTGCGCTCGTGCTCACGGTCGCTCACGAGGTCGAGCCGGCTGCGGTCGAGCACGACCTCGCGCTCGGCGTCGGTGTGGTTGAGCAGGACGAGGAGCGCCTCCCCGGCGCGGTCGAGCTGCACGCACTCGACGCCCTCGGGGAGCTCCGCTGTCACGAGCCCTGCCTCACCTGCGACGGCGGCGTACAGCGCACGCAGCGTCGCTGTGTCCGCGGCCCCCGCGAGGTAGAGCACACGCCCTTCCCCCACCGCGTGCGACGTGATCGCCGGCGTCTCGGCGAAGTCTCCGCCGTCGTAGAGCGCAAGCACGCGCGCGCCGCCGGCAGGCTCGATCTGCTCATACCATCCGGCGAACGTGCCGCGCGGGACGCCGTCGACGCCCGCAAAGGCGACCTCGCTCTCGTCGAGCAGGCTTGCGACATCGACGACCTCGACGCCCGCGAGCTCCGCGAGCAGCGTCGGGAACGGGCGCTCGGGGACGACGTTGCAGCGATCCTTGACACCGGCGCGCGGTGCCAGCACGAGGGTGCCGCCGCCGGAGACGTACGCGTGCAGCGTCGCCGCGAGCGCCTCGTCGACGACGTAGAGGTTCGGCGCGGCGACGAGCCGGTAGCGCGCGAGCCCGGCAGCCGGCGAGACGATGTCGACGCCGATCCCGAGCTGGCGGAACGCTTCGTAGTGGCGCTGGATCGACTCCTCGTACGCGAGCGAGGGGTTCGTCGGCTGCACCTGCAGTGCGAAGCGCGAGTCGTAGTCGTGCAGGACGGCCGTGCCGGCGACGGGCACTGCGCCGTCGAGCACGTCGCCGAGCCGCGCGAGCTCATGGCCGAGCTCGCCGACCTCGCGATGCCGCCGGCCGGGACGGCCGTGCGCATCGAGGACGCCGTACCAGTGCTGCTCGGTGCCGTACCGCGCGGTGCGCCAGCGGAAGAACGAGACGAGCTCCGCACCGTGCGCGATCGCCTGGTAAGCGTGCAGCCGCATCTGGCCGCGCCGCGGTGTCCGCAGCACTTCCCATCCGAGCGGGCCCACCTGCTGCTCGAGCACCCAGAACGGGGCGTCCTTCAGGCCACGCATCGCGTCGGCGGCGAGGGCCGGACCGGCCCAACGACCGCTCGGGTCGAGTGCGGGATAGTTGTCCCAGGAAACGACGTCGAGCTCGGCGGCGAGCACGTGGTAGTCGATCTCCGAGAACTTGAAGCCCATCAGGTTGTGCGTGATCCGCTGCGCAGCAGCGACCCGCGGCCGCAGCTCGCCGACCTGCAGCCGCAGGAACCGCACGTGGCTGTCGGAGACGAACCGGCGGTAGTCCAGCGCGAGTGACGGGCTCGGCGACTCGCGCATGAAGCCGTAGGGCATGGGCACGGGCGCCAGCTCCGGCAGCGGCACCTGCGCGAAGTTCTCGTACGTCTGGCTCCAGAACGCCGTGCCCCAGCTCTCGTTCAGCGTGTCGACCGTTCCGTAGCGCGCACGGAGCCAATCGTGGAAGCCGGCGCGGCACGCGTCGCAGACGCAGCGGCCCATCAGCTCGTTGTCGATCTGCCATCCCTCGATGCGTGCGTCGTGCCCGTAGCGGTCGGCGAGCGCCGCGACGACGCGCACCGTCGCGTCCTGCATCGCCGGCTGGTTGGGACAGTAGTGACGGCGGTGCCCGAACCGGTGCACGCGGCCGTCGGGTCGCAGCGGCAGGATCTCGGGATGCGCCTCGACGAGCCAGACCGGCGGCGCCGCTGTCGGGGTCCCGAGCAGGACGGAGAGGCCGCGCGCGGCGAGGACGCCGATCGCGTCGTCGAGCCAGTCGAACTGGAATGTGCCGGGCGACGGCTCGAGCCCCGCCCAGGCGAACTCGGCGATGCGCACGACCGAGAGCCCGGCCTCGACCATCAGCTCCGCGTCCTGCTCCCAGCGTTCGCGGGGCCACTGCTCCGGGTAGTAGGCGACGCCGAGCCGCGGCATCAGCCCTTCACCGTCCCCGCCATGATCCCGGAGACGAGCCGCCGCTGGAAGACGAGGAAGCCGATCACGAGCGGCAGCACGCTGACGACCGAGCCGGCCATCAGCACGTCGTAGGGCGTCCGCCCCGGCGGCCCCTGGAGCGAACGGAGCACGAGCGGCAGCGTCCAGTGGTGCGGCGAGGGCAGCACGACGAGCGGCCAGAGAAAGTTGTTCCAGCTGGCGATGAAGACGATGATCCCGAGACTGATCAGCGCCGGTGCGCACACCGGCAGCACGATCCGCAGGAAGATGCGCGGCTCGGACGCGCCGTCGACGCGCCCCGCGTCGAGGATCTCGTCGGGGATCGAGAGCATGTACTGCCGCATGAAGAAGATCCCGAATGCGTTGGCGGCCCACGGGACGATCAGCGGCCACGGCGTGTCGACCCAGTGGAACGTGTTCCGCATCATCACGAAGAGCGGTACGACGATCACCGCGAACGGGACGGCGAGCGTCGCGATCACGAAGGCAAACAAGAAGTTGCGTCCGGGGAAATGGAACTTCGCGAATCCGTATCCCCCGAGCGCGCAGAGGAAGAGCGAGAGCGCAGTGGTCGCCGTCGCGATGTAGAAGCTGTTCCAGAGCGCGTGCGCAGCGTTCGTCTGGCGGAAGAAGGACGTGAAGTTGTGCAGTGTCCAGTGCTGGGGCAGGAAATGCGCGCCGGAGAAGATCTCGGGGAACGGCTTCAGCGACGAGACGACCATCCACACGAACGGAAAGACCATGAACGCCGTCATGCCGATGAGCACGAGGTAGACGAGCGCGCGGACGAGATGGTCACGGCGGAGACCGAACGTGAGGCTCACCGTCTCACCTCGAGATAGCGGTCGCGCCGGCTGACGAGAAAGTACTGCGTGAGCGCGAGCACGACGATGACGGCGAAGTAGATCCACGACATCGCAGCGCTGTAGCCGACGCGCAGGAACGAGAACGTGTTCTGCCAGATCTGCAGCACCGGCGTCGTGGTGGCGTTCGCGGGCCCGCCGTTCGTCAGCAAGAGCGGCTCCGTGAAGAGCGAGAACGTCCCGATGATCGACAGTGTCACCGAGAAGACGATCACCGGCCGCAGCAGCGGCACCGTGATCTTCCAGAAGACGCGGACCGGCCCGGCGCCGTCGACGCGCGCGGCCTCCGCGAGCTCCGGCGGGATCGCCTGGAGCCCGGCGAGCATGATCAGCATGTTGTAGCCGAGCCACGCCCAGAGCACGAGCAGCCCAAGTGAGATGCGCGCCCACCACGTGTTGTCGAGCCACGGCACCGGCGACGCGCCGAGGAAGCCGAGGAACTTGTTCGCATACCCGGCGTTCCGGTCGAGCATCAGCTGGAACGTGAACGCGGCGGCGACCGTACCCGACATGATGTACGGGAGGAAGAGCAGCGTCCGCCACAGTCCCTGCAGGCGCACGTAGCGGCTGTTCAGGAGGACCGCGAGGACGAGCGCGAGCAGCGTCATCAGCGGCACGTAGATCAGGAAGAGCAGCGCGCTGTTCAGCATCGACTGCCAGAAGAGCGTGTCGTGGAGGAGCGCGTGGTAGTTCGCCGTCCCGACCCAGCGCGCCGGCCCGATCAGCGACCAGTCGCGGAACGACAGCCACAGCGAGAAGCCGATCGGATAGAGGCTGAAGATCGCGAACAGGACGAAGAACGGCGCGACGCAGAGCAGCGGCCAGCCCGCGCGGCGCAGGCGCCGCCTGAACGCGGCGAGCCCGGCCGTTCGCGCAGGGCGGACGGCCGGGCTCAGCTGCTCACTGGACTGCCCGACGGCGTTCAGTTGCGACCTACGACCTTCCCGTGCGCGAGCGGATCGCGTTGGCCGCGTTCTTCAGCGCCTGCTGCGCACTCTCCTTTCCGAGCGCGTACTTCTGCAGCTCCGACGACATCAGGCTGTCCATCTGTTCGTAGTCGCTCGAGTAGACGTGCGCGACGGGGATCTGCTTCGCGAGCTTCTGGAAGACGAGTCGTGTCTTCTCTCCGCCGTAGTACGGGTCGGCCTGCCGCATGTACGGGCTCCGCCACGCCGACTCGAGCGACGGGAAGAGATCCGTCTGCTGGTAGATGTGCGACTGCACGTCGGCGCGCCCGAGGTGCCACTGCACGTACTGCCAGGCGGCGGTTGCGGCGTTGCTCGTCTTCATGATCGCGAGCGAGGAGCCGCCGTCGTTCGCCGTGTGCGCACCCTTTGCCGTCCACGAGGGAAGCGGCACGACGCCCCAGTCCCCCGCCGTCTTCGGCGCGAGCCAGCTCTTGAGGAACGTTCCCATCCACACCGCCATCGGCAGCGTCGCGACCTGTCCGTCGTTGATCGCCTTGTACCAGGGATCGGTCCACTCGGCGACATCGCCGAGCATGCCTGCATTCCACATCTTGCCCATGAACTCGAGCGTCGAGAGGACGCCCTTGTTCTTGTCGAGGACGACGTTGCCCTTTCCGTCGACGTAGCCGAGCCCGCGCTGCCAGAGCAGGTCCTCGAAGAAGCGGGCGTCGTTCTGCGCCTTCGACTGCAGCCAGATCGGAATGCCGAGGGCTTTCAGCTTCAGGCCCGCCTTGTAGAAGTCGTTCCACGTATGGATCGTCGCCGGATTGATGTGCGCCTTCTTGAACACGCTGCGGCGGTAGAAGAGCGCCATCGGCCCGCCGTCCCACGGGAACGCGTAGACGTGGCCGTTGATCGTCTGCTGCGTCCACTTGTACGCCTGGATCTCCTTGCGGTACGGCGCCGATTGCTTCGTGATGTCGGAGAGGATGCCGAGCTTCGTGAACTGCGCGAGATGGGAGTCCTCGATGCAGCTGACGTCCGGGAAGCCGCTGCCGGCGGCGGCCGAGAGCTGGAGCTTCTGGTAGACGTCCGCCGGCTTGATCTGGACGTAATTGAGCGAGATGTCGGGGTGCGCCCGCGTGAAGCCCGCGTCCGCGCTCTTCAGCGCGTCATCGGTCGGCGTCCAGCACCAGATCGTCAGAGTCGTCGCGGCCCGGTGCGCGGCCGTCGCGCCGACCGCCGTCGCGAGGACGACGACGAGGGCAGAGACCATCACCGCGAGCGGTCCGATGCGTCGTAGGGTTCGTCTCCCGTCCATCTGCTGCTGCACCTCCTGGTGGCAAAGATGTGACTGGTCACATGACCGTGTGATCGGTAACATGACGATTCGCGAATGAAACGTCAAGGGGCAATGTGACCGGTCACGCAATCGAGAGCCTCTCGGAGCGGCGCGCGACGATCCGGGATGTCGCCGCGCTCGCCTCCGTCTCCCACCAGACGGTCTCGCGGGTGATCAACGGCCAGACGAGCGTCGCCGAGCCGACCCGCCTGCGCGTGCTCGAGGCGATCGCGCAACTCGGGTACGTGCCGAGCCCACTGGCCCGCGGGCTGATCTCGAACCGCACCCATACGCTGGGAATGGTCACCGCCGATGTGTCCGACGGGTTCTTCGCGCGCGCGGTCGCCGGGGCCGAGGCCGAGGCGCGGCGGCGGAACTACTACCTCATCGTCGGCAGCGTCGAGGAGTCGCCGGACGACCAGGAGGACACCGGGTACCTGCGGCTGATGCTCGACCGCCGCGTCGAGGGCCTGATCCTCGCGCGACCGGGCGTCGTCGTCGCGGGCGAGCAGCTCGAGCGGGCAAACCGTGCCTCCATTCCGCTGCTTTCGATCGGCTCGTCGCAGCCGCACGGCTTCACGGTCGTCGACGTCGACAACCGCCGCGGCGGCCGCGATGCGACCGACCACCTGATCCAGCTCGGCCACCGTGCGATTGCGACGATCGTCGGTCCGCTCGAGTGGCCGTCGGCGGAGGCGCGCCGCGCAGGCTACGACGACGCACTGCGCGCCGCCGGCATCCCGGCCGACCCCGCGCTCGTGGAGACCGTCCCCGACTGGGGCCTCGAGAGCGGCTACGCGGCGACCGAGCGACTGCTCGCGCGCCGCCGGCGGATCTCGGCGATCTTCGCGCACAGCGACCTGATCGCGATCGGCGCGATTCGCCGCCTTCGCTCGGAGGGGCTGCGTGTCCCCGAGGACGTGTCGGTGATCGGCTACGACGACCTGCCCGTCGCGGGCTACGTCGATCCCCCGCTCACCACGGTCCATCAACCGATGCGCGAGGTGGGCGAGCTCGCCGCCGGCATCCTGCTCGATCGTGTCGCCGGCCTCGACCACGAGCGAGGCCCGCATCTGTTGCCGGCGAGCCTCGTCGTCCGCCAGAGCACCGCGCACCTGCGCACCTGAACCCGACGTCAGGAGGAGCCGTGGCAGCCGTCAGCTTCGACCGCGTGGACAAGGTCTTCGACGACGGCACACGCGCGCTCGACGAGCTCTCGCTCGACATCGAGGACGGCGAGTTCATGGTGCTCGTCGGTCCGTCGGGTTGCGGGAAGACGACGGCGCTGCGGATGGTCGCGGGGCTCGAGGACGTCAGCGCCGGCGAGATCCGCATCGGCGAGCGCGCGATCCACGACCTGCCGCCACGGCGGCGCAATGTCGCGATGGTCTTCCAGAACTACGCGCTCTATCCACACATGGACGTCTTCCAGAACATGGCGTTCGGGTTGCGCGCGCGCCGCGTCGAGAAGCGGGAGATCCGCACACGCGTGGACAGCGCTGCCCGCATCCTCGATCTCGCATCGCTGCTGCACCGCCGCCCCGGGCAGCTGTCGGGCGGACAGCGGCAGCGGGTGGCGATGGGGCGCGCGATCGTGCGCGAGCCGCAGGCGTTCCTGATGGACGAGCCGCTGTCCAACCTCGACGCGAAGCTCCGCGTGCAGATGCGCGCGGAGATCTCGAAGCTCCAGCGCGAGCTCTCGGCGACGACGATCTACGTGACGCACGACCAGGTCGAGGCGATGACGATGGGTGACCGCGTCGCCGTCCTCCATCACGGCCGGCTGCAGCAGTGCGCGCGTCCGCAAGAGCTGTACGACCACCCGGCGAACCTGTTCGTCGCGGGCTTCATCGGCAGTCCGGCGATGAACGTCGTGCAGGCGACCGTCCGCAGCGGCGTCGGCTACGAGGTCGGCGGCGCGACGCTGGCGGTGCCGAGCCTGCCCGAGGCGCTCGCGGTCCGCGACGGTGCGAGGGTCGCGCTCGGCTTCCGTCCCGAGCACGTGCGCCGCGCCGCCGACGGAGATCGGCTTCGGGTCGCCGGACGTGTCGCATTGACGGAGGCGCTCGGCCCGGCCTTGCTCGTGCACGCCGAGGTGCCGGGCCACACGGTCTCGACAGGCGAAGCGAGCGAGAACGAGCTCGGGCACGAGGACGACGTCGCGACGATTCTCGCGGCACTCCCACCCGAGGACGGGGCCCGCGTCGACGACCGGATCGAGCTCGCGCTCGACCCCCGCCGCCTCCACGTCTTCGACCTCGGGACCGGACTCGCGATCCGCTAGTCAAATTCGGCCGGCCGGCAGGCGTAGCAGCGCTACGCCTGCCGCTGCCGGAGTTCGACTTCAACGGGCTCGTCCGGGGCTCCGACGACGCGATCCGGCTCCGTCGTTAGTCGCGGTCGAGCGCGTCCTTCGCTGCGTCGCCCGCGTTGTCGACCGCGTCCTTCGCCTTGCCTGTCGCCTGGTCGACCTTCCCCTCGCGCTGGAGATCCTTGTCGCCGGTCAGATCGCCGGCTGCTTCCTTGATCCGGCCTTCGGCTTCTTCCTTGCTCGGCACGTCGGCTCCTCTCGCTCGTTCTCTCTGAGCAAACGTCTCTCCGGTGCTCGAGCGGGCAAACGCAGGCCGTGCCGGGGGCGTCAGCCGCCGTTCGCGGGCCGGCGGACCTCGACCCGCCCGCTCTCGACCCGCGCGTCGTAGCGCGGTTGGGGCGATGTCGCCGGCCCCTTGACGACGGTGCCGTCGAGCCGGAACGTGCTGCCGTGGCAGGGGCACGTGATCGTGTCGCCGCGCAGCGTCCCCTCGTGCAAGGCGCAGCCGCGATGCGAACAGCGGTCCGCAAGTGCATGGACGTCGGCGCCGCGTCTCACCAGCAGGACGGCTGTGCCGTCGACACGCGCGCCGACGAGCTCGCCTTCGGGAAGCTGCGCCTCGTCGAGCACGACGGTCCAGCTGTCCGGTACCTCCTCGAACGCGGCCTGGTTGACGCCGACGCCTTGCCCGAACGAAAGGTGGCCGCCGAGCCAGGCCGAGAAGCTCGCGACCGCGTAGCCGGCCGCGGAGAGCGCGACGCCGCGCCGCCGGTCGCCGCGCATCCGCGCGGTCCACGAGAGCGCGTTGAGCACGAGCGCCGTCGAGTTGCCGAGCGCATGGACCATGCCGACGCGACGGCGGCCGCCCCTGAGCTCGGCCCAATCCGAGAGGCCCGCCGCGGCGGTCGGGACTGCGGCGACGACGCCGACTCCGACCAGCCGGTCGGCCGCGGTCTCGGCATCGGCGCCGCCGAGCAGATCGAGGACGAGCGCGCTCGTCCATGCTCCGACGACCACGTCGGTCAGCGGCGGGTGGAGCGGGTGCCCGAGCCACGTGCCGCTGAGGACGTCTTTCAGCTGCGACTCGTAGGGCACTGCGGCGCGGACGCCGCGCTGGAGCGGCTCCGCGACGACGTCGAGCGCCTCGACCTGCTCGAGCCGCGCCGGGATCGCCTCACGTGCAGTCGGCCTCATCTCTCGCGGTCTGTCTGCCCGCCGCGCCGCCGAACGAATCGCTAATTCAGCACGTGGCCGCGGAGCCGCTCGAGATCGACGTTGCCGCCGCTGATCACGCAGACGACGGTGTCGCCCGGGCTCGCGTCGACCGCCCCGGCGAGGAGCGCGGCGACCGGCGCAGCCGCCGCGCCCTCGACGACGAGCTTGCAGCGCGCCATCGTCCACAGCACCGCGTCGAAGATCGCAGCGTCGTCGAGTGTGACGAGCTGGTCGACGAGGCGGCGGACGATCGCGAAGGTCTTCGCGCCGACCCGTTGCACCTTGAGGCCGTCGATCGAGCACCGCATTTCACCGAGCGTGACGAGCTCGCCCGCGTCGACGCTCAGCTTCATCGCCGGCGCGCCGGCCGACTCGACGCCGACGATCTTCGCGTCGGGCCGGCGGCCCTTGACGGCTGCGGCGATTCCCGAGATCAGCCCACCGCCGCCGATCGGCGCGACGATGACATCGACCCGCTCGAGGTCCTCGAGGATCTCGAGCCCGACCGTTCCCTGGCCGGCGATCAGCTGGAGATCGTCGAAGGGGTGCACGAAGGTCAGCTGCCGCTCCTCGGCGAGTCGCAGCGCCTCGGCGTTCGCCTCGTCCCAGTACTCGCCGTGCAGGATGACCTCGGCGCCGTAGCCGCGCGTCGCCGCGATCTTCGCGGGCGTCGCGTTCCGCGCCATCAGGACCGTTGCGGGAATCCCGAGCTCGGCGGCCGCGAGGGCCACGCCCTGCGCGTGGTTGCCGGCGGACGAGCAGATGACGCCGTTCCGCCGCTGCTCGTCCGAGAGCTGCGGCAGCTTGTTCGACGGCCCGCGCAGCTTGTACGACCCGGTCCGCTGGAACAGCTCGGCCTTCAGCCAGACGTCGAATCCCGTCAGCGTCGAGAGCGTCGTCGAGTGAAGCAGCGGCGTGTGGTGGACGACCGCGCGCACCCGGTCCATCGCCTCGTCGAAAGCCTGCGGCGTGAGGACGGCGAGCGGGTTCGAAAGCTCGTCGGCGGTCTGCGTCATCGGCGTCCCCGATCCTACGCGTGCAGCGAGATGTCCGATTCAAAAGAAAGGAACGTCAACCGAGCGCGACGAAGCCGCCGACGATGGTGCCGTAGAGGACATGCGCGAACACGCTCACGAGCGGCGTGCGGATGCCGTAGTTGCGCATCATGAAGCCCGGCGGCTCGAGCAGCGCGCTCGTGTGCGCCGCCGTCTCGGGGGATCCCATGCGCGGATGCACGACCGGGAGCAGCACGTTGACAAGTGCGCTGCCGGCGAAGAGCCCGTGCACGAGGCCGAAGATCGCGCCGAGCCACCAACCGCTGCGTCCGATCGCGCTGAAGACGGCGTAATAGACGACCGCGAAGACGAGCCCGAACACGAAGTGCAGGAGATAGCCGGCCGCTTTCGCGCGCAGGCGGTCTTCGGTCAGCGCCGTCCCGAGGAGGAACGGCAGATCGATCCGCGTCAGGCGCAGCTCGCTCGCCGCGCGCAGCACCGTCGTCAACACGAGCGTGCCGGCGAACCCACCTGCAAGGGCGCCCCAGATGCTCAACGCGTCTGCTCGGCGCACGACGTGGCGGCGCCGATCAGCGCCAGATGGGTGAGCCCCTGCGGGAAGTTGCCGAGGAAGCGCCCGTCGGCTGCGTCGATCTCCTCTGCGTACAGGCCGACGTCGTTCGCGAGCGCGAGCAACTCCTCCATCAGCGCCGTCGCATCCTCGAGGCGGCCGATCCGGGCGAGCGCGTCGACGAGCCAGAAGGAACAGGTCAGGAACGCGCCCTCATCGCCGTCGAGGCCGTCGTCGCCGGAGTAGCGCCGGACGAACGGGCCGCTCGCGAGCCTGCGCCGGACCGCCGCGACCGTATCGGCGAGGCGGCTCTCGTCGCCGCCGCCGTACGCGAAGAGGACGCCGAGGAGGAGGCTCGCGTCGATGTCGTCGCTGCCGGCCGCGCGGGAGTAGCTGCGGTCGTCCGCCGACCAGCACTCGGTCTCGACGAACTCGCCGATCGCGTCGCGCTCGCGCCTCCAGACGGCGGCATTCGTTCCCGGCAGCGCGCCGTCTGCGGCGAGTGCGAGCGCCCGGTCGAGGGCGATCCAGCACATCAGCTTCGACTGCGTGAACTGCCGCGGCTCGCTCCGCACTTCCCAGATCCCGGAATCGGGGTGTGCCCAGATGCTCGCAACGTGGTCGGCGATGTCGGCGACACGCCGCGCTGTCTCCCGATCGAGCGGCTCGCCGGCCTGCACGTAGAGCCACACGGTCTGCATGAGGCCGCCGTAGATATCGAGCTGCAACTGATCGGCGGCGGCGTTGCCGATCCGGACCGGTGTCGAGCCCAGGTAGCCGGCGAGCGGCAGCGTCTGCTCCCGCCGGCTCTCGCGCCCGTCGAGGCGGTAAAGAACACGTAACTTCGGCCGCGTGATCTGAGACGCGTGCATCAGCCACGAGAAGAACGCGCGTGCCTCCGTTCCACAACCGATCGAGAGCAAGGCGCCGAGCGTGAAGGCGCTGTCGCGGACCCAGCAGAAGCGGTAGTCCCAGTTCCGGGATCCGCCGAGCTCCTCGGGCAGCGAGGTCGTCGGCGCGGCGGCGACCGCTCCGGACGGTGCGTACACGAGCAGCTTCAACGCGAGCGCGCTGCGGATGACGCTCTCCGGCCACGGCCCGCTGTAGCGGCGGCTCTCCGCCCAGTGCGTCCAGAACGCGGTCGTCTCGTCGAGCCGGCGCTCCGTCTCCTGAGGCGCCGGGAGGACGAGCGGCTCGTGATGCGACGCGGTCACCGCGAGCATCGCGCTCTCCGCCTGCCGCAGCCGGATCCGCCCGTCGATCCGCCCGGACGAGACGGTGATGGGATCGCCGCCGCGCGCCACGACGCCGAGCCCGTCGCCGCCCGCGTCGGCGATCGCAATGCTGCTCCACGACCGGATGCGCGGCGCTCGTCGCCCGTAGTCGAAGCGCGGTTCGAGCGTCCACCGCACGTCGGCGCTGCCGCTCACGCACTCGAATCTCCGCGCGAGCTCGCGGCCGGGCGCAAGCGCCGAGCAGGGAAGCGTCAGTGCGTCGGTCACCGTCAGCACGCCGTCGCCCGTCTCGAACGTCGTCTCGAGCACGTTGGTCTGCGGGAGATAGCGACGAGTGGTGGCGCGCTCGCCGGCGAGCTCGAGCGAGAGGTGCCCGCCGCGCTCCGAGTCGATCACGCGGCCGAAGACGCTGGGCGAATCGAGGTCGGGGACGCAGAGCCAGTCGACGGAGCCGTCGCGCGCGACGAGCGCGGCCGTCCGGCCGTCGCCGATCAGTGCGTAGTCTCGAATCGGGTGCGCCATCGTGGACGGTCGCAGCCAGTATCGCCTCGACGGGTCCGCCGAGCCGCGCCGTCTACGCGCGCGCGACCTCCGTCGGGCCCAGGCGGGCGCGAACGTCGATCTCGGCGCCCGCGATCTTGAACGTGTTCGAGACGGGGCAATACCGGCCGGCTACCTCCGCCGCGTTCTCGAGGTCCGGCTCGCTCAGCCCGTCGGCATCGACGGTGATCGCGAGCTGCGACCGGCGGATCACGCGCAGGCCGGCCGCGACGCCGAACGTCGTCTTCGCCTCGGTTGCGATCTCGCGGGCGGGATGTCGCCGCCGCCTGAGCACATCCGAGAGCGTCATCGTGAAGCAGGCTGCGTGCGATGCGGCGGCCAGCTCTTCGGGGCTCGTCGCACCGGGCCCGTACGAGGCACTCCCGGGCCAGCGCAGCGACAGCTCGCCGCCGGCCCCGAGCGCGAAGCGCAGGCTCCCCTCCCCACTCCGCAGATCACCGTGCCACACGACCGTCGCTCCACCTGCGAGCGCTTCGGCCGTTGCACGCGCCTGTGGTGTAGTCGCCACCGCTACCGCACCGTCAGGGAGCCCTTCATCCCCGCCGCCGCGTGCCCGGGAACCGTGCAGATGTACGTGAACGTTCCCGGGTCGAGCGTCACGCGCAACGTCGCGCTCGCGCCCGGTTGGACGAGCGGCGTCGTCTTGCCGTCGATCCAGAAGTTGTGCGCGAGCTTGCCGTTGTTCACGACCGTGAACACGATCTCGCCGCTCGGCACGCTCGTCTTCGACAGCGTGAACTCGAACTCGCTGGCGGTCACTGCGACGGCGGTCGTCGACGCGTTCGTGGCAGCCGCCTGCGCCGGCGACGCCGTGCCGTAGTTCGGCTTGCCGGTCATCGCCCAGACAGCTCCGACGTACCCGATCGCGAGCACGACGGCGATGCTCATCGTCACCTTCAGCAGGCCGGCGCCGCTCTTGCCGCTGCGCAGGCGCAGGACGGCGACGCCGCCGACGATCAGCGCGAGCAGGAACAGGAGGCCGCCCCAGTCGGCGACGCCGAAGCCGATGCGCAGCCAGGTGGGGTCCTGCAACTGGTCGGGGACGTCGTTCCAGCCCTGCTTGCGGTAGATCCATTCGCCGCTGAGCCGCATCAGGATCCATCCCGGCAGGGCGACGAAGAGCAGCGCGAAGTAGCCGATGCGGAAGAGCCGGACCCGGCCGCGCGCGAGTGCAAGCGAGCCGGCGCTCGCGAGCAGCGCGCCGAAGACGATCGTCGCGCCGACGATGTGCAGCAGGACGGGGAAGTCCTGACCGGCAGGGCGAATCGCGGCCAGCATGTCAGGCACCCGGCTTGTAGATCATGTCGATGACGATCAGCACGATCGCGACCGATCCCAGGGCACGGAAGAGAAGCGCGGTGGCGCTCTGGTTCAACGCGGTGAGCTCCTCGCTCGCGCCGAGCCGATTCGAGGCGACGAGCTCGCGCGCTTTCGCGGCGGGCTTCCGGTACTCGGCGAAGGAGCGGAGGACCGCGGCCGTCGCAACCACCCACAGCACGATCGCTCCGATGATCCAGCCGTCCCACGGATGGAACTCGGGCCGCAGGATCGCCAGCCAGATGCCGAGCGCGATCGTGCCGGGGAGCCCGAGGACGATCGCGATGTTCGCGATCATCGCGACGCGGTTGAAGCCGAGCGTCTCGTCGGCAGTGTCCGTCGAGTAGAGCGCGACGACGACGATCCAGGACATGACGAGCCCGCCGACGAGCGTCGCCGCGAACAGCAGATGAAACGAGAAGATCCAGTCCTGGAAGCTCATCCGACGCAAGCGTATGAACGTCGACGCGCGGCAGCCAGCCGCATCTCATGGACGTGTTGTGAGGGATTGCTCACAGGCGCCTCATGCGGCGGCGAGCTCGCACCGGCACCGGCTTGCGCCGCT
Source organism: Gaiellaceae bacterium (assembly GCA_036503495.1). Classification (GTDB taxonomy): domain Bacteria; phylum Actinomycetota; class Thermoleophilia; order Gaiellales; family Gaiellaceae; genus Palsa-739. The sequence continues at coordinate 51,550 of DASXWV010000057.1, forward strand.
TCCAGACGAGCTGGTGCTTCCCGACGCCGGCGACGACGAGCAGCAGCGCCACGCTGAGCACCACGAGAACGGTCGAGTACATCCCAACTGGTTCCATTGCGCTCCTCCGGTTCGCGCTCCCGCAGTCGAACGTCACCGCGGTGTTTCCACGGTATGCAGCCGGTGATGGGCGAACCAGCCGTCGCGCCGCCGATCGCGTGCGGATGCTGTGACCGTTCGCTCATGTCGGCGCGCGGCCGGCTGTCGCGACGGACCCGCTGCACCCGTGCGCGCCCCGGCCGCAGCTCCTCCGATTCGGTGGCGACGGCGTGAGCGTTCGCTCACGCAAGCGTGTCGGGACTTGGTCAGCGACGGGGCGCGTGCGCACCGCCTCGTGAGTAGACCTAGAGACGAGCCGAAATCACGTTTCGAAAAGAGGAATCGATGTCGAGCACGACACTCCACACTCCCGTCGCAGTCGACGACGCTCCGGTCGCCACGAACGTCGCTGCGCTGCACGCGCGCCGCAGCGACGCCGCCTATCCGTGGCTCGATCGGATCATGCCCGGCGACGCGCGTCAGTTCATGTACGTCGTCGGCGCAGTCGAGATCATCGCCGGGCTCGCCGTGCTGGTGAAGCCACGCTACGGCTCCTGGGTCGTCGCCGCCTGGCTCGCCGGGATCGTCATCAACCTCTTCACGTACTCCGGCTACTACGACATCGCGATGCGCGACTTCGGGTTGATGCTCGCGGCTCTCACGCTGGCGCGTCTCGCAAGCATCTACGACCCGGCATGGCGGCGGCGGCGGCGTCGTCCACGCCGGTGAAGTCGAGGCTCGCCGGCGAGCTCCTATTCGACGGTGTGCCGATCTTCATCTCGCCCGGTGCGGTGATGACTCCAGTTCCGCACACGGCCGCGCTCGTCGAGGCGGCCGTGCGATGGATCGGGTCGCGCGCGGTTCGCGGTGCCGACGTCGGCACGGGCACCGGTGCAGTCGCGGTCGCCGTCGCGCTGCGCGCGCCGAGCGCGCGGGTCTGGGCGACCGACGACAGCGAGGCAGCGGTCGCGCTCGCACGCGCGAACGTCGCCCGCCACGACCTGCAGGAGCGCGTGCACGTGCTGCTCGGGAATCTGCTCGAGCCCGTGCCGGGCCGGCTCGACGTCGTGGTCGCGAACCTGCCGTACCACGCCGAAGCGCGCGCTCGGGGACCGGACGCGACCGCGAACCGCGACCAGCCGGAGCACGCGATCTATGCACCCGGAGACGGCCTGCAGCTCAACCGCGACCTGATCCACGCGTGCCGGACGCGGCTCGACGAGCAAGGCTGTCTCGCGATCCAGCTCTACGGCTCGATCCTCTGCGCCGGCCGGGACGGGCTCGACCGGCTCGAGGAGGAGATCGAGGCGAGAGCGGCGGCAGGTTGGGAAGCGCGGGCCGCCGCGGACGCAGCGGGCGCTGCGCCGCGGAAGCCGTGGCGCCCGATCAATACCGGTCGATCTCGACGAGCCGTTCGTCGCTGATCCCGAAGTGATGCGCGATCTCGTGCAGGACGACGTGCCGGATCCGCTCGCGAAGCACGTCGATGTCGTCGCCGTACAGGCGCTCGAGCGGCCCACGGTAGATCGTGATCTTGTCGGGGAGCGCGCCTGAATAGCCGCTGCCT
>DASXWV010000058.1:0-4585 GCA_036503495.1 Gaiellaceae bacterium
GTCCGAGACGCGCGCCGGTGCGAGCCCCTTCGTCGGCTCGTCGATCAGCAGCAGGCGGTTCGGGTTGCGCAGCGCAAGCGCGATCGCGACCATCTGCTGCTGGCCGCCGGAGAGCGTGCCGGCACGCTGCCGCGCGCGGTCGCGGAGCTCGGGGAAGAGGTCGTACACGAGGTCATACCGCGCGGAGCCGTTCCGCTCGGCGAGGCGCAGGTTCTCCTCGACGCTCAGCCCCGCGAACACGTCGCGATCCTCCGGGACGTAGCCGAGCCCGCGGCGCACGATCCCGTGCGTCGTCTCGCGCTCGATCGCCGTGCCGGCGAAGACGACGGAGCCGCGGCGGGGCACGAGCCCGAGCACGGCGCGGAGCGTCGTCGTCTTGCCGACGCCGTTGCGGCCGAGCAGCGCGGTGACGCCGCCCTCCGGCACGTCGAACGACACGCCCTGCAGGACGTGCGACTGCCCGAGGTACACGTGCAGGTCGCGGACGCGCAGAAGCGTCCGCGACGCGACAGCGCTCACAATTCCTCTCCCAGGTACGCAGACTGAACCGTTTCGTTCGCCATCACGGCGGCCGGCGTGTCGCACGCGAGCAGCGCACCGTGGTGCATGACGGCGATCCGCTGCGCGAGCCCGGTGACGACGTCGATGTGGTGCTCGACCATCAGCACCGTCTTGCGCTCCTCCTCGTGGATCGAGCGGATCAGCTCGACGAGCTGCGGCACGTGCTCGGCGGAGAGGCCGGCCATCGGCTCGTCGAGCATCAGCACCGGCTTGTCGGCGGCGAGGAGCATCGCGATCTCGAGCCGCCGCTTGTCGCCGTGCGCGAGCGAGCCGGCGCGGCTCAGTGCGTACGGCGTCAGGCCGACGCGCGCGAGCGCATCGTTCGCCCGCTCGAGCGCCGACGAGACACTCGTTGCGCGCCGCCAGAGCCGGAGCGATCCACCGAGCGCCGACTCGGCGGCGAGCCGCGCGTTCTCGTGCACGGTCAAGAGCGGGAAGACGCTCGACACCTGGAACGTCCGCCCCAACCCCTCCCGCGACCGGCGGAACGTCGCCTGCTGCGTGATGTCCCGACCGGCGAGCTCGATCGTCCCGGCGGTCGGGCGGTAGATCCCCGACAGCAGGTTGAACAGCGAGGTCTTGCCGGCGCCGTTCGGGCCGATGATTCCGAGTAGCTCGCCCTCGGCAACCTCGAGGCTGACATCGGCGACGATGCGTGCGCCGCCGATGTCGAGCCCGAGGTTGCGCGTGGCGAGGATCGGAGGGTTGGCCAACCGACTACTTGAACGGCGTGACGGGCGGCTGGACGTTGCCCGGCGAGACGGTCTTCACGACCTTGACGACGAAGTGCCCGCTCTTGCCGGGAACGAGCTGCACGAGGAACATCGGCTGCAGCATCGCGTGATCCTGCGGGCGGATCCGCTGCTTGCCCTTGGGCGCTCCGAACTGCCAGCCCTCGAGCGCGGAGATCTGCTTGCCGGTGTCGGTGCCGCCCTTCTGCAGCGCGCGGCAGATCATCTGCGCCGCGACGAAGCCGTCCGGTGTGAAGATGTTCGGGACGCCGCGGTGGTTCTTCGCGAGCCACTTCGTCATCCACGTGTTCACCTTGTTCTTCGGCGCCGTGTAGACGTAGTGGGAGATCAGCGTGATGCCCTGGACGAGCGGCCCGAGGGCGTCGTACACCTCACGGTTCGCGAGGCCGGTGATGATCGTCGTCTGCTTCGGCACGCCCTGCTGCTGCAGCGCCTGCCACATCGCCGCCGAGTTGTTCGTGTTCGCCCATGCGACGAAGGCGGCGTCGGCGTTCGCGTTCTTCAGCTGCTGCGCGTACGGCGTCAGGTCGGCGGCGCCGAACGGGCTGAGGATCTTCGTGACGGCGTGGCCCTTGCCGCCGAAGATCGACTGGACGGCGAGGTAGTTGCCCTGGCCGAACGCGGTGTCCTCGGCGAAGACGACGACCTTCTTGCCCGTCGACTTCGGCGGGAAGACGTTCGCCGCGTCCTCGACGTCCTGCAGCGTCTGCCGGCCCGCGCGGAACGTGTTGCGGTTGATGCCGGTGATCGCGTCGGACGCCGAGGGGCCCGCGATGTAGAGAACGTTGTTCTGCGCCGCGAGCGGAGCGAGCTGGAGCGCGATGCCCGAGGAACCGGTGCCTGCGATGATCTTCGTGCCCTGGCCGACGGCGTTCTTGAAGGCGTTGATCGCCGTCGCCGGGTCGGTCGCGTCGTCGACGTAGGTCGGGTTGATCGTGTAGCCGCCGCACTTGCCCTTCGTGTAGGCGAGGCCGGCCTGGAAGCCGTCGAACTCCTCCTGTCCGAACGCGGCGAGGCCGCCGGTCTTCGGATAGATGAAGGCGACGTTCACGGCCTTCGCCGCGGCCGAGCCGCCGGCGTCGACCCGGGCGGCCGCCGTGCCGGCGAGCGCCGCAGCAACGAGCGCCGCACCCGCGAGGAGTGCCGCGCTGCGCGTCCAGCGTCCTGTCATGTCTGACCCTCCGAGGTCGGATGAGCCTCAGCGAACCTGAGACCCGATTCAGGTCTCGCTTTTACGCCCTGGACCAGCGAAAGTCAAGCAATCGGAGTGCGGTGCACTCTGACTCGAGGTCTTAGGCGGTCTGCTCGACGGGCTCTTCGTCGAGCCCGCCGCCGGTCGTCACGAGGGTCGGGCGGATGCCCTGCGAGATCGTCTCCTTCGTGATCACGCACTTCGTGACGTCGCGGCGGGACGGCAGCTCGAACATCACATCGAGCAGCGCGCCCTCGATGATCGAGCGGAGGCCGCGGGCCCCGGTCTCGCGCTCGAGCGCCTTGTCGGCGATCTCCCACATCGCGTCGTCGGTGAAGACGAGCTCGATGTTGTCGTAGCCGAAGAACCGCTGGTACTGCTTCGAGAGCGCGTTCTTCGGCTCGGTGAGGATCTGGACGAGATCCTCGCGGCGCAGCTGGTGCACCGCCGAGATGACGGGCAACCGGCCGATGAACTCGGGGATCAGGCCGAAGTTCAGAAGGTCTTCCGGCATCACGTCGGCGAGCAGCTCCGCGCTCTCCGTCGAGTGCTTCGAATGCAGCTCGGCGCCGAAGCCGACGGCGTTCTTGCCGATGCGGCGCGCGATGATCTTGTCGAGCCCGGCGAACGCACCGCCGCAGATGAACAGGATGTTCGTGGTGTCGATCGACAGGAACTCCTGGTGCGGATGCTTGCGCCCGCCCTGCGGCGGCACCGAGGCGACCGTGCCCTCGAGGATCTTCAGCAGCGCCTGCTGGACGCCCTCGCCCGAGACGTCGCGCGTGATCGACGGGTTGTCGGCCTTGCGCGCGATCTTGTCGACCTCGTCGATGTAGATGATCCCGGTCTCGGCCTTCTTGATGTCGAAGTCGGCGGCCTGGATCAGCTTGAGGAGGATGTTCTCGACGTCCTCGCCGACGTAGCCGGCCTCGGTGAGCGCCGTGGCGTCCGCGATCGCAAAGGGGACGTTCAGGATGCGCGCGAGCGTCTGCGCGAGCAGCGTCTTCCCGCAGCCGGTCGGGCCGAGGAGGAGGATGTTCGACTTCTGCAGCTCGACGTCGCCGTCCTCCGCGCCCATCTGGACGCGTTTGTAGTGGTTGTAGACGGCGACCGACAGCGTCCGCTTCGCCTCTTCCTGCGAGACGACGTAGTCGTTGAGGACGTTGTAGATGTCCCTCGGACGAGGGAGGTTGTCGAGATCGAGCTGGGCGGGAGTGGTGAGCTCCTCGTCGATGATCTCGTTGCAGAGATCGATGCACTCGTCGCAGATGTAGACGCCCGGGCCGGCGATCAGCTTCTTGACCTGCCGCTGGCTCTTCCCGCAGAAGCTGCAGAGAAGCTGCTCATTTCCCTCGCTGGCCCTGGCCATCGTCTACTCCTTTTACCCCGGTCCGACGGATCCGTCTACCGGTGCGCGATCACCTGGTCGACGAGGCCGTAGCTCTGGGCCTCTTCGGCAGTCATGTAGTAGTCGCGTTCCATGTCTTTCGAGACCTTCTCCTGCGGCTGATTCGAGTGCAGCGCGATGATCTCCTCCAGGCGCCGCTTGAGGTTGATCGTCTCACGCGCCTGGATCTCGATGTCGGTGCCCTGGCCCTGGAAGCCGCCGGACACCTGGTGGATCAGGATCTTGGAGTTGGGCAGCGCGGTCCGCTTTCCTGCTGCGCCGGCCGCAAGCAGCAGCGCGCCCATCGACATCGCGATGCCGACGCACGTCGTCGCGACCTCGCAGCGGATGAACTGCATCGTGTCGTAGATCGCGAGCCCTGCGTACACCGACCCGCCGGGCGAGTTGATGTAGATGTTGATGTCCTTGTCCGGGTCCTCGGACTCGAGATGGATCATCTGCGCGACGATCAGGTTGGCGACCTGGTCGTCGATCGGCGTGCCGAGGAAGATGATCCGCTCGTTGAGGAGCCGCGAGTAGATGTCGAAGAAACGCTCGCCGCGCGACGTCTGCTCGATGACGGATGGGATGACGAGATTCGTCGGGTGCATGTGACTCCTCATGTGCCGGGGGTCCAGAGTTTCGTCTCGGTCTGCTGCTTTTCCTTGTCGGGCGTCCAGATCGCGTCGCGTG
>DASXWV010000059.1:0-8155 GCA_036503495.1 Gaiellaceae bacterium
CCCGGGGGGTGGTCAGGGCCGTGCTTCGTAGACGTAGTTGACCGGCGTCTCCGCTACGCGGCGGAAGCGCGTGAAACCTGCACGCTCGACGACCTCGCGGATGCGTGCCTCGCCGGCCTGTGCGCCGAGCGCCAGACCGACCTCCTGCGAGAGCGACGCCGGCGTGCAGAGGAGCGTCGAGAAGCCGTAGTACGCGCGGCCTACCGGGTTGAGGTTGTCCTCGACGTGGTCGCCGGCAGCCGGCTCGACGATCATCCACGTCCCGTCGGGCGCGAGCAGCTCGCGCACGTGCGTAGCCGCGCCGACCGGGTCGCCCATGTCGTGCAGGCAGTCGAACATCGTCACGAGGTCGTAGCCGTCGCCGGGATGATCGGCGGCAGCGACCGCCTCGAACTCGACGCGATCGCCGACACCCGCCTTCTCCGCGCGCTCGCGCGCGGTGGCGATGCCACCCTCGTGATAGTCGGAGCCGACGAAGGTCGTCTGCGGAAACGCCTTGGCCATCAGGATGGTCGACGCGCCGTGGCCGCAGCCGATGTCCGCGACACGTGCGCCCTGCTCGAGCTTGGCCGTCGCGCCGTCGAGCGCCGGCAGCCACTCCGCGATCAGGTGCGTGTTGTAGCCAGGGCGGAAGAACCGCTCGCACCCCTCGTGCACGTCGTGCACATGCTCGTGCCAGCCGACGCCCTCACCGCTGCGCGCGGCTTCCTCGATCCGCGGTGAGTCGATCACCGCTCCGAGCGCGATCTGGAAGAACCCCGGCAGGTACGCCGGGCTCGACTCGTCCGTGAGCGCGACCGTCTGCTCGGGCGGCAGCCTGTACCGCTCCGTCGCGGGGTCGTACTCGACGTACCCGCCGGCCGCCTGCGCGTTCAGCCACTCGCGAACGTAGCGCTCCGCGGTGTCCGTGCGCTTTGCGAGCTCGGCGGGCGTGATCGCGCCTGCGCCGGCCATCGCCCGGTACAGGCCCAGCTTGTCTCCCATCACGACGAGCGCGGCGTTCAACGTTGCGCCGACCTCGTCGACCGCTCTGAACACGAAGTCCATGAGCCTCTCTCCGTCGAGCCCTGCAGGCTCAGCGACTGTCACCATCTCCGTCTCCTTGGGTTGTCACAGCAGTTCGGCGATCGAGGCAGCGGCGCGCGCCGCACCGTCCGTCTCGACCGCGCGGTAATCGACCTCGCGGCCGATCTCCTCGGCGATCGCGGCGGCGATCTCCGAGGGGCCATCGGTCTCGAAGTCCATGCGGCGTCCCGCGTGGTGACGCTCGAGCCGGTGGCAGACGTGGAAGCTCTGCTCGAAGTGGTGCCGCAGCGGGAAGTAGAGGAACGGCCGCCTGTTCGCGGTCAGCTCCATCGACGTCGTCAGCCCACCCTGCACGATCGCCAGGTCGCACGCGGCGAGGTGCTGGTAGAGATCGTGCACGTACGCACGCACCTCGAGGCCGTCGTGCTGCGGCAGGTCGTGGGCGTCGATGCGCGGGCCGGCGACCACGATCATGCGCAGGTCGGGCACGCGCTCCTTCGCCTCGGGGTATGCGGCGATCACACGGCGCAGCAAGGACGCGCCGACGCCCGAACCGCCGACCGTGACGATGCAGACGCGCTCGTCGTCGCGGTAGCCGAGCGCGTCGCGGTCTGCGACCTCGCGGGGGTCGAAGCCCGTCACGTAGCCCGGAAACTCGAAATGCTGCTCGGTCCAGTCGCGGATCAGCGGCAGGCCCGGCCCGAAGCGCTCGCCTACCACGTCCTCCGGATTGCCGACGAAGAGCGCGCGATCGCGCACACGCGGGAAGCGCGCGATGTGCTCGATCATCTCGGCGTTGTAGTCCGCCGTGATGGGACCCTCGTCCTCCACCGGTAGCCACCCGACGAAGTCGGTCAGCCAGACGTACGCAGCGCGCTTGAGCTCGGGGTTCTCGTGGAGGTAGTAGTCGAGCTCCCACGCCTCGTCGCCGATCCAGAGGTCGTACTGCTCCTCGCGCACCAGGTCGTCGAAGACCATGAAGTTCGCGAGCAGGATCTCGTCCATGCGGCGAATCGCCTGGAAGGCGTGCAGGTCGTGCTCCGCGGACTCGCTCTCGATGTGGGCGGACTCGTTCGCAAGGTAGGCGCTCGCGGGGTGGATGCGCTCGCCTCGCGCCTCGAGCACGCGCGTCACCGGGTCCTGCGCGAGCCAGTCGATCTCGAGGTCCGGATGGAGCGTGCGCAGCTCATCCGCGATCGCGACGTCGCGCCGTGCGTGACCGAGGCCGATCGGCGAGGAGATGTAGAGCGCGCGCCGGGGCCGCGAGCGGCCGCGCGTCCAGCGCGCCGCACGTGGGGCGGGCGCGATGAAGTCGCGCAGCAGGTGGTTGACCATGACCGGATCGCGGACGTGCGGCCCGTGACCGGAGCCGTCGAGAAGCACGAGCTCAGCGCCCGTTGCGTCGGCGAGGGCAATACCGCGACCTGCGCCGGTGATCGCGTCGTCGGTGCCCTGGATGACGAGCGCCGGCGCGTTCAGCCTCCCGGCGAGCGCACGCGTCGTGGCCTCGTCGAGCCCGCCGTCCTGCGTGGCGACGAGGACCTCGGGCGTGGTGTCCAGCCCCCAGCCGACGCAGTCCTCGATCGCCTTCGTCGAGTGGGGCTCGTTGAACATCTCCGCGAAGAAGAACTCGAGGAACCCGCGGTAGTCGCGCAGCCAGTAGTGACGGTTGTACTTCGCCCAGCCTTCGTCGGTCGCGAGCTCCATGTCCCACGGATAGAGCTTGCGACCGGGCGGTGGGTCGCCGATCGGGACGGCCGGGCACACGAACACCGACCCGTCGACCCGCTCGGGATGCTCGGCCGCGAGCACGAGGCTCCACTGCGCGCCCATCGAGAGCGAGACGAGCACCGCCCGCTCCGTGCTCGTCGCGTCGAGGACGGCGAGCGCGTCGTCCGCGAAGGTCCGCGCGTCGTAGCCTTCGAGCGGGCTGTCCGAAGCGCCGTTCCCGCGCCCGTCGAACGTCACGACGCGGCAGTGGCGCGCGAGGTACGGGATCTGCATCTTCCAGTGCCGCGAGTGCACGATCGACCAGGTGGGCAGGAGAAACGCGGTCGGCGTGCCTGACCCGTACACCTCCCAGTGCAGGCGCACGTCGCCGTCACGGACGACGTGGCCCGTCTCGTCGGGGTAGCGCGCGCGTGTCTGCTCGCGCAGGCCGCTGCTCAGCGCGAGATCCACTGGTCGATCCATTGGATGAGGGCGTCGTGGCCGGTGTCGATTCCGCCCAGCCGCTCGACGATCACCCCGAGATTGAACGTCATGACGAGCGACACGAGCGCGTCGATCGGCATGTCGATCCCGAGCTCGCGACGCGGCTCCTCGAAAGCCTCGGTCAGCACCGCACGCCACTCGGCGTTCACGCGCACGAGGCGTTCGCGCAGGGACGGCTCGTTCCAGGCGAGTGCCTGCAGCTCGAGCCAGATCTTCTCGTATGTCAGGTCCTCGTGGATGAGCATGTCCATCGCCGTGCGCCACTTGTCGACGAACGGCATGGGGGCGGCGTACATCGCGCGCTGGCGTACGATCAGCCGCCCTGTGAACCGCTCGAGCGCGTGCACGAGCAGGTTCTCGTTCGAGCCGAAGTAGTAGTGGACGAGACCGTGGTTGACGCCGGCCTCCTCGGCGAGCCGGCGCGTCGTGATGCGCGCATAGCCGACGTCCACGAGCAGCCGCTCGGCCGCGTCGAGGAGCGCCTCCTCCGCGCCGGCGCGCGCGGCCGACTTCGGCATCGCGGCACTCAGGTGAGCTCCCACAGGGCATTCGCGATCCGCCACCCGTCGGCCGTGCGCACCAACTGGAGCACTTCGTAGTAGACGGCCGAGCGAACCGTCGCGCTCGCGAGGTGGGCGCCGACGGCGTCGACGGAGATCTCGAGCCGGCGGTCGGCGCCGTCCTCCCTGCCCTCGCCGTTGCGGGTCAGCTCGAGCATCCGCTCCTTCGTCAGCAGGCCGAGCTCACCGTCGGCCCGGCGCTTGACGAGCTCGGGGTGGAGGACCCGGTCCATCCGCGCCTCGTCGGCCTCGAACCAGGCCTCGAAGTAGTTGCGGGCGGTCTGCTCCACCAGCTGGTCATCTGACTTAGACATTTGACTAAGGATTGAACTGCAGCCTTGCGCTCCTGTCAAGGGACGGTGACGACGAGCTTCCCGGACGCGTCCGCGTGTGGTGCGAATACTCGATCAGGTGAGGCGCGAGGGCTGCTGGGCCGACGGTAGCGTCGGCGTCCCCCAATGCATCTACGTCCGCTTCGCGGACGGAGGAGCGTGGTGTTACGAAGTCTGCCCGCCCGACGTGTGGCAGGCCTGCACTGCACCTGGGCAGTCGCGCGGCAGTACCTCAACCCGGGTCCTGAAGTACAAGCCGGGACACCGTGTCTCCGTGCGCCAGTTGATGTTTCTCCATTTGATTCCGCCTCCAGTTACGCGGAGACGCCGATCTCGATGCGTTCGCCGTCGAACACAGCAGCAACTTCGAGCTCGCCTCCAAGCGACTCGATGTAGCGCTTTAGCGTCGAGAGGTAGAGGTCGCTCTGGCTCTCGAGCTGCGACACGCGCGCCTGGGCTCGATCGCAGCCTCCATCGCGGCGACATGCTGCGCGCGCTCAGAGTTAGCCACGACGTTTCTGCTGAGCTCTGCGAACTTACGGGTCCTGGGGCATTAGGAGCTCCCTTCACTCTCGAGCTCGCGAAGATGCTCGTCGAAGAGATCGTCGGCGACCGGAACCATCCGGTTCACCACGTGTTCCACTCGCTGCTTGATCGGTCGGCAACGGACGGCCACGACCCGAGACCGCATGGGAAGGAGGGGTCGACGGTTCGAGTCCGTCAGAGGGCTTCTCCGAAACAGTGTCTGCAAAAGCGCATGCTCTGAGACAGACGAAGGGCCGCTCGCGCGGCCCTTTTCGTCAGGGGGTCGGATGTGGGTCGGTCGCGCAACTCGAAGCGCGACTCCGTAACCCCGAGGGCCCCGCACAGCCGGGCCCTCGGGGTCGCCGCGAGCCTGCGTGTTAGCTGCGGATCGCGTTCGAGATGCCCGGCAAGTAGCAGCTGCCGACCTGCGCCTGGCCGACGACCGACCGGACGCGGACGCCGGTGCGGATCCCGGACTTGAACGACGCGGTGGTGATCACCGTGGGGAGCACGCCGGTCGAGTTGCTGCGCAGCAGCGCCGTCCGGACGTAGACCCAACGCGAGCCTGTGTACCGCTGGAAGCTCGTGTACTTGCCGGCGAACGTCATCGAGGCCGAGATACGAGGTGCGAAGCGGTGCGCCGCGGTCTTGGCGAGGTGGAGCCTCGGGCGAACCATGACGGGCATCGCCGCACTGTTGGCGGCCTTGACCTTGACGGTGTACGACGTGTTGAGCAGCGGCTGGACCGACGCGGTGAAGGCGCCGTTCGTCGTCGTGACGACGGTCGCGACCTTGACCGGACCGTTGGTGCCGCAGCCGAGCGCGAAGACGTCGACGTCCTCGCCGGCCTTGTGCGACGAGAGGATCCCGGAGAGCGCCACGTGATTGCCGTAGACGATGCTCCGAGCGGATGTCGCGAGCGTCAGCGATTCGCCGACGGCGCTCACCATGACCGTCCCGCGGAAGGTGTTGCCCTTTGCGGTCGAATCAGAGAACGTCGTCGAGCCGGCGTTCTGGAAGGTGCAGGTGCCGCTCCCGCCGGGCTGCAGAACGAGCGGGTTCGGTGCACACGTGATGCCCGTCATCGTCTTGAAGACGATCTGGTGGACGATCGCGTCGCTGTTCGTGAACTGCACCGAGTCGCCCTGGCTGATCTTCGGCGAGCTCGGCACGTAGCCGGCCTTCGTGATCGTGACCGTTGTCGTCGTCGCCGCGGACGCTGCGCCTGTGACGGCGAGCATCGCGAACGCGGCAAGCAGAAGAAGTAGCTTCCGCATGTCGGGGGACCTCCTTGAAAGCGGTCCATGTGCTCGACACGCGGCTGCGCATCTGCAGGGACAGGTGTCTTCTACCCGCTGACCGCCGATCGAACCCCTACACAGGTAAGGCTCCGGTAATTTCGACTGCACGAGAACGACGGGCCGCGAGCTTGTCGCGCACCTGCGCAGCAACCGGCGCCAGCGTGTCGTTGCCGACGATCGAGCGCATTCGCTCGGCGTCGATCGCCGACGCACACGTGCTCCTCCGCTACGGCGGCGAGGCGATCGAACTGCTTGTCAGTCACGACGGCCGCGGCGTCAACGGCCACGACGCGGGCAGCGGGCACGGGCTGATCGGCACCGCGCCCGCCTTCCGCTCGACGAGCCGCGATCGTGATCCGCGTCCTGCTTGCAGACGACGAAGCGCTCGTCCGCGACAGCTTCCGCCTGACCCATATCGGCCGCATCTTTACGAAGCTCGACCGGCGCGACCGCGCCCAGGCCGTCGTCGCCGCATACGAAGCCGGACTCGTCCGGGCGCGGCGATTCCCCAACAGCGCGTTGACGATGCGCGTGCGTGAACGGTCAGGGGCCGAACTCGCCAGTCCGGCCCCCCACTCGTCACACGATCGTCTTAGCGCTTGACGATGTTGTGGATCTCGAGCATCTCGGGGTGACCCGGCTCGATCCCAGCGTCCTTCAGCACCGGCATCAGACGCTCGCCGAACGCTTCGAACTGCTCGCGCGAGTCCCAGATCTCGCTGACGCGGAACTTGCCGTCCGACGTGAAGGCGACGTGGTACTCGAGTCCCTCCGGCAGCCAATCGCCCGACTTCTCCAGCCGGCGGATGCTTTCGTCGTATTGTTCCGCGGTCACATCAGACGTGGGCGTGAAGCGGGCGAGAATGCTCGTCTTCCGACCGTCCATGACCGGTGTCGCCGACGGATCGTTGGTGGCCATTGAATGGCCTCCTTCGCGTGGGTGCCCCCTGACCGAGCCGACCTACAACCGAGCACGTCTACCGCGTCGCTTGGCGGGCGAGGATTCTGAGCCAGAGAAGGCATGCCCAACGTATCAGCCGCCCGTCCGTCTCGCACCGAGATAGGAATTCGGCGGCGCTCGCCGGAGTAGGCGAGCGGTATGGCGAAAGAGATCGAGGGCAGTGCACGGCGAAAGCCGCCAGAGCCATCGGCGAGCCGTTCCGCGATCGACGACTGGCTCCGGCGCCAGATGCCGGATCTCCAGCCGATTGTCCGTCGCGTCGTTGACGCCGACCCGTTTTCTCGGGTCGAGCGTGCAGAGCTGCGCGCGCCCGCTTCAACGCGTCGCGCCTTGCGCGGCCGCGACCAAGCTCTTCCCGAAGCAGGGCCCCGCACGCACGACCACCAAAAGCCGTCGCGGCGCGCGCCGGCGTCGAGCGGATGATCTACCTCAACTTCGCGACGAAGGCTGCGCTGCGGCGAGCGAAAGTGTCGGCCCGCCGGTACGAAGACGCGCTGGGCAACACCGGGTCGGGCGCACTCGCTCCATGAGCTCCGGCTGCTCGCCGACCAGGGGCGGCCGGGCGGCGTCGCTACCGGATGGACGGGCGGCGCTCAATTCGACGCCCCGCGCAGCGCCGAAGACTGCGCGCAGAGGTCGCAGATCGAGTGCGAGAGCATGTGCCGCTGGTCGACTGCGGCAAGCGCCGCAGGCGATGGCATCAACCAGATGTCGTCGATCCGCACTCGTCCGCACCAGGCGCAGGCCGGCAGGATCTCGCCTGCGTCGAACGCCGTCCAGATGCGCAAGAACGTGTCGCTGGAGTCCACGGAAGCGGTCGCTTCGGCCCCGTCAGCCCTGCGGGACGGCAGGACTATTGCCGTCCGTCGTTTCGATCGGTCGTGGTGTCGGAGCGAGCAGGAGGAGGTGGCTTTCGACGACGGCGGCGGCGACGTCGCTGAGCTTGCGGCCGTTGTGTTGTGAGTGGTCGCGCAGCATCTCGAAGGCGCGGTCGGCGGTCGTCGAGTGGCGTGCCATCAGGATGCCTTTGGCCTGCTCGATGACTGCGCGGCGACCGAACGCCCCTTGCAGGCTCTGGTACTCGGCGAAGCGTTGCAGGGTGATGTCGATCGCGCTCTGCAGCTCGTCGGGGGTGCCGTCGGTGATGTAGGCGAAGACGCCGCGCTTGGCGGCTTCGTGGATGTAGGCGGGGTCGCCGGCGTGGAGGATCGCGATCACCGGGCAGGCGGCTTCGCG
>DASXWV010000060.1:0-12862 GCA_036503495.1 Gaiellaceae bacterium
GCGGCGCCGGGAGCGAGCGCCGAGCTCGCCGCGCGTGCGACGCAGTGGTATCTCGACGACACGCGCGACCTCGGGCTCGGCATGCCGGACGAGCTGCCGCAGGCGACGGAGTACATCCCGCAGATCGTCGCCTTCATCGAGCAGCTGATCGAGCGCGGCGCGGCGTACGCCGCCGACGGTGACGTCTACTTCTCGGTCGCGTCGTCTCCCGGCTACGGACAGCTGTCGCGGCAGCGCGTCGACCAGATGGAGCCGGAGGAGACGAGCTCGCGCAAGCGCGCGCCGCAGGATTTCGCGCTCTGGAAGGCGACGAAGCCGGGCGAGGACACATCGTGGCAGTCGCCGTGGGGCGCGGGGCGGCCGGGGTGGCACATCGAGTGCTCGGTGATGGCGGAGGAGGCGTTCGGCCCCGTCTTCGAGATCCACGGCGGCGGGCTCGACCTCGTCTTCCCGCACCACGAGAACGAGCTGGCGCAGTCACGCGCACTCGGCCACGACTTCGCGCAGCTCTGGACGCACAACGGGCTGCTCACGTCCGGCGGCGAGAAGATGTCGAAGTCGCTCGGGAACGACACGACGATCCGCGGCGTGATCGACGGCTGGGGACGCGAGACGGCGCTGCTGCTCTTCCTCGGCGGCCACTGGCGGAAGCCGCTCGACTTCAACGAGGACACGCTGCTGCAGGCGAAGGCGCAGGTCGAGCGCTTCCGCAACCTCTTCCGCTCGCCCGACGAGCCGGTGGGCGAGTGGGCGCAGCTCGAGGCGGCGCTGGACGACGACTTCAACACGCCCGAGGCGCTCGCCGCCATGCATTCGTGGCGCGATCACGCCCTGCTGCGGCGCGGCCTCGCGCTGTTCGGGCTCGACTCCCTCGCCGAGCGCGCCGAGGCGCCGGCGGAGATCGTCTCGCTCGCGGAGGCGCGGCAGCGCGCCCGCGAGGCACGCGACTTCGCCGAGGCCGACCGGCTGCGGGACGAGATCGCGGCCGCGGGCTGGCAGGCGCGCGACGTGGCCGGCGGCTTCGAGCTCGTGCCCCGCTCGTGACTCGGGAACAGGTCTACGGGCGCCGGCCGGTTCGCGAGGTGCTGCGCGGCCGCCGCGAGGTGCTCGAGCTCTGGGCGACCGAGCGGGCGGTCAAGTCCGAGGACTGGTTGCGCGCCGTCGAGCGGCCGAAGGTGCAGGTGAAGCTCGAGCGCGACCTGAGCGAGGCGGCGGCGACCCGCGACCACCAGGGCGTCCTCGCCTGGTGCGAGCCGTACAAGTACGCCGACGCCTACGAGCTGGCGCAGAGCGAGCGCCCGCTGCTCGCCTGTCTGGATCAGGTCAGCGACCCGCGCAACCTCGGCGCCGTCGCCCGCTCGGCGGAGGGCGCCGGCGCGACCGGCATCGTCGTCCCCGCGCACGGCGCCGCCCGCGTCACGGCCGTCGTCTGCCGCTCCTCCGCCGGCGCCGTCGAGCACCTGCCGATCGCAGTCGTCACCAACCTCGCGCGCTACCTCGACGAGATCAAGAGCGGCGACCTCTGGGTCGCGGGCGCGGCGGGCGAGAACGGCACGCCGATGTGGCAGGCCGATCTCAGCGGCGGGCTCGCGTTCGTCTTCGGCGCGGAAGGAAAGGGACTGCGTCCGCTCGTGCGGCGCACGTGCGACGTGTTCGTCTCGATCCCGCAGCTCGGTCGCGTCGAGTCTCTGAACGTCAGCGTTGCAGCGGCGGTGCTGCTGTACGAAGCGCGGCGGCAGCGCCGTGGCTGAGCCGACGCTCTATCTGTTCGACGGCTTCAACCTGTTGCACGCGGGCGGCTTCCGCTCACCGGACGAGCTGCGCGACGTGCTTGCGAGCTGGGTGGCGACGAAGGGCGCGCGCGGCGTCGTCGTGTTCGACGGTCACGGCGCGGACGAATCGCACGGACCGCTGCTCGTGCGCTGGGCAGAAGATGCGGACGCGGCGATCGAGCGGCTCGCCGCGGAGCACCGCGCGCGCGAGCAGGTCGCAGTCGTGTCGTCGGACGAAGCGGTGCGCGGAACCACCGGCGCCCAGGTGCGCAAGCTGTCCTCGCGCCGCTTCCTCGCCGAGCTGACGCCGGCAGAGCACGTCGATCGCGCGCGCGGCGATCTGCGCGACAAGCTCGACCCCGAGACGCTCGCACGGCTCGAGCGGCTGCGCCGCGGCGGATAGCGGTTACGAACACACGTTCGTATCATGTTGGGTCCATCGCAAGTGGACTTGTAATTCCTTGGACCCCTTGCTATCTTCGCCCTCAACTTGAGGGTGAGAGTTCAGTCTTGCCCTTCCACCAGATCCCGGGGGAGACCGTTGGCCGCTCGCACCGCAACAGCTCACTCGCCGCAGAAGGCTCAACGCGAGCTGGAGGATCTCCAGCTCGTCCTCAAGGCCCGCAACGGCGACGGCGCCGCGATGGATGTGCTGATCCGCAGGTACACGGGCTTCGTCCGCCTCAAGGCGAGCTCCTATTTCCTCGCCGGCGGCGACAACGACGACCTGCTGCAGGAGGGCCTGATCGGTCTCTACAAGGCCGTGCGCGACTTCCGCCCCGATAAGGAGACGTCGTTCCGCTCGTTCGCGGAGCTGTGCGTGACGCGCCAGATCATCACCGCGATCAAGACTGCGACGCGGTTCAAGCACACGCCGCTCAACCAGTACGTGTCGTTCTCGCACACGCCGGCCGGACAGGACGCCGACGGCGAGTGCACGCTCGGCGACGCGCTGCCGGGGCCGGCGGTGCAGGAGCCGCCGGTGATGGTCATCTCGACGGAGGAGCTGCAGTCGCTCGTCTTCTCGCTCGGCACCGGCTTGTCCGCGCTCGAAGCGGACGCGCTGCGTCTCTACCTCGAGGGCTCTTCCTACGAGGACATGGCGGAGCAGCTCGGCTGCGACACGAAGACGATCGACAACGCCTTGCAGCGCGTGAAGCGCAAGATCATCACGCACCAGAAGGCGCGCGAAGTCCTCCTATAGCGACCGTCCCGATCTCGTAGTCCCGCGCCCAGCGCACCCTTTGCAGCTGGTTGTTGCGCGGTGCTTCTGTGCGGAGCCAGCAGCCCCGTTTGTTCGGGACTTCGGCGATCGGGACGAGATAGATCCCTGACGTCTCGGGGCAGTAGACGGCGAAAGCATCGATCTCGCCCTCGTAGGTCCGGAAGATCGCCTTCGGGTTCGAGTGGTGGGCGTAGACGCTGCAGACCGCAAAGCGGATCGTGCCGCTGCGTAGGCGGCCGGTCTTGCACTGGACGCGCATGAGCCCGTCATCGCGCTCGACGATCAGGTCGCAGCGCGTGTTCTCGCCGAAAGGCACATAGAGGCCATAGCCGGCGGCGTAGAGGGCGGCCATGACCGCGAGTTGCGTTCGGTCGCCGACGATCTTCGGATGTTCGGTTCCGGGTCCGTTGTCAAGATAGCCAACGATTCGGACGGTAGCATGGGCGCCGCGCCGGAGTAGCTCAGCTGGTAGAGCGCGTCTCTTGTAAAGACGATGTCGTCGGTTCGAGTCCGACCTCCGGCTTGGAGACCGAACCAGAATGAGCGGCTGTGCCGCGCGGCCGCGCTCCCTGCGTCCTTGCGCTGCACTCGCCTATCGCGACCGCTCGACGAGCGTCATTCTGGTTCGGCCTCTTTAGGCGGCGCGGCAGTCCGAGCAGGCGCCGCGCAGCACCACGTCGTGCGTCGCGACGGCGTAGCCCGTCCCCCGCTCGACGGCCTCGATCGCCCGCTCCAGCTCGGCATCGTGGAACGGCTCGAGCTTGCCGCAGCCCTCGCAGACGAGGTGATGGTGGTGGCCGTGGCCCATCCGCGCCGGCTCGTACCGCGCGATGCCGTCGCCGACGTCCACGCGCAGAGCCGCGCCGCACGCGACGAGCGACTCCACCGCGCGGTAGACGCTCGCGAGGCCGATCCGCGAGCCGCGCGCCGCCAGAGCGTCGTGGATCTCCTGCGCGCCGCGGCAGCAGTCCTGCGCGTCGAGGAAGTCGATCACCTCCGCCCGCGCGGCACCGACCCGCTGTCCGGCAGCGGCGAGGCGAGAGCGTGCGTCGACCGACCAGGTCCCCATCCCTCGAGGATAGATGAGAACCGTTATCGCGCGGCTACTGCGCCGCCTGCTCCTTCTCGTCGTGCGAGCTCGGCACGATCGCCCGCTTCGTCGGCTCGTCGACCAGGTTGAGGACGCGCATCCCGTGCACGTACGTGATCGAACCGCCGATCGTCCCACCGATCGTCAGCAGCACGAAGCCGATGACGGTGAGGATCAGCGAGCTCGAGTGCACGGCGCGGTCGACGTAGTCGTTGTGCCCGGCGCCGATCGCGACGAGGAACGCGACCGTCGCGAGCGCCATCGTCCCGGCGTGGATCGTCGCCGTGCGCCAGAGCGGCGTCCCGGAAGAGATCTTCAGCCAGTCGAGGAAGCCGGTCAGCACCGTGAAGAGCGAGGTGGCGGCGGCGACGATCAGCGCCAGCCACCACGCCTGCGCGAAGGCGTGCTCGGCGACGCCGAGCTTCGAGAGGATCGCGGCCACTGTCGCGAACGTGTACGCCCCGATCGTCGCGTCGGTGAGCGGCGGATGGCTCGGGTGCCCTGGGAAACCGCGGAGAGGATTCATGCTGTCGCCTTACCCGGCAACTGCAGATAGAAAAACGCGTTCGTCGCAAACCGGCCGTCGGGCGCCTCGGAGAACTCCGGCATCACGCCCATCCGCGTCCAGCCGCGCGCGACGTAGAAGCGGTCCGAGCGCGTGTCCGCGTGCGTCGTCAGCCACAGGAGCCGCAGCCCGAGCGAACGAGCCTTCTCGGCGCACGCATCGAGCAGCAGCGCGCCGATCCCCGCGCCCCGGCGGTCGGCGCGCACGGCGAGCTTCTGCACCTCTGCGCGGTGCCGCCCGTTCGAAGCCGACGCAGGCGACAGGCAGACCGCCCCGACGACGACCCCGTCGTCGACGGCGGCGAGGACGATCCCGCGCAGCTCCTGCCACGCAGACGCGGCGACCTCACGGGTCAACGGCGCCGCCAGTCCGAGCGCCATGTTCGACGCGTGCGCGTCGAGCAGCAGCTGCGCCAGCTCGTCCGCGTGCCGCTCGACCCCGCGCGCGTCGAGCTCGACGATCTCCATCGCCGCCAGGTTACGCGGAGACCGTCGCCCGCGACCGCGTGCCGTTCTCGCTCGCGCGCGCGACGCTCTCGCGCGGGATCTCGACGACGAAGGTCGATCCCGTCCGGCCGTCCGACTCGACCCAGAGCCGGCCGTCGACGCGCCGCACGAGCTCGCGGCAGATGTAGAGCCCGAGCCCCGTGCCGCCGATCCCCTGCTTCATGTCGGGATCGAGGCGGTAGAACTTCTCGAAGATCCGCGCCTGCTCCTCGCGCGGGATGCCGAGGCCGGAGTCGCGCACGGAGAAGCGGACGAAGTGCTGCCGCGCTTCGAGCGCGACCGTCACCGCACCGCCGGCCGGCGAGTACTTGATCGCGTTCTCGATCAGGTTCGAGAGCACCTGCCGTAGCTGACCGGGGTCGGCGGCGACCGGCGGCAGCTCGCCCGGCGCGTCGAGGCGGAGCTCGATGTTCTCGGGCAGGTGCGTCCGCGCCGCGTCGAGCTCGAGCGTCGTGATCTCGAGCGGGTCGCAGGACTGCACGTCCGCCTGCAGCTTGCCCGTGTCGAGCTGGCTGGCGAGCAGCAGGTCGTTGACGATCTCGGCGAGCCGGCCGGATTCCTCCGTGATCACCTCGAGCAGCTTGTCCGTCAGCTGCGCTTCCAGCTCGACGTCGTCACGGCGGAGCGTCAGCGCCGCGCCGTAGATCGCGGCGAGCGGTGTGCGCAGCTCGTGCGAGACGGTCGCGACGAGATCCTGGCGCAGCGACTCGAGCGCGCGCTCGTGCGTCAGGTCGCGGAAGGCGTACACGGTGCCGTCCTCGGTCGCGACGCCGGAGACGTCGAGCCACAGCTCGCGGCCCTCGAGCTCGAGCGGGACGGTGCCGGTGTTCCAGCCGGGGACGACCTCGTCGAGCCGCCGGCCGAGCACGGTGGCTTCGGGCAGGCCGGTGATCCGCTCGGCAGCGCTGTTCCAGAGCCGCACCTCCCCGTTGCGGTCGACGAGCAGCACGCCGTCGCCGATCGCGGCGAGGACGCGCGCCGCCTGTGCGCGCTCCTCCGAGTCGCGGTACAGCCGCGCGTTCTCGATCGCCATTGCGGCGCGGCGCGCGAGCTCCTCCGCGAGCTTCAGGTCGTCGGCGCCGTACCGCCGGCCCGCCTCTGCGGAAACGAAGGTGATCGCGCCGAGGACATGGTCGCGGCCGCGCAGCGGCACGCAGAGATACGACGTCAGCCCGAGCTGCCCGATCAGGTCGTAGTGCAGCTCGTCGATCGCGCCGGCTCGCAGCATGGCGTCGTCGATCTCGGGCACGAGCTCCGCCTCGCGCCGGCGGATCACCGCGGGTGCGCCCGCCTCCGCATTCGGGTCGGGCGGGTAGCGCTCCTGCAGCTCCCGCGCGAACGTGAGCTTCGCGGGATCGTGATGCGCGAGCGCGATCTGTTCGATCGTGCCGTCGAGCTCGACGATGTGGATGCTGCACCAGTCGGCGATCTCCGTCGCCGCGAGCGCTGCGATCCGCTTCAGCGACTCGCGGTAGTCGAGCGTCCGCGACAGCTCGTCGCCCGCGGCGATGATGAACGCGCGCTGGTCCTCGATCGTCTTCCGGTCGTGAATGTCCGTCGCAGTGCCGATCCAGAACTCGATCTCGCCGTCGCGATCGCGGATCGGCACGGCGCGGCCGAGATGCCACCGGTAGGAGCCGTCCCGCCCGCGGAAGCGGTACTCGACCTCGAACGGCTCGCCGTTGACGAGCGTCTGCTCCCGCCGGCCCAGCGCGGTCGGGAGGTCGTCGGGGTGCACGACCTTCGTCCATGCACCGGGACCCGCTTCCTCCGGGCTCATGCCCGTGAACTCGAACCAGCGGCGGTTGAAGTACGTCGCGCCGCCGTCGGCGCCGGCCGTCCAGATGATCTGCGGCATCGCGTCCGCCAGCTGCCGGTAGCGCTCCTCGTTCGCGCGCTCGAGCGCAGCGACCTCCTGCCGGTGCAGCTGCTCCGCCTGCTCGCGCAGCTGCCGGTTCTTCTCCCACAGCTCGACGAAGACCGCGACCTTCGAGCGCAGGATGTCCGGGTCGATCGGCTTGAAGATGTAGTCGACCGCCCCTGCCGAGTAGGCGCGGAAGACGTGGCGGTCCTCCGTCGAGAGCGCGGTCACGAAGAGGATGGGGATGTGCGCCGAGCGCTCGCGCTGCTTGATCAGCTCGGCGAGCTCGAAGCCGTCGAGCTCCGGCATCTGGACGTCGAGCAGGATGCACGCGAAGTCGCCGCGCAGCAGCTCCTTGAGCGCGTCGACGCCCGACGTCACCGAGACGAGGCGGTGGCCGAGCGGCTCGAGAATCGCCTCGAGCGCCAGCAGGTTCTCCTGCCGGTCGTCGACGAGGAGGATCGACGGCACGCGTAGGCTCGACGGCGCGCTCATGCGCACAGCCCGTTCAGGAACAGCGGGATCTCCTCGATCGCGAGGATCGCGTCGGCCTCGGTGGCCGCGATCGCTGCGTCCGGCATCGAGCGCCGCGTCGAGGTCTCGGGATCCTGGACGATCGCGACGCCGCCGCGCGCCTTGATCTTCGCGAGCCCGCGTGCGCCGTCCTCGTTCGCGCCCGTCAGGACGACGCCGACGGCGCGGTCGCCGTACGCATCCGCGGCGCTCTCGAACAGCACGTCGACCGAGGGGCGCGCGAACTGCACGCGCTCGTCGGTCGAGAGCGCGACATGGCCGTCCTCCACGAGCACGTGGTAATCGGGCGGAGCGAGGTAGACGTGGTCCGGCTCGAGCTTCGTCTTGTCGTTCGGGTCGCAGACGACGCGGCTCGTGTGGTGGGCGAGCAGGTTCGCGAGCGCGCCCTCCTCACCCTCGGGCGAGCGGTGCTGCACGACGACGATCGGCTGCCGGACTGCGTCGTCGAGCCCGTCGAGCAGCGTGCTGAGGGCGCCGAGCCCGCCCCAGGAGGTCCCGATCACGATGACCTCGTAGGCGTGCGCCACGTCATCCGATCTTCCTGTAGATCCGCTCCGCGGCGTCGAGAAGCTCGTACTTCTCGGCGTACTTCGTGAAGCTCAGCGACTCCTTGTGTCCGAGGGCGAGCATCCCGAACTGATCGAGGCTCTCGTAGAAGAGCTCGTGCACCCGGCTCTGCAGGGTCCGGTCGAAGTAGATCATCACGTTGCGGCAGAGGATGACGTTGAACTCGTTGAACGCGCGGTCCATCGCGAGGTTGTGCTGCGCGAACACCACGTTCTCGACGAGCGAGCGCGAGAACTGGGCGCCGTCGTACGCCGACAGGTAATAGCGCGAGAAGTCGTGCTTGCCGCCGCCGCGGATGTAGTTCTGCGTGTACTGCTGCATCCGCTCGAGCGGGAAGATGCCGGCGCGGGCCGTCGCGAGCACGTTCTCGTTGATGTCGGTCGCGTAGATCCGCGTGCGGTCGTACAGCTCTTCTTCCTCGAGCAGGATCGCGAGCGAGTACACCTCCTCGCCCGTGGAGCAGCCGGCGCACCAGATCCGTGTGAACGGATATGTGTGCAGCATCGGCACGACCTTCTCGCGGAAAGCGAGATAGAACGACGGGTCGCGGAACATCGAGGTGACGTTGATCGACAGGTCGAGCAGGAGGCGCTCCATGCACTGCGGGTCGTGCAGGAGCCGCGCCTGCAGGTCGGACAGCGTCGCGACGTGCTCGGCGTGCGCGCGCCGCCACAGGCGCCGCTTGAGCGACGCCTGCGCGTACTCGCGGAAGTCGAAGCCGTAGCGTCGATACACGGCCTCGAGCAGCAGCTCGATCTCGAGCTGCTCGAGCTCGGGGTCCTGCGCCGCCGCAGGCATCGTCTCCTCTAGTGGTAGAGCCACACCCGCATCAGGGAGAGAAGCTGGTCGGTGTCGACCGGCTTCGTGATGTAGTCGGACGCGCCCGACTGGATCGACTTCTCGCGGTCGCCCTTCATCGCCTTCGCGGTCAGCGAGATGATCGGCAGCTGCCGGAACTCGGGGATCTGCCGGACGGCGCTCATCGTCTGGTAGCCGTCCATCTCCGGCATCATGATGTCCATCAGGACGAGGTCGACGTCCGGGTTGGCCCGGAGGCAGTCGATGCCGTCCTTCCCGTTCTCGGCGAAGATCACCTCCATGCCGTTCGCCTCGAGGACGGACGTGAGCGCGAAGACGTTGCGCACGTCGTCGTCGACGATCAGCACCTTCTTGCCTTTGAAGACCTCCTCGGCACTGTGCAGCTGCTCGAGCATCCGCCGCTTCGCCTGGGGCAGCCGTGCCTCGACGCGATGCAGGAAGAGCGACGTCTCGTCGAGCAGGCGCTCCGGTGAGCGCGCGTCCTTGACGATGATCGTCTCCGCGTACTTCTTGAGGCGCGTCTCCTCCTTGCGCGTCAGCTCCTTGCCGGTGTAGACGATCACGGGCAGCCGCGAGTTCCGCTCGTCCTTCTTCAGCTGCTCGAGCAGCTTGAAGCCGCTGGTCTCGGGCAGCTTGAGGTCGAGCACCATGCAGTCGAACTGACGCTCGGCCAGCAGCGCGAGCGCCTCGTCGCTCGACCCGACCGCGGTGACGTCGACGTCGTCGCCGGAGCCGACGAGCTCGACGATCGCCTGCCGCTGGTCAGCGTCGTCCTCGACCACGAGCAGCGAGCGGACGCCCTTGTCGATGAACGACGAGATCTGGTCGAGCATCACGTCGACGCCTTCCTTCTCGAGCGGCTTCTGCAGGAATGCGACCGCGCCCGCGCGCAGCGCGCCCGTGCCGGCATCGGAGGCCGAGATGATGTGCACCGGGATGTGGCGTGTCGCCGGGTGGTGCTTGAGGTGGTCGAGCACCGTCCAGCCGTCCATTCCCGGCAGCTCCATGTCGAGCACGATCGCGTCGGGCTTCAGCTCGTGTGCGAGCGCGAGGCCGACATCGCCTCTCAGCGCGACGATCCCCTTGAACCCTCGCAGGCGCGCGACCTCGAGCACCGTCCGCGCGAACGTCGTGTCGTCCTCGACGATCAGCACGACGCGGTCGCCGGCCTGCACGTCGTCGCGGTCGTCGGGGAGCTCGTTGGGGAGCAGCAGCGAGGGATCGAGCTCGGGCTTCGGCTCGAGCAGCTCGGTGCTCTCGGCGAGCAGGGTCTGCCCGTCGAGCATCAGGGCGTCGAGGTGCGCTTCGAGCTCCTGCAGCTCCGCGGTCGGCGCGCCCGCGTCGAGCGGCGCATACGACGTCGGCAGGTAGAGCGTGAAGGTGCTGCCCTTACCCGGCTCGGAATCGACGCGGATCTCGCCGCCGAGCAGGCGGGCGATCTCGCGGCTGATCGACAGGCCGAGGCCGGTGCCGCCGTACTTGCGCGACGTCGTGCCGTCCGCCTGCTGGAACGACTCGAAGATCACGCGCAGCTTGTCCTCCGCGATGCCGATTCCCGTGTCGATGACCGAGAACGCGAGCACCGAGTCGGCCTGCACCAGCGTCGGCGTCGCGAATTGCAGCGTCTCCGGCGCGAGCTCGATGCGCAGCGCGACGACGCCGCTGTCGGTGAACTTGACCGCGTTCGAGAGCAGGTTCTTCAAGACCTGCTGCAGGCGCTGCTCGTCGGTGTGGAGCGTCGGCGGCACCTGCGCGCCGTGGATCTCGACCGACAGCTCCAGGCCCTTCTCCTCGGTGAGCGGCGTGAACGTCCGCTCGACGTAGTCGCGGACGTCGCCGAGCGCGACGTCGGTCGCGTTGACGTCCATCTTCCCGGCCTCGACCTTCGACAGGTCGAGGATGTCGTTGATCAGGTCGAGCAGGTCGGCGCCCGCCTGGTGGATCGTCGTCGCGAACTCGACCTGCTTGCCGCTGAGGTTGCCGTCTGCGTTCTCGGCGAGGAGCTTCGCGAGAATCAGCAGCGAGTTGAGCGGCGTGCGCAGCTCGTGGCTCATGTTCGCGAGGAACTCGCTCTTGTACTTCGACGAGAGCGCGAGCTGCTCGGCGCGGTCCTGCAGCGCCGCCCGCGCCAGCTCGATCTCGTTGTTCTTGATCTCGATGCGGCGGTTCTGCTCCTCGAGCAGCTGCGCCTTCTCCTCGAGCTCCTCGTTCGTCTGCTGCAGCTCCTCCTGCTGCGTCTGCAGCAGCTCCTCCGACGCCTTCAGCGTCTGCGCCTGCTGCTCGAGCTCGGTGTTCGCCCGCTTCAGCTCCTCCTGCTGCGACTGCAGCTCCTCCGAGCGCTCCTGCAGCTCGAGCGTCAGCGCCTGCGACTGGCGGAGGAGGTCCTCGGTCCGCATCGTCGCCTGGATCGTGTTGATGACGATGCCGATCGTCTCGCCGAGGCCCTCGAGGAACGACCGCTGCACGTCCGCGAACGGCGTGAACGACGCGAGCTCGATCACGGCCATCGCCTGGTCCTCGAACAGGACGGGCATGACGATGATGTTCCGCGGCGTCGCCTCGCCGAGGCCGGACGCGACACGGATGTAGTCGTCCGGCGGCTCGGTGATCAGGATCGACTGCTTCTCGAGGGCGGACTGGCCGACGAGCGACTCGCCGACCTTGAACCGGTTCGCCACCTTCTTGCGCGTCTTGTAGCCGTACGACGCGACGAGCTGGTACGCCGGCTGCTCGGGATCCGCATCGTCCATCAGGAAGAACGCGCCGTACTGCGCGCCGACGAGCGGCGTCAGCTCGGACATGATCAGCCGCGAGACCTCTTGCAGGTCGCGCTGGCCCTGCATCAGGCCGGAGAACCGCGCGAGGTTCGAGTTCAACCAGTCCTGCTCCGCATTCCGGTCGGTGGTCGTCCGGAGGTTCGCGATCATCTGGTTGATGTTCTCCTTCAGCTGATCGATCTCGCCCTCGGCCTCGACGTTGATCGAGCGCGTGAGGTCGCCCTGCGTCACGGCCGTCGACACCTCGGCGATCGAGCGGAGCTGGGTCGTCAGCGTCGCCGCCAGCGTGTTGACGTTCTCGGTCAGGTCGCGCCAGACGCCGCTGACGCCCTCGACCTCGGCCTGCACGCCGAGCTTTCCTTCGGTGCCGACCTCGCGGGCGACGCGGGTCAGCTCGGCGGCGAACGCCGACAGCTGGTCGACCATCGTGTTGATCGTGTTCTTCAGCTGGAGGACCTCGCCGCGGACCTCGACCGTCACCTTCTTCGAGAGGTCGCCCTGCGCGACGGCGGTCGTCACCTCGGCGATGTTCCGCACCTGGCTCGTCAGGTTGTCGGCGAGCCCGTTCACCGAGTCGGTGAGGTCCCTCCACGTGCCGCTGACGCCCTTGACGTTCGCCTGGCCGCCGAGCTTGCCCTCGGTGCCGACCTCGCGCGCGACGCGCGTCACCTCGTCGGCGAACGAGGAGAGCTGGTCGACCATCGTGTTGATCGTGTCCTTCAGCTCCGCGATCTCGCCCTTGACGTCGACGGTGATCTTCTTCGAGAGGTCGCCGTTCGCGACCGCGGTCGTGACCTGCGCGATGTTGCGCACCTGCTCCGAGAGCGACGACGCCATGAAGTTGACGTTGTCGGTGAGGTCGCGCCACACGCCGCTGACGCCCTCGACCGACGCCTGGCCGCCGAGCCGGCCCTCGGTTCCGACCTCGCGCGCGACGCGCGTCACCTCGGCCGAGAACGCGCGCAGCTGGTCGACCATCGTGTTGATCGTGTCCTTGAGCTGAAGCACCTCGCCGCGGACGTCGACGGTGATCTTCTTGCTCAGGTCGCCGTTCGCGACCGCGGTCGTGACCTGCGCGATGTTCCGCACCTGCGTCGTCAGGTTGCCGGCGAGCGTGTTGACGTTGTCCGTCAGGTCCTTCCACAC
>DASXWV010000061.1:0-28931 GCA_036503495.1 Gaiellaceae bacterium
CGGCGCTCCCTGCGTCCTTGCGCTGCACTCGCCTATCGCGACCGCTCAACGAGCGTCATTCTGGTTCGATCTCTAATGCCGGAAGTGCCTGCGCCCGCTGAAGACCATCGCCGCGCCGGCGGCGGTAACGGCGTCGACGACCTCCTGGTCGCGGCGCGAGCCGCCGGGCTGGACGATCGCCGCGACACCGGCGTCGAGCGCGAGCTGCGGGCCGTCCGCGAACGGGAAGAACGCGTCGGACGCGAGCACCGCGCCGCTGACGTCGTGGCCGACCTCGCGCGCTTTGTCGAGGGCGATCCGCACGGCATCGACCCGGCTCATCTGCCCGGCGCCGATGCCGATCGTCGCGAGATCCTTCGCGAGCACGATCGCATTGGACGAGACGTGCTTGCAGACCCGCATCGCGAACACGAGGTCGCCCCACTGCCGCTCGTCGACCGAGCCGGCCACCGCCTCCCAGCCGTCGCGCTCCTCGATCTCGGAGTCGGGATCCTGCACGAGCACGCCGCCGAGCACACGCTTGTAGTGCCGCTCGCCGCCGCCTGCGCGCCGTCGCTCGTGGTCGACGAGGATGCGCACGTTCTGCCGCTTGCGGAGCGCCTCGAGCGCGTGCTCGCCGTAGCCCGGCGCGAACAGCACCTCGACGAACTGCTCCGCGAGCCTCGCGCCGAGCGCATCGTCGACGTCCCGGTTGACGACGACGATCCCGCCGTAGGCGGACACGGGGTCGGCAGCGAGCGCCTTCTCGTACGCCTCGCCGAGCGTCGCGCCGACGGCGACGCCGCACGGGTTCGCGTGCTTGACGATCACGCATGCCGGCAGCGCGAACTCGCGCGCCAGCATCCGCGCGCCGGAGAGGTCGTTGAGATTGTTGAACGAGAGGTCCTTGCCGTGCAGCTGCTCGACGCGCGCGAGCAGGTGCGTGCGCGTGCCGCGTTCGGCGTAATACGCGGCGCGCTGGTGCGGGTTCTCGCCGTAGGAGAGATCCTGCACCTTGTCGAGCGCGACCACGAGCGTCTCGGGGAAGGGCTCGCGATCCGAGAACCACGACGCAATCGCCGCCTCGTACGCGGCCGTGGTCGCGAACGCCTCTGCCGCGAGCTCGCGCCGCGTCTCCGGCGAGAGCGACCCTTGCGCGCGGAGCTCGTCGAGGACGAACGCGTACCGCTCGGGGCGGCAGACCGGCGCGCAGTGCGCGAAGTTCTTGGCGGCGCCGCGCAGCATGGAAGGCCCGCCGACGTCGATCATCTCGACCGCCTCCGCCTCGGTGACGCCGCGCTGCGCAGCGACGTGCTCGAACGGGTAGAGGTTGATGCAGACGAGGTCGAACGGCTCGATCTCGTGCTCCTCGAGCGTCGCCACGTCTTCGTCGCGGTCGCGGCGCGCGAGGATTCCGGCGTGGATCCGCGGGTGCAGCGTCTTGACGCGTCCGCCGAGCATCTCCGGAAAGTCGGTCAGCGCCTCGACGCGGTCGACGGCGAGGCCGAGCGACTCGAGGTGGGCGGCCGTGCCGCCGCTCGCGACGAGGCTCCAGCCGAGCTCGGCGAGGCCGCGCGCGAACTCGTCGATCCCCGTCTTGTCGTACACGCTGATCAGCGCGCGCACAGCAGCTCCTCGACGGCCTGCGGCAGCAGGCGGTGCTCGACCTGCTTGATCCGGTCGTGCAGCGACTCGACGGTGTCGTCGTCTCGCACGGGCACGCGCTCCTGCAGCAGGATCGGACCGGAGTCGATGCCCTCGTCGACGACATGGACGGTCGCGCCGGCCACGCGTACGCCGGCCGCGAGCTGGTCGGCGACCGCGTGCGCGCCCGGGAAGTCGGGCAGCAGCGACGGGTGCACGTTGATCACGCGGTCAGGGAACCGCCGCAGGAAGCTCGGTGTGAGCAGGTGCATGTAGCCCGCCAGCACGACGAGCTCGACGCCGTGCGCGACGAGCCAGTCGGCCATCGCGGTGTCGCGCTCGTCGCGCGATGCGTAGTCGCGCAGCTCGAAGCTCGCTGTCGGTAGGTGCGATGCGCGCTGCAGCGCCGCTGCGCCGCGCTTGTTGCTCGCGACCGCACGCACCGGCAGGCCGGCGTCGAGCAGCGCCTGCAGGTTCGAGCCGGCGCCGCTGACGAGGACGCCGATCATCGCAATTCGCCGATCACGAGCGACCCGGACGGCGGCTCGGCGACGACGGCGCAGAGGCCGATGCCGAGGTTGAAGACGCGCCGCGCCTCGTCCTCACCGACGCCGTGCTCGGCCAGCCAGCCGAACACGGGCGGCCGCTCCCACGACGTCCAGTCGATGTGCGCCTCGACCTGGTCGGGCAGGACGCGCTCGAGGTTGCCGAGCAGGCCGCCGCCGGTGACGTGGGCGAGCGCTTTCACGTCGGCGCGCGCGCGGAGGTCGCGGACCTCGTCCACGTACAGCCTGTGCGGCGCGAGCAGCAGGTCGGCGTCGAAGTCGTCGTCGCCGACGATCGAGCGGACGAGCGAGAAGCCGTTCGTGTGGATCCCGTTCGACGGGAACCCGACGATCGCGTCGCCGGGTGCGCAGCGCGAGCCGTCGATGACGGCGTCGCGGTCGACGGTGCCGACGCACGTCCCCGCGAAGTCGAGCTCGTCGGCGCGATAGACGCCGGGCAGCTCGGCGGTCTCGCCGCCGATCAGCAGAACGCCGGCCTCGCGGCACACCTCGGCCGCGCCTTCGACGAGCTCGGCAACCTGCTCGAGATCGATGTGGGCGGCGGCGACGTAGTCGAGGAGGAAGAGCGGCTGTGCGCCGACGCAGAGGACGTCGTCGATGCAGTGCGCCGCGAGATCCATTCCCGCCCAGTGAAGCTTGCCGGCGCGGCGCGAGAGCATCAGCTTCGAGCCGACCCCGTCCGTGGAGGCGGCGAGGTAGCGCCGCTCGTCGAGCGGGAAGAGCCCGGCGAAATGACCGAAGCCGGCGGCGCCGGTCGATTCGACCGCTGCGCGGAGCCGCTCGACGACGGAGTCGGCGGTCGCGAGGGAAACTCCGGCGGCGGCGTACGTGCGGCTCCCCTCGGTCAAGGATTCGAGTCTATGCGGTGTCCACGACGAGGTCGGCAAGCTCCCGCAGCGCCCACGCGGCGACGAGCGCCCAGGCCGCGAGCGCGACCCAGACCCAGGCCCTCGCGAACGTCGCCAGCACGCCGACGTCAGCGACCCGCGCCGCGGCGAAGCTGCAGACCGCGTACATCCCGAGCGGGAAGACCGTCGACCAGCGGCGCTCGTCGAACCTCGGTCGCCGCCGCGCGACCTCGGCCACGACGAGAACGGGCAGCCACGCGACCGCGGTCGCCCAGACCACGAGCGTCAGCGTATGCAGGTCGCCGCCGAGCGCCTCGGCGCAGTGGGCGCAGGCGAGCGCGGCGATCGCGAGCGCACCGCCGGCGATCCAGTGGTCGCCCTGCCCCTCGCGCAGCTGCCGGAGGTCGAAGCGGGCGAGGACGACGACGTAGAACGCGAGCCCGAGCGCGAACGCGGCGAGTGCAGCATGTCCGAGCCAGCGCTCGCCGGTCGTCGACGACAGCCGCGCGCCGAGCTCCGCGAGCGACTCGGTCGCCACGACGAGCAGGAACGAGAGCCCAACCGTCGGCGTCCGCCAGTGCGCGAGCACGAGCGGGACGAGCACGAGCCACAGGGCGAGCGCCGCCACGAGCAGCGCCGCCGCCTCGTGCTGCCAGCCGAGGATGCTGAGGCGGCTGCCGACGACGTTCGTTCCCGCCACCCAGGTCAGCGCGCCGGGCACCGCCGCGCTCTCGCGAAGCGTCGCGCGATCGGAGATGACGAGCGCGACGAGCGCGGCGGCAACTCCGCCGAGCGCGACGGCGGCGACGACGAGGAGCGCGAGCGAGAGCGCGTTCTGATCGTCGAGCGCCAGCGCGATCGAGACGATGCCGGTGCCCATGACGACGGCGCCGCCGACGCGCGCGATCGGCGGCGCCGCGCTCACAGGAACAGCTCGGCGTGCAGCTGCGGCCGGCCCTGCGGGCCGCCGGGCACGAACCGCACGAGCGTCTCGCCGATCTCCACGTCGGCGCCGATCCGGTCGCAGCCGAGCACCTCGGCGAGCGCGGCCGCCTTCGCCTCCGGGTCGTCCGCCTTCAGATGGAGCTCCGAGAGCTGCAGCCGGTCGCCCTGCTCGAGCAGCTCGTCGATCCAGTCGCGCGGCGGGTGCAGCTCGAGCCGGTAGCCGGCGTTCGTCGACACGAACGTTCGCCGCCCGCCGTGCTCCTGGACGCGCAGCTCGGCGTCCTCTGCGCGCCCGAGCGCCGCATCGAACTCGTCCTCGTCGAGGGCCAGCCCGAGATGGTCGACGCGCGGCAGCGGCCACTGGCCGGGCTGCACGACGACGTTGACGGCCCCGAGCTCGAGCTCGGACAGGCGCAGCTTGAACCCCATCGCATCGAGCTCGGTCCACGATACGCCCGACTCGTACGACGTGAGGTCCTCGCCGATCCGTCCGTGCCGCGCGACGAGATCGAAGCCGAGCTTGCCGATGTAGCGCGCCTCGACCTCGCGCACCCGGTTCGTCACGAGGTGGTAGTGGAACAGGTGCACGGGCGCCATCGTAGGAGGACACGGGCGCGATCCGTCGAAGCTCCGTTGGTTCGGTGAGCGTCCATCACGTCGACCTCGTCGTCTCCTCGATCGAGCGCAGCTTGCCCTTCTACCGCGAGCTGCTCGGCCCGCTCGGGTGGCACCGCCTGAGCGAGGTCGAGGGCGAGCGCGGCGAGACGATCTGGTATCTCGAGGGGCCGGCATGCTCCGTCGGGCTGCGTCAGGCGCAGAGCGACTCCGCCGCCTACGACCGCTACGCCGTCGGCCTGCACCACATCGCCTTCGAGGCGTACTCGCGCGCGGTCGTCGACGAGCGCGCCGAGTGGCTGCAGGCGAGCGGTGCACTGCTCGAGAGCGACCCGCAGGAATACACCTACTCGCCGGGGTACTACGCGGTGTTCTTCTACGACCCGGACGGACTGAAGCTCGAGATCGTCCACCTGCCGGCCCTCGCGGCCTGAGAAAGGAGCAAGCGATGTCCACGGCGCCTCCGGAGGGCGGCCCGCCGCCGCAGCAGCAGCAACCGGGCTACATGGGGATGGGACGCACGCCGGTCTCCGGCGCGATCCTCCCCGTCCCGGGCAACGCCGAGCTCGTGATCTGGTTCATCGTCGTGGTCATCCTCGCGATCGTCGCCGCGATCGCCGACGACTTCGACGCGCACGGCTGGGCCGTCGCCACGACGTGGATCACGGCCGCGTACATCCTCTCGCGCGGCATCGCGAAGGCGTCGCGCGTCCTCGAGCAGTAGGTAGCTGCTTTGGCCGGCGTGTGGGCTTACGCCCGCGCGCCGGCCTCGAAGCGCAGCTTCGCGCTGTCGATCGGCACCGGCGTCGGGTAGCGCCCCGTCAGGCACGCGCGGCAGAGCTCGTTCTCGGGGCGCCGCGTCGCGGCGACGAGGCCGTCGTGCGACAGGTACGCGAGCGACGTCGCGCCGATGTGCGCGCGGATCTCCTCGACGGTCTTGTCCGACGCGATCATCTCGGCGGGATCGGCGAGGTCGATGCCGTAGAAGCACTGTCCGATCACGGGCGGCGACGAGACGCGGACGTGCACCTCGTCGGCGCCCGCGTCGAAGAGCATGCGCACGATCTGCCGCGTCGTGTTCCCGCGGACGATCGAGTCGTCGACGACGACGACGCGCTTGCCCGCGACCTCGGCGAGCGGGTTGAACTTCAGGCGGACGCCGAGCTGCCGGAGCTCCTGGTCGGGCTGGATGAAGGTGCGGCCGATGTAGCGGTTCTTGATCAGGCCCTCGCTGAACGGGATGCCGAGCGCGCGCGAGAACCCGATCGCGGCCGGCGTGCCGGAGTCGGGGATCGGCAGCACGAGGTCGGCCTCGGCCGGCGCCTCCGCCGCGAGCGCCTCGCCCATCCGCACGCGCGCCGCGTGCACCTCGATGCCCGCCAGGCGCGTGTCCGGCCGCGCGAGGTAGAAGAACTCGAACACGCACAACGCACCGCCGCCGGCGGGCTCGACCGCCTGGACGCTGCGCAGCCCGTGCTCGTCGATCAGCACCGCCTCGCCGCGCTCCACCTCGCGGACGAAGTCGGCGCCCACCAGGTCGAGTGCGCACGTCTCGGAGGCGACCACCCAGTCGTCATGGATGCGGCCGAGGACGAGGGGGCGGAAGCCGTGCGGATCGCGGAAGGCGATCAGCGTCCCCTGCGACAGCGCGACGATCGAGTACGCGCCCTCGAGCCGCCGCATCGTGCGCGCGACGGCGTCGTCGAGCGAGCCGTCGTCGCCTGCGATCAGCGCCGCGATCACCTCGCTGTCCGAGGTGGCGCGCAGCGTCGCACCGGCGTCGGTCAGCTCGTCGCGCAGCTCCTGCGCGTTGACGAGGTTGCCGTTGTGGCCGAGCGCGACCGTGCGCGCGCTGCCGTGCAGGACGAGCGGCTGCGCGTTCGCCCATTGCGAGGAGCCGGTCGTCGAGTAGCGCGTGTGCCCGATCGCCACCTGTCCGGGCAGGCCGTGCAGCTTGCGCTCGTCGAACACCTGGGTGACGAGGCCGAGGTCGCGCATCGCCGTCAGGCGGCCGCCTTCGGAGACGGCGATGCCGGCCGATTCCTGGCCGCGGTGCTGGAGGGCGAACAGGCCGAAGTACGAGAGCCGGGCGACGTCGCGCTCGGGCGCGTAGACGCCGAAGACGCCGCACATCGCTACCGCACCTCGCCGATCTCGACGAGGCCCTTCGAGCCGAGTCTCGCAACGTCGTCGCGCGGCACCGCCAGAAGCGCCGCGCCGCGCGTCGCGTCGGGCACGTCGACGTCCGCCTCGCGGCCGCTCCACGCCGCCGCCTCGGCGAGCGCGTGCTCGACGCCCGCCTGGCCGACGTCGTGGCAGAGCGTCAGCAACGGCGCCGCCTTCCAGAGGAAGCGGATCAGCGCGGCTTCGGCCGCGAGCGAGTCCTCCGGCGCCTCGGCGAGCAGCACGACGTCGCCCTGCTCCCACCTGGACGGGATGTTGCGCACGTCTGCGACGAGGCCGACGCAGCCGACGACCGGCGTCGGCGGGATCGACCGCCCGTCGGTGTCGTTGTAGAGCGAGACGTTGCCGGAGACGACCGGGATCCCGAGCGCCTCCGCGGCCTGGGCGATCCCCTCGATCGCCTGCGCGAGCTCCCACGCGATCTCCGGCTTCTCCGGGTTGCCGAAGTTGAGGCAGTCGGTGAGGCCGAGCGGCTCGCCGCCGGCGCACGCGACGTTCCGCGCCGCGCCGAGCACCGCCTGCACACCGGCGCGGAACGGGTCGGTCTCGCCGGGACGGGGGCCCTGCAGCGAGACGGCGAGGCCGCGCAGCGACGGTCGCAGCCGCAGCACGCCCGCGTCGAGGCCGGGACGGCGGACGGTGCGCGAGCCGACCAGCTGGTCGTACTGCTCGTAGATCGACTGCTTGCTCGCGCGGTTCTCGTCCGTCAGCGGCTGCCGCGGCTCGGGCCAGGCGTCGGGAGGCGCCGCCTGCTCGACCTCGTAGCGGGGGCATTCGTCGGTGAGCAGCCTCGCCGGGATCGCGCCGACGACCTCGTCGGCCCAGTACGCGCGCAGCTCGCCGTGCTCGGTCACGTCGCCGATCGGCGTGCACGGAAGCTCCCAGCGCGCGCAGACGGCGCGCACGGCGTCGAGCATCTGCGGGCGGACGACCGCGACCATCCGTTCCTGCGACTCGGAGATCATCACCTCCCACGGCTCCATCCCCTCCTCGCGGAGCGGCACGCGATCGAGGTGGACATCGATGCCCGCCTCGCCCGCCATCTCCGAGAGCGCGGACGCGAGCCCGGCGGCGCCGCAATCCTGCAGCGACTCGACGAGCCCCGACTCGACGAGCTCGACCGAGACCTCGATCAGCTTCTTGCCGGTGAAGGGATCGCCGACCTGGACGGACGGCCGCTTGTCGGCGTCGTCCTCGCCGAGCTCCTGGCTCGCGAGCACCGAGGCGCCGCCGATCCCGTCGCGGCCGGTGGTCGCGCCGTAGAGGACGACGACGTTGCCCGGCCCGTGCGCCTTCGCCGACTGCAGCCGCTCGGCGTCGAGGACCCCGACGCACATCGCGTTGACGAGGCAATTGCCGGCGTACGCGGGGTGGAAGACGGTCTGGCCGCCGAGGTTCGCGACGCCGACGGAGTTGCCGTAGCCGCCGATGCCGGCGACCGCCCGCTGGAAGTGCGCGTCGGGCGCACCGAACCAGAGCCCGTCGAGGAGCGCGATCGGCCGCGCGCCCATCGCGATGATGTCGCGGATGATCCCGCCGATCCCGGTCGCTGCGCCCTGGTAGGGCTCGACGGCGGACGGGTGGTTGTGGGACTCGCACTTGAACGTCACCGCGAGGCCGTCGCCGAGATCGAGCACGCCCGCGTTCTCGCCCGGCCCCTGCAGGACGCGCTCGCCCTGCGACGGCAGCCGCTTCAGGAGCGGCGCCGAGTGCTTGTAGCCGCAGTGCTCCGACCAGAGCAGCGAGAAGACGGCGAGCTCGAAATGGTTCGGATCGCGGCCGAGCAGCTCCCGGATACGGTCCGCCTCCCAGTCCGTCAGGCCGAGAGCGCGGTGGAGCGGCTGTTCCGCGAGCTCCGTCAGGTGGTTCATCTTAGCCGGGGAAACAGACGGCGCCCCGCCTGCGTTATAGAGGAGCATGGGCCGTCGGAACGTCGCCATGCTGCTCGCGCTGTCGCTGATCTGGGGCGCGTCGTTCCTCTTCATCAAGATCGCCGTCCGTGACCTCGCGCCCGCGACGCTGATCCTCGGCCGGCTCGGGTTCGCCGCGCTGACGCTTGCGCTGATCGCGCCGTTCGTCGTCGGCACGCGGCAGACGCTCGTCGAGCTGCGCGAGAACGCGTCGTGGCTCGCGATTGTCGGCATCGTGAACACCGCCGTCCCGTTCTGGCTGCTGTCGTGGGGCGAGACGCGGATCCAGTCGGGGCTCGCATCGATCCTCCAGGCCGCGGTGCCGATCTTCAACGCGGTGATCGCATTCGGCTTCTTCCGCGACGTGCGCGTCACCGGCATGCGTCTCGTCGGCGTCGTCGTCGGCTTCGTCGGCGTCGCGCTGCTCGTCGGCGCGCAGCCGGAGGGGAAGGTGCTCGGCGCGCTCGCCGTCGTCGGCATGGCGTTCTGCTACGGGCTCGGCGGCCTCCTCGCGGGCCGGCATCTGACGCGGGTGCAGCCGGTCGTCGTCGCGCTCGCGACGACCGCGCTCTCGGCGGCGCTGGCTGCGC
Source organism: Gaiellaceae bacterium (assembly GCA_036503495.1). Lineage (GTDB taxonomy): Bacteria > Actinomycetota > Thermoleophilia > Gaiellales > Gaiellaceae > Palsa-739. Next base: position 9,282 of record DASXWV010000061.1, read on the forward strand.
CGGTCGGCGTCGCGCAGGCGGTCGGGACGTCGATCGGCTGGCAGGCGATCGCGTCGGTCGTCGTCCTCGGCGTCCCGGGGACCGCACTCGCGTATCTGTTGTTCTTCGCGATGGTGCGCAGCGCGGGCGCCGCGTTCGCCTCGCTCTGCACGTATCTGATCCCGCCGATCGCGCTCGCCTACGGCGCGATCTTCCTCGACGAGCGGTTCGGCGCATCGGCGTTCTTCGCGCTGGCGATCATCCTCGCGGGCGTGGCGCTCGGCTCCGGCGCGGTTTCGCTCGCCCGCGTGCGGCGGCGCGTCGCGTCCGAGGCGTGAGGCTCGACCTCCGGCGCGCGACTGCCGACGACGTCGAGTTCCTCGTCGAGCTCGTCAACGACGACGACACGCGCCGGTTCCTCGGCGACCGCGTCTCCGACACGCGCGAAGCGGCGCTCGCCGATCTCGCGCGTCCCGACGACGAGTTCGGCTGGTACGTGATCGAGGTCGACGGCGAGCGGGCGGGCTGCGTCGCGTACGAGCGGCTGAGCGAGCAGCATCGGATCGCGCAGGCCGGGCGCTTCGCGATCGCGCCGCGGTTCCGCGGCCGCGGGATCGGCGACGACGCGGCGCGTGCATTCCAGCGGCTGCTGCTCGGCGAGCTCGGCTTCCACCGCGTCGAGCTGCAGATCTACGGCTTCAACGAGCGCGCGATCGCGCACGCCGAGCGCGCCGGTTACGTCCGCGAAGGCGTCAAGCGCCGCGCCTACAGGAAGGACGGCGAATGGGTCGACGCCGTGTTATTCGCACTCACGCAGGAGGACCTCGACTAGCCTCCCACGCATGACGACGCGCTATCTGCACACGATGTACCGCATCACGGATCCCGAGCGGAGCCGTGCCTTCTACGAGGCGCTCGGATTCGAGTTCCGGCGCGAGATGGACATCCATCGCGACGGCGGCAAGGAGGCGACGAACTACTTCTTCGGCGTGCCCGGCCAGGAGGAGGAGCTCGAGCTGACGTACAACCACGACGGCCGCACGTACGACGTCGGCACCGGCTACGGCCACATCGCGCTCGCGGTCGAGGATCTCGGCGCGACGCTCGCGGCGCTGAAGCAGCAGGGGATCGAGCCGGAGCGCGAGCCGTACCGCGTGCGGGAGGGCGGGTCGCTGCTCTGCTTCGTCCGCGATCCGGACGGCTACCGGATCGAGATCATCGATCGCAGCGGGAAATAGCTGCAAATCACGGCTTCGGCCTTCACTTCATACGCTACGGCACGGTCAGCGAATCTCGATTATCGGGCCGCTCTGCGATTAAGAGGCCGAACCAGAATGACGCTCGTCGAGCGGCCGCGCGGCACAGCCGCTCATTCTGGTTCGGTCTCTAAGAGATTCGGAGCTGATCGAGGACCCAGCGGAGCGCGGGGCGGAACTCCGCAGCCCACATGTCGTACTCGTGTCCCCGGTCGGGCGTGCGGAGGCGGAGGGGGACTCCGGCTCGACGAAGCGCAGCTGCGTAGGCGGTCGTGATTTGTAGAAACGGCGCCTCCCTCTTTCCTGCGGCCAGCGCGTGCGGCAGGTGGCCAAGGTCTTCTTGTCCTGGAGCGGCACCCATCGAGAACGCGATGACAGCAGCGAATTCGGAAGGCCGCGCTGCCGCCGCTGACGCCGCCCAGACAGCGCCGTTCGAGAAGCCGAAGGTGATGCGCGGAAGCGTGCGGGAGATCCGGCCGTCAGCCCATGGCAGAACAGTGTTCATCACGTAGTCGAGGTGCGCCCGGAAGTAGTCAGGATCAACGCGCGGGAGGTAGGCGCGCGCACGTGGGTCGTCTTCGGGCCGGTAGGCGCTACGCACACGCGTGTCCGGGAACTGCAACCCGCCACTTTCGATTCCGATAACGGCAACCGGCAGATCGGCATCGGCGATCTGCATCGTCCATGCGGCGGCTCCGTCGCCGTCGGCGCAGATGAGAAGCGCGCGAGGCTGCGACGGGCTCCACCAAACGACCCGATGCCTGGCAGCGATGTCGGTCGAATCGAGAGGCGGCATAGCGGCTGGCATGGATGCTCGATCAGGAGCCATCGACACGAGTGTCGTCGGCCGGGTATCGAACCGCAATCGCGGCCGGTTTTCCTACCGCTGCGTCGTCTTCGCGTCCAACTTCGCCTGGGCGCGCTCCGCGAGCTCGCGCGTTCGCTGGGCGTTCGCGCGCATCCGGGCACGCTGCGCGTTCCATTCGGCCCGTTCAGCTTCCGTCAGCTTCTTCTTCGCCATCGTCCTCTCCCAACAATTGCTCGATTCGGTCGAGCGATGATGCGATGTCGCTCACGTTGAAGAGTAGAGCAACGACCTCCGCGCGCTCTATCACCGGCTCCTCCATAAACGAAGGATCGGCCTCTGCGTGCTGTGCCGCAAGTGGCGAATTCGTCCGTGTCCGGTTCGCCGACCGACCTGGTCAGCTCGGCAAGCGCAACGACCCGGACGGCCACAGGATCGAGATCATCGATCGCAGCGGGAAATAGCTGCAAATTACGTCTCGGACAGAGCAACGAGCCTTGCAGCGCGAAACAGCGAGCGAGAACCGCCCGAGAAGCCCGGCACGAATGTGCCGAGGCGTTAGCCCAGGACGCGGAGCAGCGCGTCGACGACGCGCGGATCGAAGTGCGTGCCGGCGCAGGCGCGCAGCTCGGCGACGGCCGCCTCGACCGGCAGTGCCTTGCGGTAGCTGCGGTCCGTGCGCATCGCGCTCCACGCGTCGCAGCAGCAGACGATGCGGGCCGCCAGCGGGATGTCCTCGCCCGCGAGCCCGTCGGGATAGCCGCCGCCGTCCCAGCGCTCGTGGCACGAGCGGACGATCCGGCCGACGTCGCCGAGCAGGCCGCCGATCTGCTCGAGCATCTGCTGCCCGAGGACGGTGTGCGTCTTCATGATCTCCCACTCGTCGTCTTCGAGCGGCCCGGGCTTGTTGATGATCTCGGACGGGACCTTGACCTTCCCGACGTCGTGCAGCAGCGCCGCGAACTCGGCCTGCCGTCGCGACGCTGCATCGAGGCCGAGCACATCGGCGACCGAGACGACGAGGTCGACGACGTCGCGGCTGTGGCTGCCGGTGTACGCGTCGTCCGCTTCGATGACGTCGCCGAGGAGCATCGCGGTGCCGCGGTACGCGGTCGAGAGCTCGAGCGCGTTGTCGACGCGGTGCTGCCGCTCCTTCGCGAACGTCGCGAACATGACCAGCACCGGGAGAACGAGCAGCAGTGCGAGCGGGTGGTCGAAGCTCGCGAAGGCGACGAGGACGCCGAGGGGCGCGAGGAGAACGTCGACCGTGAGCGTGCCGATGCTCGAGCGCAGATGCTCGAGCGGCGAGCTGCCGAAGACCGCCCGCGCGAGCAGGAAGCCGATCGCGAAGTCGGTCGCGAGCTGCGCGACGAGTGCGAGCGCGTAGACGGGGAGCGCGCGCCACTCGGGCTGCCGCGGCGCGAGCAGGAAGACGACGAGCGCCGGTGCGACGGAGAACCACGACGACACCGCAAAGAGCGGCAGACGATCCGGCGCGATCCGCCGCCGCGCGAGATCGGGCACCTGGGCGAGGAGCAATGAGCCGAGGATCACGATCGGCAGCACCCGCGACGGCAGCAGGAACCACATCGCGACGAACACCGCTTCGGTCGGAATTGCGAACGCCGTCCCGAACTCGAACGTCACGCGGGCGCAAAGGGCGTAACACACGACGCAGACCACGAGCGCGACGGGCGAGAGCGACCGGTGGGCGGGGAGCGCAAGTGCGGCGAGCGCGACCAGGACGAACGCGGCTGCGAGCCAGCCGGTCCAGTCGCGCCGCGCAAGCGGCTCCGACGCCGTCGCGCGGCTGTACTCGATCAGCGCGTCGTCGTCGAGCGGCGCAGCGGAAGCTGTCGGCGAGGCCGCAGTCACCTCTGATAAATCGGCTTACGGGCACTCGCGCTTGACCGACGCGCGCGATAAGCCCTCGAACGAGTGAAGAACCTACCCCCGAAGGGTGATTGTTGGCCCTTGATCCCTCGCGAGAGTGAGACCTGCTTCTACTGCGGACGAGGGAGAGAACGACTGTGGCAACTCGGTTGAGGGTCTTGGTGGCAGCGCTGGCGGCGACGATGCTCGCAGTGCCGGCGGCGAACGCGGGTCTGCTCGACCCGGTCCTGCAGCTCGCGCTGCCGACCTGCGGCGCCACGGTGTACCCGTTCACGCAATTCGGCGACTCGAATGCCTACTACGCGATCCCGAACAACGGCTTCGAGAGCGGCGCGACAGGGTGGTCGCTCGCGGGCGGTGCGAAGGTCGCCTACGGCAACGAGCCGTTCTACATCAACGGCATCGGCGGCCACTCGCTCAGCCTTCCGGCAGGCGCGAGCGCGACGAGCCCCGGCTTCTGCATCAATCTGCTCGACCCCGTGCTGCGGATGGTTGCCCGCGGCTCGAACGGCGGCCGGCTGAACGTGCAGATCGTCTTCCACGGCCTCACCGGCAACCTGACCGGGGTGCTCAACTACAAGACGATCAGCGGCTCCGGTTCGTGGGCGCCCACGGATCCGGTCAGCTCGCAGCTCGCGCTGCCGCTGCTGACGGCCTATGCCGAGGTGCGCGTCACGTCGTCCAGCGGGACCTGGACGATCGACGACGTCTTCGAGGATCCGTCGGTCTTCCGCGTCGGCTGAGCCGAAGGAACAATCGGGGACAGGACGAACGGACGGGTAACCGTCCGTTCGTCGTTGAAAGGGGTCGCAGTTGCCTGCGAAACGAACCGAGAGCAAGACCTCCAAGGCGCCTGCCGCGCGCAAGCCCGCCGTCCGGCGGAAGCGCATCGCGCCGACGATCACCGTGTCCTACGAGGACATCGCAACGCGCGCATACTTCATCCATCTCGAGGGCGGGCACGACCCGCTCGAGAACTGGGTGCGCGCGGAAGCCGAGCTGACCGCCGCCGCGGCGTAGCTCGTCACGCTCTTGGCGGGAAGGCGGCACGAAGCCGTGACGCCTTCCCGCGTAGCGTCCTGCCCATGGCGACAAAGACGGCGACACCGTGGGGACCGGCGGATCTCGTGGAGCAGGTGATCCTCCGCCAGCAAGCGAGCGACAGGCGCTTCGCATCGGTCGTGCAGCTCCTCGAGACGGCGGGCGGCGAGCGGCTCGTGCGCTTCGCGTACTCGACGGACGGGACTGCCCGGCGCGGCCCGGTCACGCTCCGGCAACGGGACATCGCACGGCTGAAAGCCCTCTTGTCCCAGCATCCCGCGCTCGCGGAGGCGCTAGGCCTCTAGCCTCTGCGAGCGTGCGGGTGACCTTTGCGCTGGCGTTCGACAACCGTGCCGCGGCCGAACAGGCCGCGGCGGAGCTGGGCGAGCGCGGGTTCGAGATCGCGGCGCTCGAGCCGGTGACGGCGGTGTTCGAGGTGGCCGACGCGGAGCAGCTTGCGGATCTGCGCGACGCGGTACGCGCGATCGCGGACGAGCACGGCGGCGAGTTCCTCGGCAGCGGCTCGTTCGCGGCGTTGTAGATCAGGCGGCCGCGAGCACCCGCTCGCGTGCCGCTTCGACGAGCGACCCGAGAATGAGCCCGCCGTCGGCACTGCCCAGCAGCGGGTCGACGGCGTGCTCGGGGTGCGGCATCAGCCCGAGCACGTTGCCCGCCTCGTTGCAGACGCCGGCGATCGAATCGACCGAGCCGTTGCAATCCTCGACGTAGCGGAAGACCACCTGCCGCGGGTCGAGGTCCGCGGGCGGCACATAGCGGCCGTCGCCGTGCTTGACGGGAATCACCAGCCGCCCGCCGGCCGTGCAGCGCGACGTGAAGGGCGTGTCGTCGCGCTCGACGACGAGCTCGACGTCGCGGCAGACGAAGCGCAGCGACGCGTTGCGCAACAACGCGCCCGGCAGCAGGCCCGCCTCGCAGAGGATCTGGAAGCCGTTGCAGATGCCGAGCACGAGGCCGCCGGCATTCGCGAACTCGACGATCGCCGCCGTCGCCGGCGAGAAGCGGGCGATCGCGCCGCAGCGCAGGTAGTCGCCGTACGAGAACCCGCCCGGCACGACGACTGCGTCGAGGTCGGGCAGGGTGCGCTCCTCGTGCCAGACCGGCACGGCTTGTGCGTCGTTCGCGGCGAGCGCCCACAGCGCGTCGCGGTCGTCCTGCGAGCCGGGATACGTGACGACGCCGAGGCGCGGCTGCGGGCTAGCCATGCACCTCCACCTCGTACGACTCGATCAGCGCGTTCGCGAGCAGCTGCTCGCACATCTTCTCGACCTGCGTCCGCGCGGTCGCCTCGTCCGGCGCCTCGACGTCGAGGTCGATCACCTTGCCGACGCGCGCCGTCGAGACCGCGAACCCGAGATGGCCGAGCGCGTTCGCGACCGCCTCGCCCTGCGGGTCGAGGATGCCCTGCTTCGGCCGGACGAGGACGGTCGCCTTCACCCCAGGACCACTGGGCCGCTCGAGATATTGCTCGAACGGGATCTTCGTCAGCAGCTCGAACGCCTCGATGTACTTCGACCGCGTGCGCACGACGACGTCCTCCGGCAGCTCGGGTCCGGGGGACGTCTTGTCCCAGCCCGTCGTCTCGCAGTAGTCGCGCACGTACTGCTTGTCGAAGCTGTCCTGCGAGCGTCCTGGCTCGTACGTCGCCGCGGGCCAGAAGCGCGAGGAATCGGGCGTCAGCGCCTCGTCGCCGAGCACGAGCCGGCCGCTCTCGTCGACGCCGAACTCGAACTTCGTGTCCGCGATGATGATCCCCCGACCACGCGCGTACTCGGCAGCGGTCGTGTACAGCTCGATCGCGACGCGCTCGACCTCGCGCATCCTCTCGACGCCGACGAGCTCGGCGGCGCGCTCGCGCGTGATGTTCTCGTCGTGCCCCTCCTCGGCCTTCGTCGACGGCGTGAAGATCGGCTCCGGCAGCTTGTCCGACTCGCGCAGCCCTTCGGGCAGGCGGTGCCCGGAGGTCGTGCCGGTCGCCTGGTAGTCCTTCCACCCGGAGCCGGTGATGTAGCCGCGCACGATCACCTCGACGGGCAGCATCTCGAGCCGCCTGCACTCCATCGACCGGCCGTCGTCGCGGATCGCGAGCATGTGGTTCGGGACGATCGACCGGAGCAGCGTGAACCAGAAGCCGCTGAGCCCCGTCAGGACGCGCCCCTTGTCGGGGATCTCCGTCGGCAGGATCACGTCGAACGTCGAGATGCGATCGCTCGCGGCGAGCAGGAGCCTCTCGTCGTCGAGCGCGTAGATCTCCCGGACCTTCCCGGACGCGACGTGCGTGGCCTCAGACATGCAGCGGCTCCTCCCTGGGCGATAGCGATTGCAGGCGGTTGAAGATCGTGTCGACGTGGCGCGTGTACGCGGCGAGGTCGAAGACCTCGTCGAGGTCGAGCCGGCGCGCGATCTCGTCGTCGCTGCGCACGAGCTCGCGGAAGTCGAGCTCCTCGTCCCACGCGCGCATCGCGTTGCGCTGCACGAGACGGTACGCATCGTCGCGCGGCAGGCCCGACTCGACGAGCGCGAGCAGCACGCGCTGGCTGAAGAAGAGGTAGTGCGACGACTCGACGTTGCGCAGCATCCGCTGGTCGCGGACGACGAGCCCGTCGACGAGCCACGTGAAGCGGTCGAGCATGTAGTCGAGCGCGAGGAACGCATCCGGAATGACGACGCGCTCGGCCGACGAGTGCGAGATGTCGCGCTCGTGCCACAGCGCGACGTTCTCCAGGCCGACCACCGCAGCCGCCCGCACGACGCGCGCGAGGCCGCAGATCCGCTCGGCGACGACGGGGTTCCGCTTGTGCGGCATCGCCGACGAGCCCTTCTGCCCCTTGCCGAACGGCTCCTGCACCTCGGCCACCTCGGTGCGCGCGAGATGGCGGATCTCGAGCGCGAACTTGTCGAGCGACGACGCGACGACCGCGAGCGCGCCGAGCAGCTCGGCGTGCCGGTCGCGCTGGAGGATCTGCGTCGACGTCGGTGCCGGCTCGAGGCCGAGCCGTTCGCACGCGATCCGCTCGAGCTCGGGGTCGGTCGCCGCGTACGTGCCGACGGCGCCCGAGAGCTTGCCGACGCGCATCCCCTCGAGCGCCCTCGCGAGACGGCGGCGGCCGCGGTCGAGCTCGAACGCCCAGCCGGCGAGCTTCAGCCCGAAGGTCGTCGGCTCGGCGTGCACGCCGTGCGTGCGGCCCATCTGCAGGGTCGACCGGTGCTGCTCGGCGCGGGCGACGACGGCGGCGAAGGCGCGATCGACCCCCTCGAGGACGAGTGCCCCGGCCTCGCGGATCTGGATCGCGAGCGCCGTGTCGACGACATCCGAGGAGGTCAGGCCGTAGTGGAACCAGCGGCCCTCTTCGCCGAGCTGCTCCGCGACCGCGTCGACGAAGGCGGCGGTGTCGTGGTGGAGGGTCGCTTCGAGCTCGGCGACCCGCTCCGGCGTCGGCGGGACGGCGCGCTCCTGAAGGGCGCGTCCGGCCTCGGCCGGGACGACGCCGAGCTCGGCCCAGGCGGCCGTGGCAGCCAGCTCGACCGCGAGCCACGTCCGCAGCTTCCCCTCGTCCGACCAGATGCTGGCCATGGCCGGACGGGAGTAGCGGGCGATCACTCGGCGCAGTGTAAAGCGCCCGTCAGTCGGCCCTGATGTCACTCCAAAGGGGGATCCCGGGCGCCGGCAGGTCGCGATACTTTCGGCGCATAAATGTTGTGTGAAACTCATAAAGACATGCTTTATAAGTCGGTGGCGCGGTTCCTCGCGCTCGCCGGCATCGCCCTCCTCGCCTTCGGGGCCGTCCTCAGCCGCGGCGGCGAGCTGACGCGGCAGCCGGCCGCGTCCGCGGCGCCGTCCGGCCACGCCGCTCAGGCCGCCCGCGCCGCCCAGCCGGAGCCCCGGCCGCAGGCGAAGCTCGCCGTCCGGCCGATCCGCGCGGCGAGCGCCCGGGCGACGATCTCCCTCTACGAGCACACGGTCCGCCGGTCGACCCTCCGAGGCCAGGGCTGCGACGCGGCGAAGCGCGGCGTCGGCGGGATCGTCATCCTCGACTTCGGCCAGCCGGCCTACAACGGGCACACGTACGGCACGTATCTCTTCTCGGGCCGCTTCGCCGGCAACAAGGCGATCACCCGGGCGATGCTCGCCTACGCCGCCGGCTACCGGCACTGCCTGGCGAAGGGCTCGAAGCTCTCGATCTCCCTCGCCCGCGGCACGAGCAACTACCACCCGCAGGTGCCGAGCCCCTATCGGGCCGGCCGCCGCTGGGCGCGCGAGACGCGCAGGCTCGAGCGCCTGCTCGAGGCGCGCGGCCTCGCCGCGCACGTGACCTCGGCCGCCGCTGACGACGTCGAGCCCGCCTGGGACCGCTCATTCCACCGGACGCGCGACTTCTTCCGCGGCTACCGCGACGCGGAGCCCGGCAACGTCCTCTACAACTTCGGCTCGCTCGACGGCGGCGTCGGCAGCATCTGGAACGCGAGCCAGATCTTCTTCGTCGCGTCCGGCATGAAGTACGTGGCCGCAATTCCGGAGATCTACAACCACGCGATGGCGCAGCAGTGGGCCGAGCTCGCCCACATCGCAAAGCACCGGTACCACCGGCCGCTCAAGTTCGCGGGCGTGATGACCACGCACACGTCGGGCAACCACGCGATGAAGCCGCGCGACGCCCACAAGGTGCTCGTGCGCGCGCTCGCCGCGACCGTCGGCCGCGACGCGGTCGGCGCCGTCCCCGCGACGCTGACGAACATCCGCGCGGCCTACTAAGAGACCGAACCAGAATGAGCGGCTGTGCCGCGCGGCCGCGCTATGCGGCGCATCGCGGCGTCCTCGGTCGCGCCGTTAGCTAGGCTATCGGCGCTCCCTGCGTCCTTGCGCCGCACTCGCCTATCGCGACCGCTCGACGAGCGTCTTTCTGGTTCGATCTCTAACTAGCCGAGCGCGATCTAGGAGCCGAGGATGCGCGCCGCGAGGTGCGCGGCGTTCTTCGCGTTGTCGACGCCGACGGTGGCGACCGGGACGCCGGGCGGCATCTGCGCGATCGCGAGCAGCGCGTCGAGCCCGTCGAGCACGCTGAGGCTCGACTTCAGCGGCACGCCGATCACCGGCAGATCGGTGTGCGCGGCGACGGCGCCCGGCAGTGCGGCCGCGAGGCCGGCGCCGCAGATCAGCACGCGCAGGCCGCGCTCGCGCGCCGACTTCGCGTACTCGGCGACCGCGTCCGGGCTGCGGTGCGCGGAGCGCACGTCGAACTCCCAGCCGATCCCTTTCTCGTCGAGAACGTCGATCGCGCCCTGCATCCGCTCGCGGTCTGACTCGGAGCCGACGAGGATGCCGACCTTGACGTCAGCCACGCGCGATGTCGGACCGGAACCGCATGCCGGCGAAATGTATTCGCTCGACCGCGGCGTACGCGGCACCACGCGCGGCCTCGACGCTCTCGCCCGTCGCCGTGACGTCGAGGATGCGGCCGCCGTTCGTCACGACCTGGCCGTCGTGCAGCGCCGTGCCCGCGTGGAAGACGAGCGCGCCCGCCGCCTCGGCGGCGTCGATCCCCTCGATCGGCGTGCCGGCGTCGCCGCGCTCCGGATACGCGCCGCCCGCGAGCACGACCGTCACCGCGGCGCGGCCGGAGACGCTGAGCTCGCTGCGCTCGCCCGCGAGCACCGGCAGCAGGTCGCCGTCGAGCCGCGGCAAGAGCGCCTGCGTCTCCGGATCGCCGAAGCGGCAGTTGAACTCGATCACGCGCAGGCCGTCGGCCGTGCGCATCAGGCCGGCGTAGAGCAGCCCGTGGAACGGCGTCCCGCGCCGCGCCAACTCGTGCAGCACCGGTTCGTGCACCGTGGCGACGATCTCGCCCGCCTCGTCGTCGGCGACGTCCGGCAGCGGCGAGAACGAGCCCATGCCGCCGGTGTTCGGGCCCTCGTCGCCGTCGCCGATCCGCTTGTAGTCGCGCGCGGGCGGGAGCGGCACGACCGCGTCGCCGACGGCGATCGCGAAGAGCGACAGCTCCGGCCCTTCGAGCAGTTCCTCGACGTGGAACGGCGGCGTCACGGCGGCGAGCGCGTCGTCGAGCTCGGCCTGTGTGCGGCAGACCCAGACGCCCTTGCCTGCCGCGAGCCCGTCCGCCTTGACGACGCAGGGCGGCCGCGCCTCCGAGAGGGTGTGCGCGTTCGGCACGCCCGCCGCGTCCATCACCTCCTTCGCGAACGCCTTCGAGCCCTCGATCTGCGCGGCGGCGGCGCTCGGGCCGAACGTCGCGATCCCCTGCTGCCGCAGCTCGTCGGCGAGCCCCGCGACGAGCGGCGCCTCCGGTCCGACGACGGCGAGGTCGACCTTCAGCTCGGCGGCGAGCGACGCCGTGTCCTCGGCCCGCACCGGGTGGCAGTGCCCGAGCGCGGCGATCCCGGGATTGCCCGGGGCCGCGTGCAGCTCCGTCAGCTCGGGGCTGCGGGAGATCGCCCAGGCGAGAGCGTGCTCGCGACCGCCAGACCCGACGACGAGCACCTTCACCCCGCGAGTGTTTCAGGTTGGCCCCGCGGGCGCAGATACGTGCCGATGCTCGAACCAGGCCTCGACCGGCACGAATGGGAAAGCGAGATGCAGGTGCTCGAGGACCAGCTCGGCGAGAACCCCGCCGAGGCGCTCCCCGAGATCGACCGCCTGCTCGAGCGGATGCTCGACGAGACGGGGTACGACATCGCCGATCCCGTCGTCCGCGAGGGCGACGAGCGCGAGGTCGTCAGCGAGTTCCTGGCCGCGCGCGAGATCACGCAGCTGACGGAGAAGGGAAACGACGAGATCGGCCCCGGCGACGTCGCCGCGGCGATCAACGGCTACCGCGCCGTCTACGACTACCTGATCGCGAACCGGACGTCCGACGAGGCGTAGGGTTCGCGCCGTGGAGGCGCCGCCCTATTCGAGCGCTGCCGTCGAGGTCGTCCGTCTGCCGTCGGGTCGCAGCGAGCGCGACGCCGTCGCCGTCGAGGAGCCGCTGGAGATCCGGATCGGCGGTGCGCCGGTTGCGGTGACGATGCGCACGCCGGGCCACGACGAGGAGCTCGCGCTCGGCTTCTGCGTCTCGGAGGGGCTGCAGCCGACGGACGCACGCCTGCCGGACGACCTCGCCGCGAACACCGTCGACGTCGACGCGCCGGGCTTCGACGCCGACCGGCTGCGGCGGAGCTTCTACACGACGTCGTCGTGCGGCGTCTGCGGCAAGGGCGCGCTCGAGGCGGTCGCGATCGAGGCGCCGCGCGTCGGCGCGCCGCTCCGCGTCCGGCTCTCGCTCGTCGTCACGCTCCCCGACCGGCTTCGCCAGGCGCAGGCGGCGTTCGCCGCCACCGGCGGCCTGCATGCGACCGGGCTCTTCGCCGCCGACGGCGAGCTGCTCTGCGCACGTGAGGACGTCGGCCGGCACAACGCGTTCGACAAGGTCGTCGGCTGGGCGTTCCGCGAGGGTCGGCTGCCGCTGCACGAATGCGTCGTGTGCGTGAGCGGGCGGCTTTCGTTCGAGCTCGTGCAGAAGGCCGCCGTCGCCGGCTGCCCGATCCTCGTCGCCGTCGGCGCGCCGTCGTCGCTCGCCGTCGAGCTGGCCGGCGACCGGGGCGTGACCTTGTGCGGCTTCGTCCGCGGCGGCACGGCGAACGTCTACACCGCGCCGTGGCGGATCGCCGGCTGACCGGGATTCTGCTCGTCGGCGGCGCCAGCAGCCGCTTCGGCTCGCCGAAGGCGCACGTCGAGCTCGGCGGCGCGACGCTCGCCGAGCACGCGTGGCAGCTGCTCGGCGAGGCCTGCGACGAGCGGATCGCTGTCGGCGCCGGCGGCGCCGACCTGCCGTTCGAGACGATCGACGACGCGGAGCCCGGCAGCGGCCCGCTCGGCGGGATCGTCGCCGGCCTGCGCGCAGCCGTTCACGACGTCGCCGTCGTCGTCCCAGTCGACATGCCCCGGCTCGACACCGCCGCGCTGCAGACGCTCGCCCGCGCCTGCCGCGACGCGGCGATCGCGCAGCACGGGCCGCTCCCGGCCGCGTTCGCCCGCTCGGCACTGCCGGTGCTCGAGGACGCGCTCGCGCGCCGCGAGCTTCGGCTGCGCGACGTGCTTACACATCTCGACACGGCGGCGGTCGCGCTCGACGAGAATGTCCTGGTGAACGTCAACCGCCCCGACGACCTGCAACGCCTGTGAGCGGCGTCTTCCGCGTCGGGGGCGACGCGTACGACGAGTTCATGGGCCGCTACTCGTTCCGGCTCGCGCCCCTCTTCGCGGACTTCGGCGGCGTGCACGGCGGACGCGTGCTCGACGTCGGCGCGGGCACGGGCGCGCTGACGAGGGAGCTGCTCCGGCGCGGCGCGGACGTCGCCGCCGCCGAGCCGTCACCCGAGTTCTGCGCGGCGCTGCGCGAGCGCTATCCGGAGCTCGACGTCCGGCAGACGCCCGCCGAGACGCTGCCGTTCGAGGACGGGGAGTTCGACGTCGCCCTCGCCCAGCTCGTCGTCGCGTTCATGACGGACGCGCCGGCGGCGATCGGCGAGATGGCGCGCATCGCCGGCACGGTCGCGATCTGCATGTGGGGCATCGCGGAGGTCGAGATGTTCGCTGCGATCGAGCGCACCGCGAAGGCGATCGGCGTCGCGCGCGAGGCGGAGCTGGGTGCACGCCGCTACCGGACGCCGCAGGAGCTGCGTGCACTGCTCGAGCCGCACGGCGACGTCGAGGAGGGCGCGCTCGATGTGACAGCGTCGTACACCGGCTTCGACGACTTCTGGCATGCGCTCGAGCGGCAGGTGGGCCCCGCCGGTGCGTGGCTCGCGGCGATGGACGACGAGCAGCGCGAGCGTGCGCGCGGCGAGCTGTCCCGCCAGCTCGGGAGCCCGTCGGGAGCGTTCGAGCTGTCGGGGCGCTGCTACGCCGCGCGCGTCAGCACCGACGCTCGGTCGGCGCCGGTGCCGACGAGCGTGACCTCGACGTCGAGCTCGCGCTCGACGAAGTCGACGTAGCGCCGCGCCGCGTCGGGCAGGTCGTCCGCCGACGCGCAGCCGTCGAGCGGCCGGCTCCAGCCGGGGAGCGTCTCGTACACCGGCTCGGCGGCGTGGAAGTCGCTCTGGTGCGCCGGGAAGTCGCGCGTCTCCGTGCCGTCGGGCGTCCGGTAGCGGACGCACACCGGCAGCTCGTCGAAGTGCGACAGCACGTCGAGCTTCGTCAGCGCGAGCTGGTCGATCCCGTTGACGCGCACGGCGTAGCGCAGCGCCACGAGGTCGAGCCAGCCGCAGCGGCGGCTGCGGCCGGTGACGGTGCCGTACTCGTGGCCGAGCTCGCGCATGCGCTCCTGGTCGTCGCCCTCGATCTCCGACGGGAACGGCCCCTCGCCGACGCGCGTGACGTACGCCTTCGCGACGCCGATCACACGGTCGATGCGGCGTGGGCCGACGCCGACGCCGGTCGCCGCCTGTGCCGCCACCGGGTTCGACGACGTCACGAACGGATACGTGCCGTGGTCGAGGTCGAGCAGCGTCGCCTGCGCCCCCTCGAACAGCAGCTCCTTGCCGGCGCGCAGTGCCTCGTCGACGTAGAGCGACGTGTCGGCGACGTACGGGCGCAGCCGCTGCGCGTACCCCTCGTACTGCGCCGCGACCGTCTCGAGCTCGAACGGCTCCGACTCGTAGACGCGCTCGAGCCAGAGGTTCTTCTCCGCGAGTGCGACCTCGATCTTCTGCCGCAGGATCTTCGCGTCGAGGATGTCCTGCACCCGGATGCCCAGCCGCATCGCCTTGTCGGCGTAGCACGGCCCGATGCCGCGCTTCGTCGTGCCGATCGCGAGCTTGCCGAGGCGGCGCTCGCTCGCCTGGTCGATCGCGACGTGCCACGGCATGATCAGGTGGGCGTTCCCGGAGACGAACACGTCGCGGGTCGAGCGGCCGCGCGACTCGAAGTCGTCGAGCTCGCCGATCAGCACCTCCAGGTCGACGACGCAGCCGTTGCCGATCACGCACGGCTTGCCGCGGACGATGCCGCTCGGCAGGGCGCGGATCTTGTACGTCTCGCCGTCGACGACGATCGTGTGCCCCGCGTTCGGGCCGCCCTGGTAGCGGCAGACGACGTCCGAGTCCTGCGCGAGCAGGTCGACGATCTTGCCCTTTCCTTCGTCGCCCCACTGCGCGCCGACGATCACGGTCGCAGGCACGTCCGGAGTGTAGGTCGGGCGGCGGTTGGGCGCCGCCGCGGCGGGGGGAGGAACGGGCCTCGGGGAACGGCCGCAGCGGCGCCGTCAGGACTACGGCGAAGACTGGGTGCACGGATTGCGCCGCCGCGCCGCCGGGAGAGGGGGAGGGGCGGCGGCGCGGCGGCTGTCCTCGGAGTCAGGCCGCGGAGACCTCCGACGCCGCGGGTGCGGCAGGGTCGTCGGCGCGGACGATCGTGATCGTGTGGCCCTCACGGCAGAGGAAGATGCCGGAGTCGAGGTCGTCGTCGAGCCGTCCCGCGAACGCCGTCCCGCAGGCGCCGCAGGTGGCGCTGAACGTCGTGTCGGAGACTCCGATCACGACGCGTTGGCTCACGAGGCGGCGAGGTCGGCGAACTTTGCGTACCGCTTCAGGAACGACAGCTTCAGCGAGTCGGTGGGGCCGTTGCGGTGCTTCGCGACGATCACCTCGGCGAGACCCTGCTGGTCCGACTCGTCGTTGTAGTACTCGTCCCGGTAGATGAACGCGACGAGGTCTGCGTCCTGCTCGATCGAACCCGATTCGCGCAGGTCGGAGAGGATCGGCCGCTTGTCGGTGCGCTGCTCGACCGCGCGCGAGAGCTGCGAGAGCGCGATGATCGGCACCTCGAGGTCGCGCGCGAGGATCTTCAGCGAGCGCGAGATCTGCGACACCTCCTGCACCCGGTTCTCCGCCGACGCCGACGACATCAGCTGCAGGTAGTCGACGATCAGCAGGCCGAGATCGGGATGGCGGGACTTGAGGCGCCGCGCCTTCGAGCGGATCTCCATCATGTTGATCGAACCGGTGTCGTCGACGTAGATCGGCGCCTTCGCGAGCTTGTCGCACGCCGCCGTCAGCCGCGGCCAGTCGTCGGGCGCGAGCTTGCCGGTGCGCAGCCGCTGCGACTCGACCTTCGCCTCGCTGCACATCAGGCGCTGCGTCACCTCGGCCTTGGACATCTCGAGCGTGAAGATCCCGACCGGCTTGTTCTCGCGGACGGCGATGTTCGCGGCCATGCAGAGCGCGAACGCCGACTTCCCCATCGACGGCCGCGCCGCGAGGATGATCAGGTTGCCGGCCTGGAAGCCGGAGGTGATCCGGTCGAGGTCGCGGAACCCCGACGGCGTTCCCGTGATGTCGACGCCGGCCTCGTAGAGCGTCGTGATCCGCTCGAAGCTGTCCTTGAGCAGCTCGTCGATGTGGGCGAACTCGCCGCTGACGCGCTGCTGGGAGAGGTCGAAGACGATCTGCTCCGCCTGGTCGACGAGGTCGCCGGCCTCGCCGGGGCGCTCCCAGCCGAGCCGCGAGATCTCGCCTCCGGCGCGGATCAGACCACGCAGCGTCGCCGTCTCGCGGACGATCCGCGCGTAATGGGCGGCGTTCGCGGTCGCGGGGACGAGTGCGGCCAGCTCGTGCAGCCGGATCCGGCCGCCGACGTCGTCGAGCTCGCCCCGCTCCTCGAGCTGGTCGGTGAGCGTGATCGCGTCGACCGGCTCGCCCTTCGCGTAGAGGCCGAGCGCCGACCGGTAGATCTTCGCGTGCGACTCCCGGTAGAAGTCGCTCGCGTCGAGGATCTCGCTGACCGCGCCGATCGCGCCGGGCGAGAGCATCATGGCGCCGAGGACCGACTCCTCCGCCTCGAGATTTTGCGGCGGAACGAGTGCCGTCTCCGGCAGGTGGGCGAGCGACGCCATGCGCGCGGATTCCAGCACGCGCAGGTCGCTGTTGCCACCTGGTGACACGTCGGTTGTGAACAGGTCGTTTCTCGCCATTTGCAGGGGAAACAACCACCTTCGCAGGCGCACCGGACGGTGCGGCTGGGGATGAAAACCGCCGTGTGAGCGCGAAGTTCCGGACGAGATCCACAGGCCGTGGACGGCGCTGTGGATCCCGCCCGGGAGCCGCTACTCCTCGCGCAGTGCAGCCTCGGCGTCGGCCCGCCACTCGGGCTCGGGCTCCGCCGCGGCGTCTGCGTCTGCTTCCTGGGCCTCGGTCGCGGGCGTCGGCGTCTCGTCGAGCAGCTCCTCGATCTCCGACGGCCCCTCGGCCTCGACGGGCGCCGGCCGCTCGGCCGCCTCCATCGCGGCCAGCTCCTCGTCGGACGGCAGCTCGCCGCCCTCGGGGATGACGAGCGTCGGCACCTCGACCTGCACGTCCTGGAAGAGGTCGATCGGCACCTGGTAGCGGCCGATCCGCTTGATCGTGTCGACGCCGATCTTGCGGCGGTCGACCCGCACCTTGTGCTCGGTCCACAGGGCGTCGGCGATGTCGGTCGGCGTCACCGAGCCGAAGAGGGAGCCGGTCGGGCCCGCCTTCACCTCGAAGCGCAGCTCGGCGGCGCCGAGCTTCTTCGCAAGCGCCTGCGCCTCGTCGGCCGTCTTCGCTTCGTGGCGTGCCCGCTGCGTGTCCCGCTTCTGCAGCTCGGCGACGCGGGCCGGCGTCGCCTCTTCGGCGAGCGACCGGGGGAACAGGAAGTTCCGCGCATAGCCGCGCGCCACCGAGACGATCTCGCCGCGCAGGCCGACCTTCTCGACGTCCTTGAGCAGGATGACCTCCATCAGCGGTCGTCCCGGTCGCGGCGCGGACGGCGGTCACCGCGGCTCTCCTCGACGCCTTCCGCCACGTACGGCAGGAGCGCCATCTCGCGCGCCCGCTTCACGGCCTGTGCGACCTGCACCTGGTGGCGGCGGCAGGCGCCCGTGATGCGCCGGCTGCGGATCTTCCCCTTCTCCGAGACGTAGCGCCGGAGCTGGTTGACGTTCTTGTAGTCGATCTCGTCGATCTTCTCCTTGCAGAAGAAGCAGTTCCGGCGCTTGACCTGCCCTGCAGGCCCGCCGGGCCGCTTCCGTTGCTGCGTTCTCTCGCGTGCCATCTGCGCTCCTAGAAGGGGATGTCGTCGTCGGCGGCGGACGGGAAGTCGGCGTTCTCGGAGCCGGCGCCCGGCGGGACGAACTGGTTGCCACCGCCGCCGAAGCTGCCGCCGCCGTCACCGTCGCCGCGGCTGCCCAGGAACTGGACGCTGTCGGCCACGATCTCCACCGTCTGCCGCTTCGTGCCGTCCTGGGCCTGCCACTCCCGCCAGTCGAGCCGGCCGTCGATCGCGACGGGACGGCCCTTCGAGAGGTACTGCGCGCAGCTCTCGGCCTGGTTGCCGAAGACGTTGACGGTGAAGTAGTTGGGCTTGTCGACCCACTGGCCCGACTCGTCGCGCCGGCGGCCGTTGACCGCCATGCGCAGGCCGCAGACGGGCGTGCCGCCGCCGGTGTGCCGAAGCTCGGGGTCGGCGGTCAGGTTGCCGACCAGGACGACGCGGTTGATGTTGGCTGCCATCTCCTACTCCTCCTCCTCGACCGGCTCCGCCGGCACGGCCTCGTACTCCGCAGGGACTGCGACGGGTGCGGGCGCCGGGGCGGGCGTCTCGTCGCGCGGCGCGCTCGTCCGCGACCCCTCGATGTGCTTCGTCGCCAGGTGGCGCATGACGGCGTCGTCGATCTTGAGCACGCGGGAGATCTCGTCGAGCGTCTCGCCGTTCGCCTCGAAGACGACGAGGTGGTAGACGCCCTCCGGCTTCTTCGCGATCGGATAGGCGAGCCGCCGGCGGCCCCACGCGTCGTGGCTCCGCCACGTGCCGCCGCCGTTCTCGACGAGGTCGCGGACGCGCTTGATCAGCTCGTCCTGGTGCGCCTCGGCCCCTTCCGGGTCCAGCATCAAAAGGACTTCATATGTGGTCAAAGTCCCGATCACTCCTTCCCATGGACTGAAATCGGCCCCGACTGCCTGTGCCGCTCGGGACGGAACGGCACGTTGACGGAGCAGGAAGCGGCGACCACTGTAGCATCGGCGACATGAAGCGCCTGCTCGCCGCCGCGGCCGGACTGCTCGGGATCGCCTGGTGGAAGCGCCGCACGACGCAGCCGCAGGCGCAGCCCGATCCGGCGGACGAGCTGCGCGCGAAGCTCGCCGAGGCCCGCGACGCTGACGATCGGGATGAGTTCGAGGCGGGTGAGACGCCCGTGAACGAAGTCCTCGACGACGTCGAGACGCGCCGCAGCGCCGTGCACGAGCGCGCGCGGCAGCACACGGAAGATCTACAGGCCGAGTAGGCATCCCGGCGCCGATCTAGAAGAATCGGCGCGTGCGGGCCGTCGACCTGACGCACGCGTTCGACAACGGGATGCCCGTGTTCCCGGGCCTGCCCGACCCGTCGTTCGAGCACATCGCCCAGGTCGAGCAGGACGGGTATGCGATGACGCGCTACTCGATGCTCAACCACGTCGGGACGCACGTCGACGCGCCGGCGCACCAGATCGCCGGCGGCGACACGCTCGACGAGATCGGGCTCGAGCGCCTCGTCACCGACGCGGTCCGCATCGACGTCTCGCACCGCGACCCTCACGGCGCGATCCCGCTCGACGAGATCCGGGAGCAGCTCGACGACGTCCGCTCAGGCGACATCGTCCTCTTCTA
>DASXWV010000062.1:0-27701 GCA_036503495.1 Gaiellaceae bacterium
GAGACGACGGTCCGCGTGCGGCTCGCGCTCGACGGCGGCGGCCGCGTTCGCGTCGCGACCGGAGCAGGCCTCTACGACCATCTCCTCGAGCAGCTCGCGTTCCACGGCGGGCTCGACCTCAACGTCGAGGGAAGCGGCGACTGGGAGACGGGCGAGCATCACACCGCCGAGGACACCGCGATCGCGGTCGGCGAAGCGCTCGACCGCGCGCTCGGCGAGCGGCGCGGGATCGCGCGCTACGGCTCCGCCGTCGTGCCGATGGACGACGCGCTCGCCCGCGCCGCGGTCGACCTCGGCGGCCGGCGCGGAGCCGAGATCGACCTCGGCGAGGACCCCGGCCTGGCACGCCACGCGCTCGAGAGCCTCGCGCACAGCGCGCGCCTGACGCTGCACGTGAGCGCGACCGGTCGCGACCCGCATCACGTCGCCGAGGCGGCGTACAAGGCAGTCGGCCGCGCGCTGCGCGGCGCCGTCAAGGAAGAAAGCCGCGAGCTGCCGTCGACGAAGGGCGTGCTGTGAAGGTCGCGATCTGCGCGTACGGCGCCGGCAACGTGCGCTCGGTGCAGCTCGCGTTCGAGCGGCTCGGCGTCACGGCCGAGCTCGCCGACGATCCGGCGGCGGTGCGCGCGGCCGATCTCGCCGTCCTGCCCGGCGTCGGCTCGGCCGGTGCGGCGATGGCGGGGCTACGGCGGCACGGCCTCGACGAGGCGCTCTGCGAGCGGGCGGCTGCCGGGCGGCCGACCCTCGGCATCTGCCTCGGGCTGCAGCTGGCGCTCGAGGAGAGCGAGGAGGACGGCGGCGTGCCGGGTCTCGCACTGGCTCCGGGCCGCGCCGTGCGACTGCGCGACGGCCGTGTGCCGCGCATCGGCTGGGCGCCGCTCGACGGCACGTGCGAGACGCACTGGTACGCGCACTCGTACGCCGCCGACACACCGGCGGCGACCGCGACGAGCGAGGGACTGACCGCGATCGTCGAGGCGGGCTCCTTCGTCGGCGTCCAGTTCCATCCCGAGAAGAGCGGCCGCGCAGGTGCCCGCTTCCTGGAGCGATGCCTCTCCCGCGCCTGATCCCGTGCCTCGACGTCGCAGGCGGCCGCGTCGTCAAGGGCGTCCGCTTTCAGCAGCTCCGCGACGTCGGCGATCCCGTCGAGCTCGGTGCCGCGTACTCGGAGGCGGGCGCCGACGAGCTCGTCTTCCTCGATATCGGCGCGACCGTCGCGGCAAAGAGCGCCGCGGTCGGCGTCGCCGCGCGCGTCGCCGAGCGCGTGACCATCCCGTTCACCTTCGGCGGCGGCATCCGCACGATCGACGACGCGCACGCCGTGCTGGAGGCGGGCGCGGACAAGGTGAGCGTCAACTCGGCCGCCCTCGCGCGGCCGGCGTTGATCGAGGAGATCGCCGAGTCGCTCGGCACACAGGCGGTTGTCGTCGCGATCGACACCGAGGCCGGCCGCGTGCGCTCGCACGCGGCGACGCGCGATGCCGCGCGCGACACCGTCGCGTGGGCGCGCGAGTGCGAGGCGCGCGGCGCCGGCGAGCTGCTCGTCACCTCCATCGACCGTGACGGCACACGGAACGGGTACGACCTTGCTTTGCTGGCGCGGCTGCGCGACGCCGTCTCGCTGCCGGTGATCGCCTCCGGCGGTGCGGGCAATGCGCAGCACGTCGCGGCTGCGCTCGGCGTTGCCGACGCCGCGCTGCTCGCATCGATCCTGCACGAGCAGCCGGCGCGGCTCGTGTCGCTGCGCAACGAGCTCCGCGATCTCGGCGTCGCGCTACGCGATGCAGCCTGAGCTTCGGCCGGCGATCGTGCAGGACGCGCGCGACGGCCGCGTGCTGATGCTCGCGTGGATGGACGAGGAAGCGCTGGAGCGCACACGCGAGACGGGCGAGGCGTGGTTCTGGAGCCGGTCGCGGCAGCGGCTGTGGCGGAAGGGCGAGACCTCCGGGAACACGCTTGCCGTGGAGGAGCTGCGTGACGACTGCGACGGCGACGCGCTGCTGCTGCGCGTCGTGCCCGCGGGGCCGACCTGTCATACGGGCTCGGTGTCGTGCTTCGCGCCGGAGCTCTGGCGCACGGTCGTCGAGCGGGTGCGCGAGCGGCCCGAAGGGTCCTACGTCGCGTCGCTCGCCGACGCCGGCATCGCCCGCGCCGCGCAGAAGCTCGGGGAAGAAGCGGTCGAGGCGGCGATCGCGGCGACGGCCGGCGACGGCCGGCTCGTCGAGGAGGCGGCGGACGTGCTCTTCCACCTGTACGTCCTGCTCGCGGTCGCCGGTGTCGACATCGCCGACGTCGAGGACGAGCTCACGGCTCGACGAGGCCGCGCCGGATGGCGTAGCGCGTAAGACCGACGCGATCGTGCACGCCGAGCTTCTCGAGGATGTTCGCGCGATGGTGCTCGACCGTCTTGATGCTGATCACGAGCGTGTCCGCGATCGCCCGGCTCGAGTGGCCCTCGCCGACGAGCTTGAGCACCTCGAGCTCGCGCGGCGTCAGAACCTCGGCGTCCGCGTCCTCGCCGCGCTGCAGGCGCTCGAGACGCTCGCGGGTGCGTGCACCGACGGTCGCGGGATAGAGGAAGCGCCGGCCGCGCACGACGGCATGGCAGGCGTCGACGATCTCCTCGTCCGCCATCGACTTGAGGAGGTAGCCCGCGGCGCCGATCCGCGCCGCCGCGAGCATGTACTGGTCGGTGTCGTACATCGACAGGAGGATCACGCGCGTGCGCGGCCGCCGCTGGGCCAGCTGCTCCGCAGCCTGCAGGCCGGTCATCCGCGGCATCGCGATGTCGAGGATCGCGAGATCGACGTCCGCTGCCTCCGCCTTGGCAACCGCTTCGGCGCCGTCGGACGCCTCGGCGACGACCTCGAGGCCGGGCTCCTTCTCGATCACCTGGCGCAGGCCGCGCCGCACGAGCGCGTGGTCGTCGGCCAGGAGGATCCGCGTCGTCACGCTTCGGCCTCGACGACGACGGTGACGCTCGTGCCGCCGCCGGGCCGGCTGGCGATCGCGAGCTGTGCGCCTGCCGCGATCGCGCGCTCGCGGATCCCGCGGATGCCGCCGCCCTCGACGTCGGCCGCGTAGAGCATGCCGCGGCCGTCGTCGTGGACCGACAACCGGACCGAGCGATCGACCGCAGCGAGCTCGATCCGGATCGCGGCCGCCTGCGAGTGGCGGATCGAATTGGTCAACGCCTCCTGCGCGATCCGGTAGAGCGCGAGCTCGGCGTCCTCCGAGAGGCGCGGGACGGACGTCTCGATCCGCCGCGAGACCACCGCCTCCGTCTGCTCTTCGGCGGCGTCGGCGAGCGCCTGCAGGGCATACGGCAGCCCGAGATCGTCGAGCGTCGTCGGCCGGAGTCGGCGCGCGATTCGCCGCACCTCGTCGAGATTCTCGCGTGCGATCGTCTGCGCCTCGAGCAGCTCGGGGCGAAGCGGCGCCGGAATCTCGGCCGACACCGACTTCAGCTGCAACAGGAGCGCTGTCAGCCCCTGCCCCACCTGGTCGTGCAGCTCGCTCGCCAGGCGCCGCCGCTCGCCCTCGTCGCGGTCGACGGCGCGCCGGCTGCTCGCGCGGCGCTCGCGTTCGAGCCGCTCCATCATCTCGTTGAACGCCTCCGAGACGACGTTCAGCTCGCTGACGCCGTCGACGCGCAGCCGCTCGCCCGGCATCAGCACGTCGATGCGCCCCATCAGCTGCGTCAACCGTTCGAGCGGTCGCAGGCTGACGCGGAGGAGCGCGACATTCGAGAGCAGGAGCACGACGAGCCCGATCGCGAGGAAGATCAGCTGCCGGGTCGTCGCCGGGTCCGACACGGTCACCGGCGAGACGGCGAGGACGACCGCGGCGACGGTGACGAGCGTCGCGTTGACGAGGAACACGCGCCAGAAGAGGGACGACGGCGCCAGACGCCGGAGCGTCGAGGTGCGGGGCGGCCTCTCCCGGAGGGCGATCACGCCCATAGTGTCGCTCAGGCTCGGGAGATGCCCCAGTAACCGGCGAGAACCTCACCGTCGATCTCGCCGTTGCCGGCGAGCTTCGGCGAGTTGGCGAGGAGGCCCCGCCCCATCTGGACGATGTAGCCCGACCCGTTCGCATCCGGGCGCGCGAACTCCTTCGGCAGTGCCCGTCGCGTCTTGCGCAGCTTTCCGGACTCGACGATGAAGTAGTCGCCGTACTCGCCGACGACGACGCCGAGGCACTCTCGGTCGATCGTCAGGATCTCGCGTCGCTCCATGAGACGGCCTCCCCAGTGGCTTCGATCTGCGCTCGAAATGTGCCAGCGCGAGGTCGCGGGCGCTGTAGGGGCTACCACCTATCTCTTCGCGAACGCGGCGAAAGCTGGGGATGTGCTTTGGGGGGTGCCACGACGCGGGGAGCCCGCCGGGAGACGAGCATCGTCGGCATACCCCGCGACCGAAAGGATTGGTCATGCCCGCAGCCACCACGTCCGCAAAGAACAGTCGCCTGGCCGGCCTCGCCGGATTCACGACGCGCTACCGCTGGCCGGTGATCGGGCTGTGGCTCGTGCTGACGGTCATCGGCGGCGTCGCCGCGGGGAAGCTCTCCTCTCGCTGGTACCAGAGCCTGTCGATCCCGGGTCAGCCCGCGTACGAGGCGGGCCAGCGCTCGCTCGACGAGCTCGGCGCCGGCGTGCGCGCACCGAACGTCGTCGTCTTCCACTCCGAGGGCGACGTCACGAAGAGCCCGGCGATCCGCGCCGCGACGTTCCGGGTTGCGCGTGCGAACCCGCGCGCGCTGACGAGCTCGTTCTACTCGACGGGCAGCCTCAGCTACGTCTCCAGAGACCGGCACACGACGTTCATGAACGTCTACCCGCCCGGGCCGGCGCGACTCGACACGAAGAGCGGCGCCGAGAAGCTCCGCAGCCAGGCGGCAGCCGCCCTGCCCGCCGGAATAACGGTCGACGTGACCGGTCACGACCCGCTCGACGAAGCAAGCGCCGACGGCGGCGGCGGCGGCAGCGTCCTCGTCGAGGCGCTGATCGGCGGCGCGGGTGCGCTCGTGATCCTCCTCTTCGTCTTCGGCACGCTTCCCGCCGTCCTGATGCCGATCGTCGTCGCCGTGGCGGCGATCCTCAACACCTTCACGCTCGTCTGGGCGCTGACCTACGTCACGAACGTCTCGGTCATCGTGCAGTTCCTGATCGCGCTCGTCGGTCTCGGCGTGGCGATCGACTACGCGCTGCTGATGATCTTCCGCTTCCGCGACGAGCTGCGTGAAGGGAAGGACGTCGACTCGGCGCTCGTCGAGACGATGAAGCACGCGGGCCACTCGGTGATCATCTCCGGATCGACGGTTGCGATCGGTCTGCTCGCGATGATCGCGCTGCCGCTCCCGCTGCTGCGTTCGATGGGTCTCGGCGGGATGCTGATCCCGGCCGTCTCCGTCCTCGCGTCGCTGACGCTCCTGCCGGCGATGCTGTCGGTGCTCGGGACGCGGATCAACAGCGTCCGTGTCATGCCGAAGCGGTTCATCGACCGCGGGCATGCGGAAGACGGGGCGTGGGGCCGGTGGGCACGGTTCGTGCTGCGGCGGCCGGTCGCGGTCGCGGCGGCCGGGCTGCTGATCGTCGGCGTCCTCGTCGGGTTCGGGACGCGCCTCAATGCGAACGAGGCCCAGTTGAAGAACTTCCCGGGCACCGGCACGGCGATCGCCGGCCGCGATGCGCTGGCGGCGGCCGGGATCACGCCCGGCGTCATGAAGCCGCTCGACGTTCTCGTCGAGGACGGCGGCGATGCGCGGCAGATCGCCCGGAAGCTCCGCTCCGTCCCCGGCATCGTCGGCGCCGAGGCGCCGGCGAGCTGGCAGCGCGGCGACACGTCGTTCGTCGAGGCGTTCCCGGCGACCGACGGCTCCGCGCCCGGGATCCAGGGCATCATCGACCGGACGAATGCCGCGCTCGACGGAACGAGCGGGACGCTCACGGGCGTCGCCGCCGTCGACCGTGATTTCGTGCACGCGCTGTTCGGCAGCTTCCCGTACGTGTTCGCGCTCGTTCTCCTCCTGACCCTCATCCTGCTGGCGCGGGCCTTCCGCTCGATCGTCCTGCCGATCAAGGCGGTGCTGATGAACATCGCGTCACTCGGCGCGGCATTCGGCGTCGTCGTCCTCGTCTTCCAGTGGGGGTACGGCTCGTCACTCTGGAACATCGACGCGACCCAATCGGTGATCGCGTGGATCCCGGTGATGATCTTCGCGTTCCTCTTCGGCCTATCCATGGACTACGAGGTGTTCATGCTCGGCCGGATGCGCGAGGCATACGACGAGACCGGGTCGACGGACCGGGCGATCGAGCTCGGCCTCGCCCGCACGGGCAAGCTCGTGACGAGCGGCGCGCTGATCCTGATGTTCGCGTTCCTCGTCCTTTCGACGAGCCCCGGCTACGAGATCAAGCCGCTCGCGATCGGGCTCGCGGCCGGGATCATCCTCGACGCGACCGTCATCCGCGCGCTCCTCGTGCCGGCATTGATGCGGCTGCTCGGCGACGCGAACTGGTGGCTGCCGAGCTGGCCGAGGCGGACGCCGAAGGTCGCGACCGAAGCCGCGTAGCCGGCGTACGCAGAGGTGTACCGCGTCGTCGTCAGGAGACGACGCGGTACACCTGGAACACCTCGGCGTACTCGCGGTTGACGTTGATCCCGTGCGTGCGCGCGACGTTCCAGACGTACTCCGGGTTCGCGTAGCGCCGGTGCTGCTGCGACGCGTACTGCGCGAGCGCCGCCACCTTCCGCTCGATGTGCGACTTCTCGAGCGACACGTACCACTGGTAGGAGAAGTCGAAGTTGTTCCAGGGGATCTCGTAACCGAGGATCGTCGTGCGCTTGAACGCGCGCAGCCCCTCCTCCGCGATCGTCTTGTGGTCCTGGTGCACGTCGTGCAGCGACGGCTGGAACACGACGTCCGGCCGCCACTCCTCCCACAGGCCGACGAGGAGCTCGAGGATGTCCTGCCGGTGCTCGGGGAACGTGCGCACGTCGAAGTCGTGCACGACGAGCTGCTCGGCCGGGATCCCCAGCTCGCCGGTCGCGGCGCGCACCTCGCGCGCGAGCGTGTCGGGGGGAAAGCCGTCGGGGAGCGAGCGCGTCGCGATCGAGAACGCCACGTAGCGCACCTCCGAGCCCGCGTCGACGAGGCGCGCCATCGTGCCGCCGCAGCCGAACTCGCCGTCGTCGGTATGCGGCGCGAGGACGAGCGCCCGCCGCCACTGCTCGATCACACCGGCACCGCCTCACGCTCGTCGACGGCCGGCCGGTCGACGGGCTTCGGCGGCCGCACGATCACGACGGGCATCCCCAGCGCCGCGAGGCCGAGCAGCCCCCACATGGTCGGGTCCTCGAAGAACGCGTTGTAGAACAGCGAGTGCACGAAGATCGCGGCGACGCCGAGGCCGGCGATGAACGACAGCGTCGTCCGCCGGCCGAACGTCTGCCGGAACGCGGCGAGGAGCAGCCACGCCAGCAGGAGCAACCCCGGCAGCCCGGTCTCTGCGGCAACGGTCACAGGCGTATTGTGCGACGCCGCCTTCCTGGGTTCCTTCCCCTTCAGGTGAACTCGCTTCGCGTACGCGCGCTTGAAGCCGCCGACGCCGACGCCGCGCACGGGGTGCGCCTCCGCGATCCGGATCCCCTGCGCGACGAGCGACGCGCGCCCGCTCGACGCCTCGTTGAGGCCGTGGATCGTGTGGTGCTGGAGGCGCAACCGCACCTGCGGCTGGGCGACCGCGATCCCCGCGAGCACCGCCGCCGCGACGATGATCACGACGAGTGCGCGCCATCGCCAGAACAGGAACGCCGCGCCGGCCACGATGACGAGGAGCGCGGCGAAGCTCGACTGCGAGAACGAGATCAACAGCCCCGCCCAGAGCACGACCAGCGCTGCCGAGGCTGCGAGCGCGTAGCGGCCGAGCCGCTCGCGGACGAGCAGCACCAGCGACGGCAGCATCGCGACGACGAGGAACCTGCCGTAGACGGACGGATCCCAGAACACCGAGTTGACACGGAAGAACGGCGCGTACGCGTTCGCGTTGATCACCTTCGGGTTCTGGAAGATGTCGCGCGTCTCGTACTGGTAGAAGCCGACCACGGCGAACGCGAGCCCCATCACGGTCACGAGCAGGTACACGGCGCGCAGCCCGAGCTCCTGCCACGGCAGCCTCGCGATCGAGACGGCGAGCAGCGTGAACGGGACATAGAACGCGAGCAGCTCGATCGCGCCGTCGTGCACGTCGCGCGTCCAGAGGATCGAGATGCCGGTCCACCCGACGAGCAGCGCGAGCGGCGTCGCGATCAGGCCGAGCTCGCGTGCCCGGTCGTCGCCGGCGAGCAGATCCCAGAGGAGCAGCACTGCGCCGCCGCCGATCACGAGGTAGAGGGGAACGAGCAACTTCGAGCTCGATTCGCCGAGGTGGACGCCGATTCGGATCGGGACGCACGCGAGCGCGAGCAGCGGGAACAGCCATGGGTACGACCGGAAGACGGCCGCGAGGCCGAGCGCGAGGGCAACCGCGAGCAGCAGCCCGCCGAAGAGCACGAGCAGATGATGGTGCGGGGCGACCGACGCCCCGAGCACGGCCGCGCCGAAGACGGCGAAGCCGAGGCCGGCGAGCCGCTCCTTGCGCGTGCGAGCGAGCAGGACGAGCGCGAGCGCGACGCCGGCGATCGGACCACCGAGCTGCGCCAGCCCCGTCATTTCACCACCAGGACATGCGCGCGGTCACGATAGCCGCCCTCACTCACCGTCAGCGTGTACCGGCCCCGCTTCTCGGGCGCGCGCAGCCGGAGCACGGCGCCGCCGTTGCGGCCCGTGCGCGTCCCGAGCGACCAGCGATAGCGCGTCGCGTCGGTCGAGACACCGATGTCGAACGGCCGCCCGGCGCGCACGACGAGGTGCCGATTCGCGAGGACGATGTACCGGAGCCGGACGTGGACCCGGACCCGCTCGTCGGGCGGTGTGCGGTTCCCCGCGAGGTCCAGGGCGCCGAACTCGAGCGTGTACCGCCCCGGGCGGAGGAGCCGGCTGTGCGCGATGCCGTACCACGACACGCTTCCCTTGACCGGGTAGAGGTGGCTCTTCAGCACCTGTCTTCCGCCGGCGTAGATCAGGACGCGCGCGGGCTTGCTCAGCGTGTACGAGAAGCGGATGAAGTCGGCCTGCTTGTCGTGATCCGGCGAGAAGACCAGACGGTTCGCCGTCACTTCGACGACGTCCGGCGGCTGCGTGTCGAGCGCGATCTGATTCGGCAGGACGATCGTCTGGTGCTGCCGGGCGAGGTGGATCCGCACCCGGTACGTGCCGTCGGGTGCGAGGTCGCCGGTCGTCGTGCGGCCGTCCCAGCGGAACTTCGCCTCGCCCTTGCGGTACGGCGTGCCGGTGAAGAGGACGGCGACGACGCGGCGCTTCGAGTCGATCACGTCGGCATCGACGGTGTCCGCGCGCCTCAGCACGATTCGCACGTTCGCGTGGCTGCGGGCGCAGCCGCACCTCGGCGAGAAGGCGCGCGACACGTGCGTGCCGGTGATCGCGCTCTTCGTCAGCTTCAGGCGCTCGGTGATCGCGAAGGCCGCCGCGGTCGCCACGAGCAGCGCGACGAGCGTCGCCGAGGTCACGAACCGCTGCAAGGCTCCGCGATTCTAGGCAGCGCTCGTGAGAATCCGGTTATAGAGCGCGTCGTCGACGTTGCGGCCCGTGACGATGAGAACGAGCGGTCGCGGCAGCTCTTCTCGCAGGGCGAGCGCGAGCGGCGCCGCCGCGGCACCCTCGACGCGGATCCCGTGGCCGGCGTAGCGCCTGACGGCGTCCTCGAGCTCCTCCTCGCTCACGAGCTCGAAGCGGTGAGCGAGTGCGTTGAGCTCGCGGACGGCGAGCGGAATCGCGACCCGGACGGCGAGCCCGTCGGCGAAGGTCGAGCAGCGGTCGGCGTCGCGCGGCTCGCCGGCGCGCCAGCTCTCGAACATCGCGGGCGCCTCCGCGGCGGCGACCGCGGTCCGCTGCGCCGCCGGCGCCCGGGCCGCGAGCGCACGGAAGACGCCGATCGCGAGCGCGCCGTTGCCGACGGGGACGACGACGGCCGCGGGCTCCGGCAGGTCGTCGAGCAGCTCGTGCCCGATCTGCTCGTAGCCGTCGAACTGCGCCGGCTCGGCGCCGTCCTCGAAGAAGAACGCGCCCGTCTCGGCGGCGTGCGTCCTTGCGGCCGCCTTCGCCTCGTCCATGTCGTTCCCCTCGAACCTGAGGTCGGCGCCGCCCTGGGCCTCGATCAGCGCGACCTTCGACCGCGACGCGCCGTGCGGCACGAAGACGACCGCCCGCACGCCCAGCCGCCGCGCGGCCCAGGCGGTGGCGGCGCCGTGGTTGCCGGTCGAGGCGGTGACGACGACGTCCGGCCGCTTCGCCTCGAGGGTCGCGAGCGCGCCCCGCCACTTGAACGCGCCGAGCTCGTGCTCGTCCTCGCGCTTCAGCCAGATGCCGTCTGCAAGCTCGGCCGTCCCCGCCATGCGACAACACCGTACGCCGCGAGGCCGAGGCCGAGCGCAGCCAACCCACCGAGCAGGATCCATTGCGCCTGCGGCACGTCGAGCAGCTTCAGCCCGCTCAGGGTGAGGATCGTGCCGAGCGCGACGCGCAGGATGATGTCCGGCAGCCGGACGGTGAAGCGGCTCGAGACGAGCACGCCGGGGATCGAGCCGGTCAGCAGCCACGCGGTCGCGTGGTAGTCGACGTTGCCGCCGACCATGTGCCCGATGCCGGCGACCCAGAGGAGTGCGGCCGCGTGGAAGATGTCGGTGCCGACGATCTTCGCCATGGTCAACGGGTACACGAGGACCATCACGAGCCCGAAGAACGTGCCGCTACCGACCGACGTGAGGCCGACGACGAAGCCGAAGACGGCGCCGATCAAGAACGCCAGGATCTTGTCGCGCGTGTTGAGCAGGAACGGCGCGTCGCTCGGCTTGATCCCGCGCTTGATGAACGACTTCAGGAGGAAGCCGACACCGCCTGCGACCAGCGCCGCGCCGATTGCGTACGACATCGTGTTCTCCGCATGGATCTTGTGCGAGACCCAGACGCCGAGCAGCGACAGCGGACCGGAGCCGGCGAACATCCACAGGGTCAGCCGCGCGTGCACGGTGCCGAGCCGGCGGTGCCGGATCGCGCCGAACGACTTGAAGATCGCCCCGTGCACGATGTCGGTGCCGACGGCGTAGGTCGGCTTGAAGCCGAAGACGATGACGAGGATCGGCGTCATCAGCGAGCCGCCGCCCATCCCCGTCAGCCCGACGATCGAGCCGATCAGCAGGCCCGTGAGCGTGAACTGCCAGCTCATGCGGCGGAGATGATCATTCCCGCGCCGACGGTGTCGTTCGTCGCCTCGTCGATCAGGATGAACGCACCGGTCTCGCGCGACTCGGCGTACGGGTCGACCGCAAGCGGCTCGGAGAGGCGAAGCCGGACGACGGCGATGTCGTTGAGCTCGAGTCGCTCCGGCGACGGCTGGTCGGTCAGCGTGTGGATGTCGATGAGCGAGACGAGCTCGTCGACGATCGCGCGGACGGAGCGCGTCGTGTGCTTGACCGCGAGCTTCGCCCGCGGCTCGAGCGGCCGCTCGCTCATCCAGCAGATCCGCGCCTCGAGCTCGCGCGTCACCGTCGGCGGCCGCTCCGGATCGGCGAGCATGTCCCCGCGCGAGACGTCGATGTCGTCGGCGAGCCGGATCGTCACCGACTCGGGCGGCATGGCGACATCTTCCGGCTCGATCGCCTCGACGGTGGAGCGGAGGCCGGAGGGCAGCACGACCACCTCGTCGCCGGGCCGCCAGACGCCGCCCGCGACGCTGCCGGCGTAGCCGCGGTAGTCGGGATGCTCCGCCGACATCGGCCGGATCACCCACTGCACCGGGAAGCGGCGCGCGTCGAGGTTCCGGTCGCGCGCGATCTCGATCGTCTCGAGCTGCTCGAGCAGCGCCGGGCCGTCGTACCACGGCATCTGCTCCGTCGGCTCGACGACGTTGTCGCCGGTGAGCGCCGAGATCGGGATCACGTGCAGGTCGGCGAGACCGAGCGAATCGAGCTCGCGCACGATCTCGTCGAACCGCTCCTGCGACCAGTCGACGAGGTCCATCTTGTTGACGGCGACCGTGATGTGCGGCACGCGCAGGATCGACGTGATGTACGCGTGGCGCCGTGTCTGCTCGACGACGCCGTTGCGCGCGTCGATGAGGATCACCGCGACGTGCGCCGTCGACGCGCCTGTGACCATGTTGCGCGTGTACTGCACATGGCCGGGCGCGTCCGCGAGTTGGAAGCGGCGGCGCGGCGTGACGAACGAGCGGTACGCGACGTCGATCGTGATCCCCTGCTCCCGCTCGGCCCGCAGGCCGTCCGTCAGCAGCGCGAGATCGACGTAGTCGTGGCCGCGGCGGCGCGACGCCTCCTCGATGTGCTCCATCTGGTCGACGAAGATCTGCTTCGTGTCGTAGAGCAGGCGCCCGATCAGCGTCGACTTGCCGTCGTCGACGGAGCCGCACGTGACCAGACGGAGGAGCTCGGTGGCGCTAGAAGTAGCCGACACGCTTGCGGTCCTCCATCGCCGCCTCGCTGACCCGGTCGTCGGCGCGCGTCTCGCCGCGCTCGGTGATCCGCGTCGCCGCGATCTCCGTCACGACCTCCGGGATCGTGCTCGCCTCCGAGAGGACGCCGCCGGTGCACGTCATGTCGCCGACGGTGCGGAAGCGCACCGTCGCGGTGAACGGCTCCTCGCCCTCCATCCGCTCGACGAACTCGGACGCCGCGTAGAGCATGCCGTCGCGCCGGAACACCTCGCGCTCGTGCGCGAAGTAGATCCGCGGCAGCTCGAGCTGCTCGCGCTCGACGTACTGCCAGACGTCGAGCTCCGTCCAGTTCGAGATCGGGAAGACGCGGACGTGCTCGCCCTTGCGGACGCGCGCGTTGTAGATGTTCCACAGCTCGGGCCGCTGCGCGCGCGGGTTCCACTGGCCGAAGTCGTCGCGGAACGAGAAGATGCGCTCCTTCGCGCGGGCGCGCTCCTCGTCGCGGCGTGCGCCGCCGATCGCGGCGTCGAAGCCGTGCTCCTCGATCGCGTCGAGCAGCGTCGTCGTCTGCAGCTGGTTGCGCGACGCGCGCGGCCCGGTCTGCTCGACGACGCGGCCCTTGTCGATCGACTCCTGCACCGACGCGACGATCAGCCGCTCGCCGAGCTCGGCGATGCGGCGGTCGCGGAACTCGATCGCCTCCGGGAAGTTGTGCCCGGTGTCGACGTGCATGACCGGGAACGGGAACTTGCCCGGCCGGAACGCCTTCTCGGCGAGCCGGAGCAGGACGATCGAGTCCTTGCCGCCGCTGAACAGCAGCACCGGCTTCGCCAGCTCGGCCGCCAGCTCGCGGAAGATGTGGATCGCCTCGGCCTCGAGCTCGTCGAGATGGGAGAGCGTCCGCGGCACCGCTGTGCTCACGCGGTCACCGCCATCCGCTCGAGCTGCGTGAGGACGACCTGGGCCGACTCGCTCGGGCTGACGCCGGTCGTGTCGATGCGGATCTCGGGGTTCGACGGCTCCTCGTACGGCGCAGAGACGCCGGTGAAATCGGCGATCTCGCCGGCGAACGCCGCCGCGTACAGGCCCTTGGGGTCGCGGCGGGCGCACTCCTCGAGCGGCGTCGCGACGTAGACCTCGATGAACGGCACGTGCGGCTCGACGAGCGAGCGCGCGTGCCGCCGTGCCTCCTCGTACGGCGAGATCGCGCTGACGATCACCGCGGCGCCGGCTCGCGCGACGCGCGAGGCCACCCAGCCGATGCGGTGGATGTTCGCGTCGCGGTCCTCCTTCGAGAAGCCGAGCCCCTTCGAGAGGTGCGTGCGCACGATGTCGCCGTCCAGGTGGTCGACGACGTGCCCGCGCTGCTCGAGCTCGGCCTCGACGATGTTCGCCACCGTCGTCTTGCCCGCGCCGCTGAGCCCGGTGAACCAGACGACGAAGCCCGTCATGCCGAGACCTCGGCGGACGGAACGGTGTGGATGCCGCACTCGATCTTGTCGGTGCCGGCCCAGCGGCCCTCGCGGCCGACGCCCGGCACCGTCGAGTGCGTGTCGCCGATCGACGCATACCCCTGGTCGTGCAGCGCGTTGTACGGCAGGGTGTTCGCCCGGATGTAGTCCCAGCACATCTCGTCGGTCCAGTCGGCGAGCGGGTTCGCCTTCCACAGCTCGTGCTGCTCGTCCCAGCCGAGCTTCGGCGCAGCCGCACGCGTCGGCGACTGGTCGCGGCGGATGCCGCTGATCCACGCATCGAGCTCGCCGAGCGCGCGCACGAGCGGCGCCACCTTCGCGATCGAGAGATAGAGGTCCGGCTTCGTCTCCCACAGCCCGTCCTCGACCGGCGCCCCTTCGTGCTTCTCGATCGTGATCCCGTACCGCTGCTCGACCTGGCGCCAGTACGCGTAGGTCTCCGGGAAGAGGTAATGCGTGTCGATCGCGAACACGCGCGCGTTCGGCTCGAGCGCGAACAACATGTCGAGCAGCACCGTCTCTTCCTTCTGGAACGAGCACGCGAGCGCGACCTTGCCCGGGAACTGCTCGAGCGTCCACGCGAGGATCTCCTGCGCGCTCAGCGACTCGACGTCACTCGGCAACGGGCTCGGCAAGGAGCACCTCCTTCAGGGTGTCGCCGCGCAGCCCGAGGCGGAGCGTCTCGAGCGGGATCACTTCCTCCGGCGGGATGTTGCCGAGGTTGACCTCGGCGCCGAAGTGCTTCACGAACCACGCCTGCGACGCCTTCGTCGGCGCCTCCCAGACGATGTCGTGGAAGTCGAGCTCGTGCGCGATCTCGTCGATCAGGCCCGTGCGCATGTCGCCGTCCTTGCGGAAGATGCCGGCGCTGCCGCCCTCGCGCGCCTCCGTGATCACCTTCCACGCGCCGGCGTCCTTCTCTTCCTTCAGCCACTGCACCCACTGGTACGGCGCGAACACGACCTCGCTGTCCTTCGACCCAACCTCGGACAGGACGGTGAAGTCGCGGGCGAAGTCGGCGATCAGCTCGAGCTTGCGCTCGCGTGGGATCTCGATCGTGCCGTCGCTGATCTCGACGTGCGTCAGCCCGAGCTGGTCGAGCCACTGCTTGTACTCGTCGAACTTGCCGCGCACGTAGACGACCTCGAAGAAGGTGCCGCCGATGACGACGGGCTTCTCCTTCAGCACCTCGAGCTTGCGCTCGAGGTTCTTGGTCACGTACGCGGTGCCCCAGCCGAGCTTGACGATCGAGATGAAGTCCCCGCTCGTCTCGAGAACGTCCTCCCAGCCCCGCGGGCCGAGCCCCTTGTCGAGCACGTGCGTGAGCCCGCCGTCGCGCTTGAGGCCGATGAAATCAGAGACGGGCATAGAGCTCCTTCAGCTTCTCGGCGGCGCGCGCCTGGACGTCGTGGTAGAGCGAATTGCCGTGCGCATCGATGCCGACGGTGAGCGGGCCGAAGTCCTTGACGCGGAACTTCCAGAGGCACTCGGGCATCAGCTCCTCCCACGCCACCTCCTCGATCTCCTCGATCTGCGTCGTCTCGAGCGCGGCGGCGCCGCCGACGATCGCGAAATAGACCATCCCGAGCCGCTGCATTGGCTCGATCGCCTCGTCGGGGAAGCCGCCCTTGCCGCAGATCGCGCGCACGCCGTACTGCGTGCCGAGCGGCTCGGTGAAGCGCACCATGCGGGCGCTCGTCGTCGTGCCGATGCAGACCTTCTCGTAGCGGCCGTCGTCGAGCTTGCGGACACCGGGCGCGGTGTGCAACAGGAACGCGCCGCGCAGGTCCATCGGCGGCTCGACGCCCTGGTCGAAGATGCGGATCTGGGTGCGGTCGCGGATGCCGATGATGTGGCCCTGCACGATCACCTCGTCGCCGGCGCGGAGCTTGAGGATCTCCGCCTCGTCGGTGATCGGGAACGTCACTTCGTGCGTGGCCACGGCTATGCCTCCCGGTCGTAGTCGATAGACCCGTCGGCGGCGATGTGCGCGCTCGCGCGCCGCGCCGCCCAGCACTGGTAGTTGACGGCGACCGGGTTGAGCGTCATGTGCGTGTCGGCGTGCTCGATGTGGCACTGCAGCACGGTCACGTCGCCGCCCAGGCCCATCGGCCCGATCCCGGTCTCGTTCAGGAGCTGGAACAGCTCGTCCTCGAGCTCCGCGACGAGCGGATCGGGATTGCGGGTGCCGATCGGCCGCATGATCGCCTCCTTCGCGAGGTACATCGCGTAGTCGGCGGAGCCGCCGATGCCGACGCCGACGATCCCCGGCGGGCACGGCTTGCCGCCGGCGCCGACAATCGACTCGAGCACGAACTGCTTGATCCCCTTCACGCCGTCGGCGGGGACGCACATCTTCAGGAAGCTCATGTTCTCGCTGCCGGAGCCCTTCGGCACGCACTTGACGTCGAGGCCGTCCCAGTCCTGCACGAACTCCCAGTGGACGATCGGCAGCCGGTAGCCGATGTTCGGGCCGGTGTTCTCGCGCGTGATCGTGTGCACCGCGTTCGAGCGCAGTGGATGCTCGATCGTCGCGCGCGCGGTGCCGTCGCGCAGCGCTTCGTAGATCCGCGCAGGATGGAGCGGGAAGTGCTCGCCGACCTTCGCGTGGTAGACGGCGATGCCGGTGTCCTGGCAGACGAGATTCTTCTCGCTGTCGGCGACGTTGATGTTGCGGTGGATCGTCTCGAGCACCCGCTTCCCGGGGACCGAGGTCTCGCGCAGCCGCGCGTCGGCGAGCGCGTCGCGCAGGTCCTGCGGGATGTCCTTCAGCGCCCAGACGTAGAGGTGCGCAGCTGCGTCCTCCACCGCGTGCTGTAGATCAGTGTCGAGCTGCGGTGGCTGCAGCACGTCCTGCCCTCCTTCCGAAGACGACGCATTCCAAGAGGCTGTTCCCCATCATCCGGTTGCGGCCGTGCGTGCCGCCCGCGATCTCGCCGCACGCGTACACGCCGTCGAGCGTCGTCTTCGCGTCGGCGTCGATCACGAGGCCGCCGTTCTGGTAGTGGAGGACAGGGTAGGTGAGGATCTTCTCCGCGAGCGGGTCGATGCCGGCGGCGCGATAGCGGCGCAGCATGTACGGCAGCGAGATGTCGGCGTCGGCGGGCGGGATGCGCGTCGTGTCGAGGTACACGGCGGGACGGCCGTCGGGCGTCTCGACGCCCTTGCCCTTCGCGACCTCGTCGACGATCGCCTGCGCGACGACGTCGCGCGCGCCGAGCGAGTCGGTGAACTCCTCGCCGTCGGCGTTGAGGAGGACGGCGCCGTAGGCGCGCGTCGTCTCGGGGATCGAGTAGCCCTGCAGGTTCGCCGGCCAGGCGCCGCCGTTCGGGTGGTACTGCAGCGCGTCGAGGTCGCGCGCCTCGGCGCCGGCGTCGAGCGCGAGCTGCGTCACCTCCCCCGTTGCCCCCGGATGGTTCGTCGACAGCTCGCCTCGTTCCTCGGCGACGCGATAGCAGCGGCCGCCGGCGGCGAGGATCACCGTCGACGCCTCGAGGTCGTGCACGCCGACACGTGCGCGCCACCCCTCGCTGAGCTCGTGCAGCGGCGCGTTCGGGAAGAGGGCGACCGTGCTCGACTCGACCGCGTCGCGCAGCGCCTTCGTGATCGCGTGCCCGGTGCGGTCGCCGACCTGGAGCAGGCGCTTGCGCGAGGCGCCGCCGCAGCGGGCCAGGCGATAGCTGCCGTCCTCGCGCGTGAACTCGACGCCGAGCTCCTCGAGCCAGTGGATGGCGGAGGGCGCGTCGCCGGTCAGGATCTCGACGAGCCGCCGGTCGGCGGTCTCGTGGCTCGAAGCCCAGACGTCGGCGGCGTGCTGCTCCGGCGAGTCGTCCTCGCCGAAGGCGGCCTGGATCCCGCCCTGCGCCTTCGCCGAGTTGCACGCCTGGATCGAGCCCTTCGTCGCCAGGGCGACGCGGGCGCCGGCGCGTTCGGCGGAGAGGGCGGCGGCGAGGCCGGAGGCGCCGCTGCCGATCACGAGCACGTCGAACATCAGTCGCGAGTCTAGCTAATCCGCGGGATAACGTTCTCTTATTACCGTCCGGAAGAGCCATCTTGCTCGGCGTCGGGGTCGCCGGTAGCGTCCGGCGCCGTCACCCGGGGGCGGGGGACCGATCCGAAAGGAGTCGAAGGTGCGGAAGGTCCTCCTCGCAATCGTTCTCTGTCTCGCAGTCGTTCCGGCGGCGGCCGCGAAGCCGCCGCCCAGGCCGCTGCCTCCCGACCAGGCGCTGCCGCTGATCAACGGTCCGGCCGTCGTCGAGCAGTCGGCGGTGACGCCGGTCTCGAAGCAGGACGCCGTCGCGGCGATGACGGCGCCCGACGCCGCGACCACGCTCGCACCCGGCTATTCGTCGCCGGCGACGGCCGCCGCCGCGGCGACCGGCTGCGCCGCCGTGACGAGCCACGTCAGCTGGGGCACCTGGCCCTACCAGCGGGTGCTGTACGAGAACACCTACTGGTGCGCCGTGTACGCCGACTACATCACGAGCTACTCGACGACGGTGACGACCGACCAGTCACTCTGCTCGCGGCAGAACGCCGATCACTTCACGTACAGCGGCGGTGTCGGCTACTCGTGGGTCACGGTGCAGGCGGACGCAACGTGGTCGTGCCCGATCATCGGCGTCGTGCCGTACAGCATCGGCGGCTGGATCCGCACGGCCTACAACGATTACGGCAACTCCGAGATCGTGGACCACAGCTGAACCGGATCCGGATCGGCATCGCGGTCGTGCTCGCGCTCGTCGCACTCGTCGTCGTCGTGTCGCTCGTGCTCGTCAACTGCGGCGGGTCGCAGGGGATCACGACGGTGACCACGGCCCCCTAGTACACCGATCGCAGCAGCTCCTCGATCTCGGCCGGCGTCGCGGGCTGCGGGTTCGCCCGGTTTCCCGGGCGGCCCGCGGCCGCGGCGGCGAGCTCCGGCAGGTCCGCCTCGGGCACGCCGAGGTCGCGGAGCCGCGTCGGCCCGCCGAGCGCCGCGAGCTCGCGCACATCGCGGCCGGCGGCGTCGCGGAACCGCGCAACCGCCGCCGGCGCGAACTGCTCGTTGAAGCGGAGCGCTGCCGGCAGGCAGATGCCGTTCAGCGTCCCGTGCGGCAGGCCGTAGCGACCGCCGACCGCCTGCGCCATCGCGTGCGCGAGCGCGAGCATCGAGCCGCCGAGCGCCTGGCCGCCGTGGCACGCGCCGCGCAGGAGCTCCGTCCGCGCCTCGAGGTCGCGGGGCGAGCCGGCGACGCGCGGCAGCCACTCGCCGATCAGGCGCGCGCCGGCAAGCGCGTGCTGATCCGCCACCGGGTTGTGGCCCTGGACGTACAGCGCCTCCGCGCAGTGCGCGAGCGCGTTCATCGCCGTGCCGACGGTGACGTCGAGCGGCAGGTCGAGCGTCAGCTCCGGCTCGTAGACGACGGCGTACAGCTGCGCGCCGCCGCCCGAGCCGACCGCGCGGCGGTCGGGCGCCCGCACGCCGTAGTACTCCGTCCACTCCGCGCCGGCGTACGTCGTCGGGACGGAGACGAGCGGGACGCCGGCGCGCGCCGAGATCGCCTTGCCGAGGTCGATCGCGCTGCCGCCGCCGAGCGCGACCACGCAGTCCCGCGCCAGCCCGGCCGCGTCGTCGATCCGCTCGGACGGGACCTCGCTCCAGCGCGCCGCGATACCGAGGTCGGGCCAGCGCTCGCTCGCGACGAGCAGCGCCTCGCCGGGAAGGACACTCCGCAGCTCGCCGAGGCCCCAGCGGACGATCATGCGAGCCGCGTCCGCGCGAAGTCGACGAACGCCTGCGCCACGCGCGACTCGGCGCGCCCGGACGCGCGCACGAGCGAGATCTCGCGCGACGCGTCGAGCCCCTCGACGGGGGCGACGGAGACCGTTCCCGCGGCGATGTCGGCCTCGACGGCCGACCGCGAGATGAAGGTAACGCCGTAGCCGGCGAGGACGGCGGTCCGCGCCGACTCCTGCAGCCCGAGCTCGAGCCGCACGTCGAGGTCGCGCAGCCGGATCCCGGCCTCGCGCAGCTCGTCGTCGATCACCTGCCGGACGCCGGCGCCTTCCTGCATCAGGACGAGCGGCTCGTCGCGCAGCTCCTCGAGGGACACCGCGCGGTCGGCGAAGCGGTGGCCACCGGGCACAGCGAGCACCACCTCGTCGCGGAAGAACGGCTCGAAGACGACGCCGCGGTGGCGCCGGGCCGCGCCGACGACGCCGAGCTCGAGCTCGCGGCGCCCGACCTGCTCGACGATCCGCTGCGTGTCGGAGACGGTCAGCGCCACGTGCACCTCAGGATGCCGCCGCTGGAACTCGCAGAGGACGAGCGGGATGACCGTCCCGCCCGGCCCGGTCGATGCACCGAGCTCGAGCCGCCCGGACAGCTCGCCCTCGACCTCCGCGCCGAGCTCGGCGAGCAGCTGCTCCTCCTGCGCCAGCAGGCGCTGGGCACTGCGGTACAGCCGCCGGCCGGCGTCCGTCGGCTCGACTCGGCGCCCGGAGCGGTCGAGGAGCTGCACGCCGAGCCGCTTCTCGAGCGAACGGATCTGCAGGCTGACGGCGGGCTGCGTGACGCCGAGCTGCTCGGCGGCCTGTGAGAAACTGGCCCGATCGACGACCGCACAGAACGCTGCGAGCTGTCGGGTGTCCATAAGCGATCATTATGGCTATCGAAGACACCTTTATCCGCGGCTATCGGCAGCTCGCCCTCGAGACGCCGCAGCGGCCGCGTGACCGCGTCCTCCGCCTGCTCGACGTGCTGCTCTCGACGCTCTTCCTGCTCGTCACGCTGCCGCTGGCGCTGCTTCTCACGCTCGTGCTCGCCGCGACGAGCGGTCGGCCGATCCTCTACCGCGGCGAGCGCGTCGGCCGCGGCGGCCGGATCTTCACGATGCTCAAGTTCCGGACGCTCAAGCTCGACGCGGAGCAGCGACTCGGCCCGTACCTCGGCGAGGAGCTCGTCCGCCGCACGCAGGACGAGTTCACGCCGATCGGCAAGTGGCTGAAGGCGACGCAGCTCGACGAGATCCCGCAATTCTTCAACGTCCTCCGCGGCGACATGAGCCTCGTCGGACCGCGGCCGATCCGCCCCGTGTTCTTCGAGGAGCTCGCGCACGACCTCCCCGCGTACTGGCAGCGGCTGACCGTGCGGCCCGGCCTGACCGGGCTCGCGCAGGTGCGCCGCGGCTACGAGACCTCGATGGCGGAGAAGCTCGCCCACGACCTCGAATGGATTGCCGACCGCTCCGTTCGCCTCTACCTTCGAACCGTATGGGCCACCGGCTGGCGCGTCGTCAGGCAGTCCTTGCGGGGCTCGGTCTCGCCCTCGGACTGATCGCGCTCTGGCTGCTGTGGCCGCGCAGCGCGCAGCGCCTGCTCGTCGGCGTCGACGACGACACCCTGAAGTGGACCGGGAACCCGCTCGGCGTCGTCCGCTGGCAGCGCACGCTGGGCGCCGATGCGGTCCGCATCTGGGCACCGTGGCGCGGTGAGGCCGCGCCGCATGGAGCGCGCCTCGTCGAGCTGCGGCGCGCAGAGGATGCGGCACGGGAGACGACGGTCGTTCTCGCGGTGTTCGGCTTCGCGCGCGACACGCCGGCGACGCCGCGCGCGCAACGGCGGTTCTGCGGCTACGCGCACCGCGCACTCGCCGTCGTGCACGACGCACGGGCGGTCGTCGTCTGGAACGAGGCGAACGCGAAGACGTACTGGAGCGGGACGCCTGCCCAGTACGAGTCGTTGCTCGCGCGCTGCTACGACGTCCTGCACCGCGAAGGCCTGACGGTGCTCGACTCGACCGCGTCCGCGCACGCGCCCGAGGCGTTCCTCGCCGCCGTCGCCGCTGCGTACCGGCGCAGCGGCCGCACCCGGCCGCTCGTCGACGCGTTCGGCCACAACCCGTATCCCCGCACGGCGGTGGAGCCGCCGGCCGCGAAGCACGCCGCCGGGTTCGTCGGCGAGGGCGACTACGCGCGCCTGCGCGACGCGCTCGCGCCGT
Organism: Gaiellaceae bacterium; assembly: GCA_036503495.1. Taxonomy (GTDB): domain Bacteria; phylum Actinomycetota; class Thermoleophilia; order Gaiellales; family Gaiellaceae; genus Palsa-739. Next base: position 22,022 of record DASXWV010000062.1, read on the forward strand.
TCGGCACGCCCGACGTCTGGTATCTCGAGGACGGCTTCCAGAGCGCCGTCCCGCACGAGCTGCGCGGCCGCTACGGCGGCAGCGAGAACGTGACCACGGTCTCACCGGCCCGACAGGCCGAGCATCTGCGTGCCGCGATCGCTCTCGCGGCATGCCAGCCGCACGTCCGCGCCTTCTTCAACTTCGAGCTCGTCGACGAGTCGCGGCTCGCCGGCTGGCAGTCGGGCCTCGTCTGGCGCGGCGTGCGCCGCAAGCCGGCGGCTGACGCCTTCCTCTCCGCTCCTCGTAGCTGTCCGTAGGCTTCCCGCGATGTGCGGGATCTGCGGGACGACGAACGGTCGCATCGAGCACATGCTCGACGCGCTGGTCCACCGCGGGCCCGACAGCGGCGGCGTGCACGTCGACGGCCCCGTCGCGCTCGGCGCGCGCCGGCTGTCGATCATCGACCTCGCGGGCGGCGACCAGCCGATCGAGAACGAGGACGGGACGTGCGTCGTCGTCCAGAACGGCGAGATCTACAACTACCCCGAGCTGCGGCGCGAGCTCGAGCGTGCCGGGCACCACTTCAAGACGAACTGCGACACCGAGGTGCACCTCCATCTCTACGAGGAGCACGGCCCGGAATACGCGCGGCTGCTCCGCGGCATGTTCGCCGTCGCGCTCTGGGACGCGGACCGCCGCCGTCTCGTGCTCGCACGCGACCGGTACGGGATCAAGCCGCTCTACTACCGCAGCGCCGGCGGGACGCTCGAGTTCGCGTCCGAGCTGCGCGCGCTGCCGCGCGGCGAGATCGATCTCGACGCCCTCGAGGCATTCCTCGCGTTCAACTCGATCCCGTCGCCGCTCTCGATCTTCAAGGAGATCCACAAGCTGCCACCCGGCCACGTGCTCGTCTGGCAGGCGGACGGCGGCCTCCAGCTCTCGCGCTACGCCCGCCCCGGGCCGCTGCCGGTGCGCCACGACGACGAAGCGGAGCTCGTCGAGGAGCTGCGCGCCCGGCTGCGCGACTCGGTGCGCGCGCACCTGCTGTCCGACGTTCCGGTCGGCGTGCTGCTCTCGGGCGGCGTCGATTCAGCAGTCCTCGCCGCGCTCGCGGCGCAGGAGACCGCGGAGGCCGTCCACACGTTCACGATCGGCTTCGAGGAGCGCAGCTTCGACGAGCGCGGCGACGCGCGGCTGGTCGCCGAGCGGTATGGAACCGACCACCACGAGCTGCTCGTCCGGCCCGACCCGCAGCTCCTGTTCGAGACGCTCGCCGACGTGTTCGACGAGCCGTTCGCCGACTCGTCCGCGCTGCCGACGTACCTCGTGTCGCAGCTCGCCGCCGACCATGTCAAGGTCGCGCTCTCGGGCGAGGGCGGCGACGAGCTGTTCGGCGGGTACTACACCTATGCCGCCGACCTGCTCGCGGCGCGCTTCGGCGGGCTCGCCGGGCTGGCGCGGCCGCTCGTCGAGCGCCTGCCGACGTCGACCGCGAAAGCGAGCTTCGACTACAAGGCGAAGCGCTTCGTCCGCGCCGCGCACCTCCCCCCGCTGGAGCGGCATCACGGCTGGAAGGAGATCTTCTCGCCGGACGTCCGCGCGGAGCTGCGCGGCTCCCGCAGCGACTTCGATCCCGTCGATCTCTACCGTGCCCGCTACGCCGAGACGGCAGGCGCGCCCGAGCTGGCGCGGCTGCAGGACGTCGACTTCGGGATCTACCTCGTCGACGACCTGCTCGTGAAGACCGACCGCGCATCAATGGCGAATTCGCTCGAGGCGCGCGTCCCGTTCCTCGACCCGGCGATCACGAACTTCGCGTTCTCGCTGCCGACGCGGCACAAGGTGCGCGGGCTGTCGAAGAAGGTGCTGCTGCGGAAGGCGGCCGAGCCGCTGCTGCCGCGCGAGATCGTGCACGGGCGGAAGCGCGGCTTCTCGATCCCCGCGGCGGCGTGGCTGCGCGGCGAGCTCGAGCCGTTCGCGCGCGCGACTCTGTCGCCGGAGACGCTGCGCCGGCAGGGCTTCTTCGAGCCCGCCGTCGTCGCGCGGCTGCTCGACGACCACGTGAACGGCGTCGAGGACCGCAGCCGGCAGCTCTGGGGCCTGCTCGCATTCACGCTGTGGCACGAGCGGCACGTGGAGCAGAAGCCGCCGCTCCTTCGCTCGGCGCGGATGGAGGCGCTCGTCGCGGGGTGAGAGTCTGGATAGACATGACCGCGAGCGCGCACGTGCTCGTCTTCCGCCCGCTGATCGAGATCCTGCGCGGGCGCGGCGACGACGTCGAGATCACGGCGCGCGACTACGCGCAGACGCTGCAGCTGCTCGAGCTGCACGGTCTCACCGCCGAGATCGTCGGCCGCCACGGCGGCCGCTCGCGCGTGCAGAAGGCGCGGCAGATGACGCACCGGCTCGGCGCGCTCCGGAAATGGGCGAAGGGACGCGGCTTCGACGTCGCGCTCGCGCACGGCTCGCACGAGCTGACGATGACCGCGCGCCGGCTCGGCATCCCGAGCTCCACGACGTTCGACTACGAGTTCGCAACGCTCCAGCACCAGCTCGGCTGCCGGGCGGCGACGAAGGTCGTCGTCCCGGAGGCAATCCCGCCGGACCGGCTGCGGCCGTACGGCGTGAAGCCGCCGAAGCTCGTGCAGTACCCGGGGCTGAAGGAGGAGTACTACCTCGCCGACTTCGAGCCCGACCGCTCGCTGCTCGAGCGCTTCTCGATCGACGCGGCGCGCGTCCTCGTCGTGCTGCGCCCGCCGCCCGACGTCTCGCTCTATCACCGCCACTCGAACCCGCTGTTCCCGATGACGCTCGACCACCTCGGCCGGCTCGCCGATGTGCACGCGTTCGTTCTGCCGCGGACCGCGGAACAGCGCGAGTACGTGCGCTCGCTCGACCTGCCGTCGGTGATCCTCCCCGAGGGCGCAGTCGACGCGCAGAGCCTGATCGCGCTCGCCGACGTCGTCGTCTCGGCGGGCGGGACGATGAACCGCGAGGCGGCGGCCCTCGGCGTGCCCGTCTACACGACGTACGGCGGCCGGCTGGGCGGCGTCGACGAGGAGCTGATCCGCGAGGGCCGGCTCAAGCCGCTCACAGATCCGCGCGCGCTCGACCTGGAGAAGCGCGCGGGAGGCCCGTCGGGCGACCGGGTGCGGCGCGACCCGAAGCTGATGCTCGACCTGCTGCTCAGCGCAATGCCGTAGCGGCCTCGACGAGCGCGTCGCGCGCGACCCAGGTGAGCGCACCGCCCGTGCTGACGCGCTGCGCGCCGGCGGCGAAGATCTCCTGCACCGTCAGCGCCGGTCGCAGGAGGACGTTCACCGGCTTCGAAACGGCGTCGCACACCGTCCGGATCTCCTCGGTCGTGCGCAGTCCCGGCGCGTAGAGACAGTGCGCGCCGACCGCTTCGTAGGCCTGCAGCCGGGCGATCGTGTCGGCGAGATCGTCGATGCCGTGGACGTGGTTCTCGGCGCGCGCGGTGACGACGAAGTCCGGCGGCGCTGCCTCGACGGCCTCGTGAACCCGCTCGACCGCCTCGGCGCGCTCGTAGATCCGTGTGCCCTGGCGGTCCCAGTCCTCGATCGAGCCGCCCTCCGCGCCGGCCTCGGCGACACGGCGGATCGCGACGTCCGGCGGGCCGTAGCCGTTCTCGAGGTCGACCGAGAGCGGAATCGAAACGGCCGCCGTGATCGCGCGGACGTGCTCGACGACCTCGTCCAGCGTCGCCTCGCCGTCCTTCTTCCCGAGCGTGAACGCGAAACCGGAGCTCGTCGTCGCGAGCGCCGGGAAGCCGAGGGACTCGAGCACCTTCGCGCTGCCGGCGTCCCACGGGTTCGGGATGACGAACGGCGGCCCCTCGTGGAGCTCACGCAGCGAGGACACGCAAGACCTCCTCTCCGTAGCGCTCGAGCTTCGTCGGGCCGACGCCGGGAACGAGCGCGAGCTCGGCGAGCGTCCGCGGCTGCCGGTCGGCGATCTCGGCCAGCGTCGTGTTGTGGAAGACGACGTACGGCGGGACCTCGTCGGCGCGGGCGCGCTCGAGCCGCCAGCTCTTCAGCGCATCGAATCGCGGACCGCCTGTAACCGGGTTGCTCGGAGCCCGGTTGCCGAGCTCCTTCAGGAAACGGGACGGCTTGCCGTTCCAGGTGAGGACGAGCTGCCGGCGCGCACGGGTGATGCCGACGTAGAGCAGCCGCCGCTCCTCGTCGACGTCGCCGCGGCGGATCGGCAGCTCCCCTTCCTCGAGACGCGGGATGAACACGGCATCGAACTCGAGGCCTTTCGCGCGATGCAGCGTCAGCAGATGCACGCCGCGGCCCGCGCTCGCACCGAAGCGCTCGCGCAGCGATGCGGCGAACTCGCCGCAGGTCCCCTCGAAGGACGCGGCGAGCCGCACGAGCCGCGCCAGGTCGGCCTGCCGCGTCGCCTCGCGGTCACCCAGCTTTTCCGGAGGGCGCTCGAGCCAGCCCTCCGCGAGCGCGAGCCCCCGCACGACCTCGCCGACGGGGCCGTCCTCGCGCGGCAGCACGCGCAGGAGCCGGCGCGCCGCATCGCGGTCGAGCAACGACGCGCCCTGGAAGGGGATGCCCGCGTCGTGGAATGCCTCTTCGAAGTCGACTGCCCGCGCGTTCGTGCGGACGAGGACGGCGACGTCCTCGAGCGGGATGCCGAGCTCGCGGATGCGCGCGGCGACGTCGATGCCGGGTGCGACAACGACTTCGGGGCCGTCGGGAAGTGCCGTCCGCAGCTTCGGCGCGAGCCGGTTGGCGAGCGCGACCACCTGCGGCGTCGAGCGATAGCTCTGCTCGAGCCGCACGACGTGCGCGTGCGGGAACCGCCGCGGCAGGTCGAGCAGCCACGACGGCGACGCGCCGGTGAAGCCGTAGATCGCCTGCCAGTCGTCGCCGACCGCGCACAGCTCGTCGCGGCCGCCGAGCCACTGGTCGAGCAGCGCCTGTTGGAGGAAGTTCACGTCCTGGTACTCGTCGACGGTGAATGCGAGCCACCGCTCGCGCACAAGTGCAGCCGCCGTGGCGTCGTCCTCGAGCAGCGACACCGCGCCTGCAAGCAGATCCTCGAAGTCGACGGCGCCGGCCTCGCTCTTGCGGCGCTCGTACTCGCGGAAGACACGCAGCATCAGGTCGACGGGGATCGGCGGCTCGTGCTCGCCCAGAGACGCCGCGTAGGTCGCCGGCGTCAGGCGCCGGTTCTTCGCCCACTCGACCTCGGTCGCGAGATCGGCCGCGGGCCGGAACTTGTACGGCGCCGGCAGGCGGTTCGCGATCTGGCGAAGCAGCAAAGCCTTCGTCGGCAAGATCCGCCCGGGATCGCCGGCGAAGCGCCGGACGAGCGCGAGCGCGGCGGAGTGGAAGGTCGACGCCCGGACGCCTTCGACGCCGAGCACAGCAAGGCGGCGGCGGAGCTCGCCGGCGGCCTTGTCGGTGAACGTGACGGCGACGACCTCGCCCGGGGCAAAAGCGCCGCTCGCCACCTGCCACGCGATCCGCCGGGTGATCGTCGTCGTCTTGCCGGTGCCGGCGCCGGCGAGGATGCAGACGGGGCCGCGCGTCGCCTCGACGGCGGCGCGCTGCTCCTCGTTCAGCCCGGCGAAGATCGCGTCACGGTTCACGAGCGGACCACCGTAGTCAGCCCGCCCGACGGAGTCGGCCGGCATTTTGGCCGGGCGCCGACGGCTTCG
>DASXWV010000063.1:0-22348 GCA_036503495.1 Gaiellaceae bacterium
GATCAGGTCGAGCAGCGGGACGTCGTGCCCCTGGTACCGCTTCGCGATCGAGACGACGAGGCGCAGGTTCGAGTTGATCATCCGCTCTTTCGCGGCGAGGTCGCCCCGCTCGATCCGCTTGGCGAGGTACACCTCGTCCGCGGCAGTGAGCAGCTTGTGCCGGCCGGCGGCGTCCATGAAGAGCTGGAGCGGATCGAGCGTGCCCGTGGGCGCGCCAGCGGTGCTGACACCGGCAGCCTCCTTCTCGGGGGCGGCGGCGCGCACGATGACGTCGCGCTCCTCGAGCGCGATGCGCAGGGCCGCGAGCTCCTCTTCCTGGAGCTCGTGCTCGTCCGCCAGCGCTTCGATCTCCTTCTCCTCGACGAAGCCGCGCTCGGCGGCCTCCTCGAGCAGGCGCTCGGCAGGCGTGAGGTCATGCAGATGAATCGTGTCGCTCAGTTGAATCCCTTTCGGTTTCGGGGTGCGGTGGGGCCACCTGGGCCGTGGCCTCCCGAGGGGTCGGGCTGCGCGGTCGCGATTCTTCCGCGAAGCGCCCGTTTCCCTTGTCGATTTATAGAACGCCGTGCCTCTGAAGTCCATTCCCAAACATCGCATATTTGCGATTTTCTTACATGCTCTTACCCCCTGCTCAGACGACGAATCGGTGGAAAGGTTGCCGCGCTAGACTTCGGCTCCCCCTCGCCGACGTAGCTCAGCTGGTAGAGCACTTCACTCGTAATGAAGGGGTCCGCGGTTCGAGTCCGCGCGTCGGCTCTCCCCTCTCAGGACGCGGCGGCTCGGCGCTGTTTCGCCGCCGGCCTGCGCCGCTTCTGCGGGATCGCCACCGCCTCGGCCGTCAGCGCCGCGTCGAGGTCGGCCACCGCCGACTCGACCACGGTCGCTCCGACCGGTGTGGCGCAGTACGGGCACGCCTGCCAGAGCGGCTCCAGCGGCCGCTCGCAGCGGGAGCACGGCTGCTTCAGCTGCGTCGTGCAGACCGGGCAGACGAGGTAGTCCTTCTCGATCCCCGACCGGCAGACGGGGCACTGCGGCTCCGGCCGGCGCAGGTGCGCCTTCAGCGCCCGCACCTCGATCTCGCGGGCGCGGACGTCGGCGAGGGTCTCCGGCGGCCGGAAGAGGAGGTAGATGAGCGGGCCGACGATCGGCACGAGGGCGAGGGCGGTCGCCGTCGCGACGAGCCAGCCGTCGTCGAGGCGCCGCCGCGCGTCGCGGTACGCCCAGTAGGCGAGCCCGAGCCAGAAGACGACGAGCAGGAACAGGGTCAGGTTGCGGGCGACCCCGAACGCCGTCGAGTGGAACACGTCGCTGAGGCCTGACCCCGTCACGAATCGGATCGTGCCCGCGCGTTCAGGATGGAAACACATCGTTCGGGTGGCCTTCGTCCCGGTAGTCTCCGCCGCTGTGATCGGGGGTCAGATCTCGTGCATCTACCGCGCGTACGAGCGGGGCGAGCTCGTGCTCACCGGACGCATGACGCTCGACGGGCTCCCGAACGTCGGCGACCCGGTGCCGCTCAACGGCCGTCCGTTCGTCGTGCGCTCGGTCGACTACGACGCCGGCGAGCCCGTGCTCGCGCTCGACGCGCAGTTCTAACACCGCGCTAACCGGCTGTCGTTACGGTGGCCGACATGCGCCGGGGGGTCGGAGCAATCGTCGTATTTCTCGCGCTGCTCGCGTTCGCGAGCGCGCCTGCACAGGCGTCCGCCGGCGCGTCGTTCGGGATCCAGGACGACGCCTGGCTGCTCTACGGCCCCGGCTCGGTCGACCAGCGCGTGACGACCCTGCAGGGGCTCGGCGTCCACCTCGTCCGCTTCACGCTGCGCTGGGATCAGATCGCGCGCACGAAGCCGTCGAACGCGCGGTCGGCCGCCGACCCGCGGTACGAGTGGGGGCAGTACGGGGCCGTGCTCGAGTCGCTGCACGCGGCGAAGATCACGGCGCTCGTGACCTTGTGGGGATCGCCGCGCTGGGCGAACGGCGGCCGCGCCCCCAACGCCTTGCCGCAGAGCGGCTTCGGCAACTTCGCCTACGCGGCGTCGCACCGGTTCCCGTGGGTGCACCTGTGGACGGCCTGGAACGAGCCGAACACGGCGGTGTTCTCGCGGCCGGTGTCGCCGACGCTCTACGTGCGGCGCGTCCTCAATCCGGCATACGCGTCGCTCCACCAGGCGAGCAAGCGGAACCGCGTCGCGGGCGGTGTCACGTCGCCGCGCAAGACGGCCTCCGGCATGGCGCCGCTGGCGTTCATGCAGGAGATGCGTGCGGCGCACGCCCGGCTCGACGCGTACGCGCAGAACCCGTATCCGCTCAGCCCGCGCGACACGCCGACCCGCACGGCGTGCGCCGCCTGCCGGTACTTCACGATGGGGACGCTGCCGCTGATCCGCTCGTCGGTGACGCGCTACTTCGGCGCGCGCACGCCGGTATGGCTGACCGAGTACGGCTACCAGACGAACCCGCCCGACCGGCTCTCCGGCGTCTCGCAGGCGAAGCAGGCCGCGTACATCGGCGAGGCGGCGCTGCGGGTGTGGCGGCAGCCCGGCGTCACCGTGCTGATCCACTTCCTCGTGCGCGACGAGCCGTCGATCGGCGGCTGGCAGAGCGGGCTCTACACCGTGTCGGGGTCGCCGAAGCTCGCGGCGCGCTCCTTCCCGCTGCCGCTCGCGGAGCTCTCGCGGCGCGGGACGCGCGTTGCGCTGTGGGGGCAGGTGCGGCCCGGCAGCGGCAAGCGCGCGTACCTGCTGCAGGTGAAGCGCGGCAGCTCGTGGCGGACGGTCGCGCGCGGCAGCACGGCCGGCAACGGCGCGCTCGCGCGGACGATCAGCGCCGCGCACGGCACCCGCGTGCGCGTCTACTCGCCGGCGCTCGGCTACGCGAGCCCGGCGCTCGTCCTGTCCTAGATCGCCGCTTCGAGGCGGTGCAGGAGCTCGAGCAGCGTGCCCGGGCGATCGAAGCCGACGAACGAGATCGGCCGGCCCGTCGCGAGCTCGAGGACGATCGCGGGGCGGCCGTTGATCCGGTCGCCGTTGCTGCGGCCGATCCGCGCCGATGCGATCTCTGCGAAGGGCAGGTCGCGCATCCGCCGATCGTCGCGCGAGCCGCCGTCGAGGTGCAGCCCGTCGGCATCCATGTCGAGCCGGCCGGCGAGCGGTGAACCGCCGTGCTCGAGCCAGATGACGGGAATCGAGAGGTCGGGCTCCATTGCTGAAGTGTCCCGGCGACGCAGACCGGCCGCATCGCGGGAAACTACGCAAGCAATGGAGGTCGTTCTGCGGATCGTGCACCTGCTCGCCGCGATCGTCTGGGTCGGCGGGACGGTCGCGCTCGTCTTCGTCTCGGTCCCGCCGGCGCAGCGTCTCCTCGAAGGTCCGCAGCGGGCGGCGATGCTGCGCGAGCTCGGACGGCGGTGGCGGCCGCTCGGCTGGGGCGCGCTCGGCGTGGCGATCGCCACCGGTGCGTGGATCGCGGCGATCGACCACGCGTTCGACACGACGCCGACGCGGTTCGACGTCGTCCTCGCGGTGAAGGGCGGCCTCGTCGGCCTGCTCGTCGCCGGCGCGTACCTGCACGACTTCGTGCTCGGCCCCGGCCTCGCGCGGCAGATCCGCGAGGGCAAGCCGCAGTCGCTTCGACCACTCCTCGTCGTCATCGGTCGGCTCAATCTCCTGGTCACCGTCTCGCTGCCGGTGCTCGGCGCCGTGCTCAGCGAGTTTCTGGGCCGCTGAGGCGGGAGAGAACGCGTGCGGATCCCGTGCACGACGACGTCGACCTGGCAGCGCTGATCGCTCTGCGCCGCGCGCGGCTCCGCCGCCGGCGCCCGCGTCGCCACGTGGTCCTGGTCCTCGCGCTCGGCTTCGTCGTCGTCGTCGCTGCGATCCTCGCCGGCGCGGCGTTCACCGGCCGTGCGCTCGTCTTCGGCTCGTGCAACCTCAACCAGCTGCGGCCGATCTCGCTCGGCGAGAACTCGTTCCTCTTCGCGTCGAACGGCACGCTGCTCGGTGTCATCCCGTCCAAGCGCAACCGGCAGCCGCTCGAGCTCTCCCAGATCTCGCCGTGGCTGCCGAAGGCGACGGTGGCGATCGAGGACCGCCGCTTCTGGAAGCACGGCGCGCTCGACTATCAGGGGATCGCGCGCGCGCTCTACGCCGACGCGCAGGCGGGCCACGTCGTGCAGGGCGGCTCGACCCTCACGCAGGAGCTCGTCCGCAACCTCTACATCGGCAGCAACGAGCGGACGATCTCGCGCAAGGTCAAGGAGGCGTGCCTGGCGCAGAAGCTCGCCGGGATCTGGACGAAGAAGCAGATCCTCTCCGCCTACGTCAACGAGGTGTTCTACGGCCGCCATGCGTACGGCGCGCAGGCGGGCGCGCAGACGTTCTTCTCGACGAGCGCGAAGCGGCTGACGATCGCGCAGGCCGCGCTGCTCGCCGGTCTCCCGCAGGCGCCGTCGATCTACGACCCGCTGCGTCATCCCGACCGCGCGCTGGCGCGCCGCAACGAGGTGCTGCGCGCGATGCTCGCGAACCGCGACATCACGCCGGCGCAGTACCGCGACGCCGCTGCGTCGCCGCTCGGCCTCCATCCGGGCGAGCTCTACAGCTCGATCGCGCACCCCAACTACTTCGGCTGGGCGATCGACCAGCTGATCGACAAGTTCGGGGCGCGGCGGGTCGAGGAGGGCGGCCTGAAGGTGCGCACCACGCTCGATCCGCGGATGCAGAGCGCCGCGCTCGCCGCGATCCGCAGCATCCTCCGCATCAAGAGCGACCCGGCGGCGGCCGTCGTCGCGATCGACCCGCGGACCGGCGCGGTGCGGGCGATGCAGACGTACATCCCGAACGGACGTCAGATGAAGTTCAACCTCGCGACGCAGTCGACGCGCCAGGCCGGCAGCGCGTTCAAGCCCTTCGTGCTGGCGACCGCGATCGACCAGGGAATCTCCGTCTACAGCGGGCTCAACGGCCCGCCGTCGATGACGATCAACGATCCGGCGTGCGCGACGAACGGGACGCTCTGGGACGTGCACAACTACGCCGACGAGACCGCCGGCTACATGAACCTGCTCGAGGCGACCGCGCACTCGGTCAACACGATCTTCGCGCAGCTCGTCGACGTCGTCGGGCCGCGAAACGTCGTCCGTGAGGCGCACAAGCTCGGGATCACGTCCGACCTGCAGGCGGTGTGCTCGATCACGCTCGGCACGCAGGCGATCAACCCGCTCGAGATGACGAACGCGTACGCGACGCTCGCCGCGCGTGGGCGCCATCGCGACCCGCAGGCGTTCGAGCTCGTGCGCGGCCCGCGCAACGGCGTCATGGGCAAGCTGAACGCGCGCGGCGTGCAGACGATCCCGCAGAACACCGCCGACACGGTCACCTATGCGCTGCAGGGCGTCGTCACGCACGGCACCGGTGTCGCGGCCGGGCTCGGGGCGCGGCCGGTCGCCGGCAAGACGGGCACCGCCGAGAACTCCGTCGACGCGTGGTTCTGCGGCTACATCCCGCAGCTCGCGACGTGCGTGTGGGTCGGCTACCCGAAGGGCGAGATCCCGCTCAGCTACGTCGAAGGGGTCGCCGGCGTCACCGGCGGCACGCTGCCTGCGGAGATCTGGCACGCCTTCATGTCGCAGGTGACGGCGAGCTGGCCGATCCAGTACTTCCACTCGCCGGTGATCGGCGGCCGCACGGTCTCTGCGCCGAGCAGCTCGTACTCGTACACGCCGACGTATTCGACGCCGAGCTACTCGCAGCCGGCGCCGGCGACGACGACGACATCGCACGGCGCGCCGCCCCCCGTGACCGAGCACACGCCGAAGCCGGCGCCGAAGCCGGCGCCGCCGCCGGTGACGACGACTCCGCCGCCGCCCCCGCCGCCGCCGACGTCCACGCAACCCACGGCGCCGACGCCGACGACTCCCGAGCCGCCCGCGCCGCCGCCGACCCCGTAGCGCATGTTCCCGTTCGACCGAATCGACGACGTCCTCGGCGACGCGGTCGAACGCGCGGTTGCCTCGCACCACCGGCGTCGGCTCGCCCGGCGTGGGCACCGGCCGGCGGCGGCGCTGCCCGGCGGCTGGGCGACCGGCGGCGCCTTCGCGCCGCGTACGGGGAATCGAGTCGAGCTGCTCGTCGACGGCGCCGAGCTCCTGCCGCGGATCGTCGACGACGTTGCGCGTGCCGGGTCCCACGTGCACGTCGCCGGCTGGTTCTTCACCCCGTCGTTCCGGATGGGTGCGGATGGGCCGACGCTGCGCGGCCTGCTCGCCGACGCGGCGACGCGCTGCGACGTCCGGGTTCTCGCGTGGGCCGGCGCGCCGCTGCCGCTCTTCCATCCCGACCGCGAGGAAGTACGGGAGATGCGGGACGAGCTGACCCGCGGGACGCGCATCGAGATGGAGCTCGACGCGAAGGAGCGGCCGATGCACTGCCACCACGAGAAGCTCGTGCTCGTCGACGACCGCGTCGCGTACGTCGGCGGGCTCGACCTGACGACATTCGCGGGGAACCGGTTCGACGATGCGTCGCACCGCTCGCGGCTGGGGATCGGCTGGCACGACGCGTGCCTGCGGATCGAGGGCCCGGCGGCGGCGGACGTCGCGGCGCATTTCGCGCTGCGGTGGACGCGGCCGCTTCCGGCCGCCGCGGTGCAGCCGGCCCACACGGACGGCGTCGAAGCGCAGCTCGTTCGCACCGTGCCGGAGAACGTCTACGACGGGCTGCCGCGCGGCGAGTTCACGATCGTCGAGAGCTATCTGCGTGCGGTCAGGGCGGCTGAGCGGTTCGTCTATCTCGAGAGCCAGTTCCTCTGGTCGCCGGAGGTTGTCGGCGCGCTCGCCCAGAAGCTGCGCGACCCGCCGCGCGACGACTTTCGCGTCGTCACGCTCCTACCGGCGGATCCGAACAACGGCCGCGACGACACACGCGGCCAGATCGGCGTCCTGATCGACGCGGACGAGGACGGCGGCGGCGGCAGGTTCCTCGCCGGCACGCTCTTTCAGCCCGGCGACGACGGCCACTCGGTCTACGTGCACGCGAAGGTCGGCATCGTCGACGACGCCTGGCTCACGGTCGGCTCGGCGAACCTCAACTCCCACTCGTTCTTCAACGACACCGAGGTGAACGCCGTCGTGCGGGACCCGGACGTCGTGCGTGCGGCGCGCGTGAAGCTGTGGTCCGAGCATCTCGAGCGCGACGTCGGTCCCGGCGAAGAGGTTGCGCAGGTCGTCGACGACGGCTGGCGGCCGCTCGCCGAGCAGGCGTCGTCCGGCCGGAAGCTGCGACTGCTCAGAGGTGTGTCGCGCCGCTCGCGCGCGCTCTGGGGCCCGCTGAACGGGCTCATTGTGGATGGTTAGATCTGCCAGAGGCCGCCGGTGATCAGCGGCGAGCGCTTGCCGTTCGCGGTGATGCCGGTGACCTCGAAGTCGGGGCTGCCGATCATCACGTCGAGATGGATGGTCGAGTTGTTCAGCCCGCGCGTCGAGCCGTCGCGCGTGCCGCCGAAGCCCGCGCCGAATGCGATGTGCGCGGCCGCGTTCTCGTCCATCAGCGTGTCGTAGTACATGCGGCCGCTCTGGCCGATGCGCGACGTCGCGTCGACGAGCGCCACCTCGCCGAGCTTGCGCCCGTTCCCGGACGGGTCGCTGTCGATGTAGGCGACGAGGAAGTCGCGATCCTCCTTCTTCCCGGCGTCGATGCGGGTCAGCTTGCCGTTCCGGAACTCGCCGGCGATCCCGTGGATCACGCGCCCCTGGAAGGTCAGCGGGAACGTGCACGTGAACGTTCCGTTCGTCCCGTCCGCGTGCGGGCTCGTGAACGTCTCCTCGGTCGGCATGTTCGGCGCGATCTTCGCGCCGTGCTTGTTCTGCTCCTGGCCGCCGAGCCAGCGCGTGCCGGGCGAGAGCTTGATGTCGAGCTCCGTCCCCGGGCCGCGCAGCTCGAGCGCCGTGAACTGCTGCTTCGTCAGCTTCGCCGAGCGGCGGGCGATCGCCTTCACGTGGTCGAGCCAGCCGCGCGAGCCTGCGCCGTCCTCGTCGCTGAGCCGGCAGAACCAGAGGAAGTCCTGCGCGAGCTTCCGCTTGCCGTCGAGCGTCGAGAGCTCGGGATACACCTGCTTCGCCCAGTAGTCGGTCGGCCAGCCGGCGATCGTCCAGCGGGCGCTCATCTCGAGGTTCGCCTTCTGAAACCACTTCAGCTGCGCCGCGATCGCGGCCTGCGACTCGGCGATCCGCTTCGGCGGCACGCCGTCGAGGTAGCCGGGATCGGCCATGCCGTTGATCACCGCGCGTGCGCTCTCCGGCTTGACGAGCTCACGGTAATGGCGCATCCGCCACGGCGAGATGCTGGTGCGCGCGTCCACGCTGCCGTGCAGCAGGCGCGTCCGGTAGTGCAGCGGGTCGGTGTAGTCGAGGTCGACGATCTCGGCTCCGGCGCGGAAGCCGGCCTCGCTGACCGCGAGCATCAGCTCGCGGTGTGCGACCTCGCCGAGCACGACGAGCGTGTCGCCTTTCTTGAGGCCGAGCGACGCCTTGACGATCGCGTCGGCGTAGCGGCGCAGCTGCTCCGGCGGGAGGATGTCCTCGCGGTCCACGCGCAGACCCTACAGCTGCCAGAGGCCGCCGCTGATCAGCGGCGAGCGCCGGCCGTTCGCGGCGATGCCGGTCACCTCGAAGTCGGGCCCGCCGATCATCACGTCGAGGTGGATCGTCGAGTTGTTGAGGCCGCGCTTCGAGCCGGGTCGCGTGCCGCCGAAGCCGGCACCGAACGCGATGTGCGCGGCCGCGTTCTCGTCGAGGAGCGTGTGGAAGTAGGTCCGTCCCGTCCTGCCGATGCGCGACGTCGCGTCGACGAGCGCGACCTCGCCGAGCCTGCGGCCGTTGCCGCTCGGGTCGCTGTCGATGTACGCGGCCAGGCGCTTGCGGTCCTCGGCGCCGTCGCAGTCGAGGCGGACGAGCCGGCCGTTCCGGAACTCGCCTCGGATGCCGTCGATCTGCCGCCCCTGGAACGTCAGCGGGAACGTGCACGTGAAGCTTCCGTTCGTCCCGTCGGCGTGCGGGCTCGTGTACGACTCCTCCGTCGGCATGTTCGGCGCGATCTTCGCGCCGGACGGCGTCTCCTCCTGGCCGCCGAGCCACCGGGTTCCGGCGGCGAGCTTCACCGACAGCTCCGTGCCGGGGCCGCGCAGCTCGAGCGCGGTGAAGCCGCGCTTCGTCAGCTTCGCCGAGCGGCGGGCGAGCGCGCGCACGTGCTCGAGCCAGCCGCGCGAGCCGGCGCCGTCCGCGTCGGTCAGCCGGCAGAAGGAGAGGAAGTCCTGCGCGAGCCGGCGCTTGCCCTCGAGCGTCGACAGCTCCGGGTACACCTGGGTCGCCCAGTGGTCGGTCGGCCACGCCGCGCCGGTCCAGCGTGCCCGCATGTCGAGGTTGGCGCGGTGGAAGAACATCGTCTGCTCCGCGATCCGCGCCTGTGAATCGGCGATCCGCTGCGCCGGGATGCCGTCGAGGTAGCCGGGGTTGGCGACACCCGTGAGGACGGCGCGCGCGCCGGTCGGCTTCACGAGCTCCCGGCAGACCGTCAGCCGCCACGGCGAGACGGCGCCGCGCGCCTCCGCCGTTCCGTGCTCGAGCTTCGCGCGCGCGGCGAGCGCATCGGTGTAGTCGAGGTCGACGATCGTCGCGCCCGCCCGGTAGCCCGCCTCGACGACCGCGAGCAGCCCTTCGCGATGAGCCGGCTCGCCGATCACCACGAGCGTGTCGCCCTTCTTGACGCCGAGCGATGCCTTGACGATCGCGTCGGCGTAGCGGCGGAGCTGCTCGGGCTCGAGGATCTGGTCGCCCGTCACGCGGCGGGACGTTACTGGTTGAGCCGTTCGGCGGCGCGTCGTCCGGGCGCGGTGAGCGGCAGGTCGTCGACGGGCGAGTCGATGTCGGAGCCGCGCCGGCGCTCGGTGCCGTGCACCTCCGGCAGCGCACGCGCGACGAGCGAGAGCGCGCCCTGCACGGCGCCGGGAAAGACGCCGTTCGCACGCGCGGCGAGCTTCGCGTGCAGGCCGAGCGTGATCTCGGGATCGCCGCGCCGGATCGCGGTGACGATCCGCCGCGCCGCGCGCTCCGCCGACACGGTCGTCGCCGGCGTGCCCGAGAGCGGCGCGAACAGGCTGTACTCGAGCGCTGCGCGGTCGCCCTTGAAATACGCCGCGAGGAACGAGCCTGTCCGCATCAGGCCGGGCACGACCGTCGTCACCTTCACGCCCGTGCCCGCGAGCTCGGCGCGCAGCCCCTCCGAGAAGCCGACGGCCGCGAACTTCGCGCTGCTGTACGGGAGGAGCCAGGGGACGCTGAGCTTGCCGCCGACCGAGGTGACGTTCGCGATGCGGCCGGCGCCGCGCTCGACCATCGACGGCAGGACGCTCAGTGTCGCGTGCACGACGCCCCAGAACTGGATGTCGATCATCTCCCGGTAGTCGTCGATCGTCTGCGTCTGCCATGGCCCCACAGCGATCACGCCGGCGTTGTTGACGAGGACGTCGACGGGGCCGACCTCGTCGAGGAACGCCTCGACCTGGGCGCGGTCGGAGACGTCGCACGGGATCGCGATCACGTCGTCGCCGAGCTTCGCGCGCGCCGCGAACAGCTGCTCCTCGCCGCGAGCACAGATCGCAACGCTCGCCCCTTGCGCACGCAGCTCGCGCGCGAGCGCAAAACCGAGCCCACGCGACCCGCCGGTCACGACCGCACGCTTCCCGTGCAAGTCGAGCGCGTTCACACGCTTGACAACCTTCTCGGCCGCAACCGCGGCGGCACCGAGTGCGAGAGCCCGCCTCACGCGGGTCGTCTACCCCGCAATCAGATTGCGAAGCAATCTGATCGCAGACCTACAGGGTGGCGGTCAGTGCGTCGCTGAGGTTCTCGTGGACGGAGAAGTGCTTGTCGAGACCGGAGATCTCGAGTGCGCGGCGCGTCTCGAGGCCCGGCGCCGCGAGGAGGAAGCCGCGGCGGTTCGCCATCCGCGTCCGCGCTTCGATCAGCACGCCGAGCGCGGTCGAGTCGATGAAGTTGACGCCGGAAAGGTCGACGACGAGCCGGTCCGGCGACTCCTCGCAGCAGGCGATCAGTGCCTCGCGCACCGCCTGCGCGTTGTAGAGATCGAGCTCGCCCGCGAGGTGGACGACGGTGGAGGCGTTGTTGCGGTCGATGCCTGCGACCGGGTCCTCGCGGATCCCTTCGGTGCCCCCACTCACGGAGGAGATTCAAGCAGAATGACTCCGGCATGGAGGTTGCCGAGGTCGCTGCGAGAGCGGCCGGGGAGAACTTCCCGGTCGGCTCCGTTCTCTTTCCGCGTGCGCTGCGGCCGCACGTCCGTGCGCTGTATTGCTACGCGCGGCTCGTCGATGAGCTCGGCGACACGTACGCCGGCGATCGGCTCGCTGCGCTCGACGCGCTCGAGTCTCAGGTTGTGCTGACGTTCGAGGGTGAGCCGACGTGGCCGGTGCTCCGGAACGTGCAGCCGACGGTGCGCGAGTTCGACCTGCCGCGCGAGCCGTTCCTCCGGTTGATCGAGGCGAACCGGATCGATCAGCGTGTGACCGAGTACGAGACGTGGGCCGACGTCAAGCAGTACTGCGTACACTCCGCCGACCCGTGCGGCCGGCTCGTGCTCGGCGTGCTGCGCCGGCTCGACGAGCCCGACCTCGTCGCGGCCAGCGACGACGTCTGCACGGGGCTGCAGCTCGTCAACTTCCTCCAGGACGTGCCGCGCGACCTCGAGCTCGGCCGGATCTACCTGCCGCGGGACGACCGGGCGCGCTTCGGGGACCCGGCACTCGACAGGCCGAGCGACGAGCTACGCGGCCTGCTCCGGTTCGAGGCGGCGCGCGCAGCCTCGCTCCTGCGTCGCGGCGACGTCCTGCGCGCGCGCATCGGCGGCCGGCTCGGCCGCGCCGTGGGGTTGTTCGCCCGCGGCGGGCTCGCCGCGCTCGATGCGCTCGAGGATGCGAACTGGGACGTCTTCACGCAGCGCCCGAAGCCGTCTCGCGCACGCCTTGCGCGCGAGGCCGCGGTCGTGCTCGTCCGATGACAATCGACGCTGCGTACGAAGAGGTCCTGCGCATCACGCGCCGCGAAGCGAAGAACTTCGCCTACGGGATCATGGTGCTGCCGAAGGAGAAGCGGCGGGCGATCGCGGCCGTCTACGCCTTCGCGCGCGAGGTCGACGACATCGCCGACGGCGAGCTGCCCGCGACGGAGAAGCGCGAGCGCCTCGAGTCGCTGCGTGCGCAGCTCGATACCGGAGAGCTGGTCGCGCTCGCCGACGCGCGCGCCCGCTTCGGCATCCCGCGGGACGCATTGAGCAAGCTGGTCGACGGCGGCCTGCAGGATCTCGAGCAGCAGACGTACACCACCTTCGACGACCTGCGCGCGTACTGCGAGAAGGTCGCCGGCGCCGTCGGCGTCGCCTGCATCGCCGTCTACGGCAGCGACGACGCCGAGCGCGCGAACACACTCGGGATCGCACTGCAGCTGATCAACATCATGCGCGACGTGCAGGAGGACCTCGGCCTCGGCCGCGTCTACCTGCCGCAGGACGAGCTGAACCGCTTCGGCGTGACCAAGCTCGAGCACTCGCCGCAGTTCGTCGAGCTGATGCGCTTCCAGGCGCAGCGCGCACGTGCGCACCTCGACGAGGGCCTGCGGCTGCTCGACTCGCTCGACCGGCGCAGCGCGCTGTGCGTGTCGACGTTCGCCGGCCTCTACCGCGGCCAGCTCGAGCGGATGGAGGCGAACGACTTCGACGTCTTCGACAAGTCGTGCCGCCTCTCGACGCGCGCGAAGCTCGGCGTCGTGGCACGCAGTCTTCTATGAGGGTCGCCGTCGTCGGCGGCGGGCTGGCCGGCCTGACCGCGGCGCTCGAGCTGCTGGACGCGGGCGCTGACGTCACCGTCTACGAGGCGCGGCCGACGCTCGGCGGTGCCGTGCAGACGCTGCCCGAGCGGGAGGGCGACCCGGAGCCGCCGCCGGACAACGGCCAGCACATCGCGCTCGGCTGCTTCACCGAATATCTGCGCTTCCTCGACCGCGTCGGCGAGCGAGACGCCTATCTGCGCACGCGTCTCGCACTGCCCGTGCTCGACGAGCGAGCCCGGCGGAGCGACATCTCGCCGTCGCTGCCCGCACTGCTCCGCTACGCACACGTGCCGCTGCGCGACCGCGTCCGCATCCCCGTGACGACCGCGCGCTGCAAGTTCGCGCATGCACGCGCAGGCGAGAGCTTCGGCGGCGTGCTGCGCCGGCTCGGCGCGAGCGACGCCGCGATCGACCGCTTCTGGGACGTCTTCATCCGGCCGGCCCTCAACCTGCGCGCCGACGAGGTCGACGCCGAGGCCGGCCTCTTCACCGTGCGGACGGCGCTGCTCGGCCCCCGCGGCAATGCCGACCTCGTGCTGCCGCTGAAGCCGCTCGGCTGGATGCACGGCGACGCCGCCGGACGCGTGCTCGGCGACCGCGTCGTCCTCGAGCGCAAGATCGACGACCTCGACGAGCTCGACGCCGACGCGATCGTCGTCGCGACGCCGCCGCGGGAGAGCGCGCGCCTGCTCGGAGAGGAGACGCCCGAGCTCGAGGACTCGCCGATCGTCAGCGTCCATCTCTGGTTCGACCGCCCGCTCCTGCAGTCGCCGCTCGCCGCGCTGCTCGGCAGCGATGCGCACTGGGTCTTCGACCGCGGCGCGCTCACCGGCCACCGGCCCGAGCGCGGCCAGTACCTGACGGTCGTCGCAAGCGGCGTACCGGAGCTGCTCGAGGTGCGCGGACGCAGCCTCGTCGACCGCGTTGCGGGACAACTCACGGACAGGCTCGGCGACGCCGAGCTGCTGTGGTCGCGCGTCAGCCGCGAGCCGTACGCGACGATCGCGCTCCGCCCCGGCGTCCGGCGCCCGTCTGCGGACACGCAACGGCCGAACGTCGTCCGCGCCGGCGCGTGGACCGACACCGGCTGGCCGGTGACGATGGAGAGCGCGGTGCGCAGCGGTCGCAGAGCGGCTCAGCACCTCTTGAGCCGAAAGGATGCAATGCTCACGGCGTGACGGTCGCGCCTGAACTGACCGCTCTCGACGCCGCGCTCGATCGCGGGACAAAGCGCCTGCTCGAGCTGCAGCGCCCCGACGGCGTCTGGGTCGGCGAGCTCGAGTCGAACGTGACCATGACGGCGCAGCACCTCTTCTGGAACCACTACCTCGGGCTGCGCACGCCGCAGACCGACCGCCGGATCGCGAACGAGCTGCTGGCGCGGATGCGCGACGACGGCACCTGGGCGATCTGGTTCGAGGGGCCGGCCGACCTGTCGACGTCGATCGAGGCGTATGTCGCGCTCCGGATGTGCGGCGTCGACCCCGGCCCGGAGGCGCTCGCCTACATCCAGCGGCACGGCGGCATCCCGAAGGCGCGCCTCTTCACCAAGTGCTTCCTCGCGCTCCTCGGCCAGTGGCCGTGGCAGCGCATGGTGCCGATCCCGCCTGAGCTGATCCTGCTGCCGCGGTCGAGCCCGCTCTCGATCTACGCCTTCTCGTGCTGGGCGCGGCAGACGTTCGTCGCGCTCTCGCTCGCGCAGTCGCTCCGGCCGGTGAGGCCGATCGACGTCGATCTCGGCGCGATCGGCGCCGTCCCGGGCCGGACGCGTGCGCCGGGCCGGCCGGGGCCGATGCGCCGCCTCGCGCAGCGGCGCGCCGAGCAGTGGATCCGCGACCGGCAGGAGGCCGACGGCTCGTGGGGCGGCATCCAGCCGCCCTGGGTGTGGGCGATCATCGCGCTGCGCGCGCTCGGGCACGACGAGCACGACGACACGCTCCGCAACGCGGTTCTCGGCTGGGACGGCTTCATGGTCGACGACGGCGACCGCCTCCGTCCCGAGGCGTGCCAGTCGCCGGTGTGGGACACGGCGCTCGCCGTGCTCGCGCTCCGCGCGTGCGGCGTGCCCGCCGACCACCCGCAGCTCCTTGCTGCGGGCGACTACCTGCTGCGCGAGGAGGTGCGCGTCAAGGGCGACTGGGCGGTCCACCGGCCCGACCTCGCGCCGGGCGGCTGGGCGTTCGAGTTCGAGAACGACCTCTATCCCGACGTCGACGACACAGCCGTCGTCGCGCTCGCGCTGCGCGAGCTCGGGATCGGCGACGACGCGGTGCGCCGCGGCCTCGACTGGGTCGCCGGCATGCAGTGCAAGCGCGGCGGCTGGGGCGCGTTCGACGTCGACAACAGCGCGATGTGGCTGTACCGGATCCCGTTCTGCGACTTCGGCAAGGTGACAGACGAGCCGAGCGCCGACGTCACCGCGCACGCACTGGAGGTGCTCGCGGCCGCGGACGGCTACGAGGCGACCGTCGAGCGCGGCCTCGCGTGGCTGCTCAGGGAGCAGGAGCGCGACGGCTCGTGGTTCGGCCGCTGGGGCGTCAACCACCTGTACGGGACGGGCGCCGCGCTGCCCGCGCTCGAGGCGTGCGGGATCCCGCCCGACCATCCGGCGGTGACGCGCGCGGTCGCCTGGCTCGACTCGGTGCAGCGCACCGACGGCGGCTTCGGCGAGGACATCCGTTCGTATGCCGATGTTGCGTGGCGCGGCCGTGCGAACTTCGCGACGCCCTCACAGACCGCCTGGGCGCTGCTCGCGCACGTGGCCGCAGGAAACGCTGAGGGACTCGGTGCCCGAAAAGCGGCCGATTATCTTTGCCAGGTCCAGCTCCCGACCGGGGACTGGGACGAGCAGCACTTCACGGGAACGGGCTTCCCACTCGATTTCATGATCCGCTACCACCTCTACCGCATCAGCTTCCCCCTGCTCGCGCTGGGCCGAATGAGAGAGAGGCTTTCGACGACATGAAGTTCCCCCTGCAATCGACGGTGTCCATCGGCAAGTACGTCGCCGCACAGCAGCGGAAGGGAGAGCGCTACCCGCTCGTGCTGATGCTCGAGCCGACGCTCGCGTGCAACATCGCCTGCATCGGCTGCGGCAAGATCCGCGAGTACGAGTCGAACCGCGCGCGGCTGACGGTCGAGGAGTGCCTGGACTCGGGGCTGCAGTGCCCCGCGCCCGTCGTCTCGATCTGCGGCGGTGAGCCGCTCGTCTTCAAGGGGATCGAGCACGTCGCCGCCGGCATGCTCGAGATGGGGAAGACCGTCGAGCTCTGCACGAACGCGCTGCGGCTCGAGCAGTGCCTCGACTGGTTCGAGCCGTCGCCGCGGATGACGTTCGTCGTCCACCTCGACGGGATGCGCGAGATCCACGACTACGTCTGCGACTACCCCGGGCTGTGGGACATCGCCGTCGAGGCGATCAAGACGGCGCGCTCGCGCGGCTTCCGGGTCACGACGAACACGACGATCTTCAAGGAGACCGAGGTCGAGGACGTCATCGAGATGATGCGCTATCTGACCGACGACGTCGGCATCGACGGGATGCTCGTCGCACCGGGCTACCAGTACTCGCAGATCGACCCGGCGCTGACGATGACGCGGCCGGAGCACGAGGCGAAGTTCCGCGAGATCCGCACCGCCGTCCGCAAGCACGGCTACCGCTGGCTCGCGACGCCGATCTACCAGGACTTCCTCACGGGCGAGCGCAAGCTCTCCTGCGCGCCGTGGGGCTCGATCACGCGCAACCCGTACGGCTGGAAGGGCCCGTGCTACCTGCTGACGGACGGCATCTTCCCGACCTACGAGGCGCTGCTCGACGGAATGGACTGGGACTCGTACGGCCCCGGCAACGACGCGCGCTGCGAGCACTGCGGCATCCACTCGGGCTTCGAGCCCTCCGCGGCCTTCGAGTCGTCCAAGAGCATGAAGGAAACCGTCCGCAACGTCGCATGGACGCTGACGGGCTGATCTTCGCCTGCGCGACGACGGCGGAGGAGCGCGCCGCGCGCAAGCTCGGCGTCCCGGCCGTGCGTGTCGGCGTGCGCGCCGCGAACGGCCTGCCCGAAGGGCGGCTCGTCTCGTTCGGGCTCGCCGGCGCGCTCAGCGACGCGCTGCGCGTCGGCGACGTGCTCGACGCGACGCGCGTCGTCGACGAATCCGGTGCGACGCTCTGGGAAGGTCCCGGGCTGGGTGTTGGGAAAGCTGCAACCGTGCTCGGCGCCGACGTGCTCGTCCACGACCCCCGCGAGCGCGCGCGGCTGCGCGGTGTGAGCGGCGCCGATGCGGTCGACATGGAGAGCGGCGTCCTCGCGCGGAGCGGCCGCCTCGCCGGCGTCGTGCGCGTCGTGTCCGACGATGTGCACAGCGCGATCGAGGGCGTCGACTCGACGGTGCACTCCGACGGACGCACCGACGTCGTCGGGCTCGTGCGGTGGGTTGCGGCCCGGCGCGGCGACGCGGTGCGGTCGATGCGCGACGCCGTGCGCGCGTTGCGCGTCCTGGAGAAGGTGGCCTAGTGGGACGCGTTCTCCTTGCGGCTCCGCGCAGCTTCTGCGCCGGCGTCGATCGCGCGATCGAGATCGTCGAGCGCCTGCTCGAGCAGCACGGCGCGCCGGTCTACGTCCGCCACCAGATCGTCCACAACGAGAACGTCGTCCGCCGGCTCGAAGCGCTCGGCGCGGTGTTCGTCGAGGACGAGTCGGAGATTCCGGAGGGCGAGATCTTCGTCCTCTCCGCGCACGGCGTGTCGCCGGCGGTGAAGGAGAACGCGGCGCAGCGCGGGCTGCGCGTCGTCGACGCGACGTGCCCGCTCGTCAACAAGGTGCACGCCGAGGCGCGGCGGTACGCGGACAGCGGCCATCTCGTCGCGCTCGTCGGCCACAAGAATCACGTCGAGGTGATCGGCACGCTCGGCGAGCGGCCGGAGTCGACGGTCGTGATCGAGTCGCCCGAGCAGGCGCGCGAGCTGGACACCGACAAACCGGTCGCCGTGATCACGCAGACGACGCTGTCGCTCGACGACGTCGCGCCGATCGTCGACGCCCTCGAGGGGTCGCTCGGCACGCTCCGGCGCCCGCACGCCGACGACATCTGTTACGCGACGCAGAACCGCCAGGACGCCGTCAAGGCGATGGTCTCGCGCGGCGCGACGCTCGTGCTCGTGATCGGCTCGCAGACGAGCTCGAACGCGGTGCGCCTCGTCGAGGTCGCGCAGGCGGCGGGCGCGACGGCGACGCTGATCGACGGCGAGACGCCGCTCCCCGAGGCGCTGATCGACGGCCACGAGACGATCGGCCTCACCGCGGGTGCCTCGACGCCCGAGGCGCTCGTGCAGGCGGTCGCGGCCGAGCTCGCCGAGCGTGGGCACGAGACGCTCGAGGAGATCACCGTCGCCCGCGAGGACGTTCATTTCCGGCTCCCCAGGGAGGTTGCGCGCGCATGACGAGCATCGAGGTCCCGTACTCGATCGCAGCGGCTCTGCCGACGCTGTCCGTCATGGACATCACGAACGACGTGGCGCAGGCGGTTCGGCGCGGCGGCCGCAGCGACGGCATCGCGTACGTCCACGGCGTGCCGGCCGCGAGCGTCGTCCGGATCCAGGAACGGGAGACCGGCTTCTTCGAGGATCTCGAGGTGCTGCTCGAGCGGATCGTCCCCGGCGGGACGCCCTCACGCGAGCGTGTCCTCTCGGCGCTGCTCGGCCCGCGGACCGAGGCCGTTCCCTTCCGTGACGGCTGCCTCTGCCTCGGCACGTACCAGCGGGTGATGCTCTTCTCGCTCGACGTCGAGCATCGCGCCGAGTGGACGTTGACCCTGCTCGGGTAGGAGCGCACACTCTGGCCATGAGGAAGTGGTTGGCGCGGCTCGCGCTCGGCCTGCTCGTCCTCGTCGCCGAGCTGACCGGGCGGAGCCTGACGCACCGGATCGACGTCGGCCGCCACGTCGGCCGTGTCTCCTATCACGACGCGGCGTACTACCCGTTCGTGCTCGCGTTCGTGAAGGTCGGCGTCGCCTTGATGCTCGCCCGGCTGGCGTGGCGCTTCTTCCAGGCCCGTCGCGTCGCGTCGCTCCTCGGCGCGTCGCCGCGGTTGCGCGTCGAGCTGTCGTGGCGGCTGTGGCTCGTGTCGTTCATCGGCACCGCCGGTGTGTACCTCGCGCAGACCGGCGCCGAGCATGCGGCGCTGCACACGTCGGCGCTGCCCGTCTTCGCCGTGCTGGCAGTCCTCGTCGCGGTCGTCTACCGCGGCGCCGAGCACTGGTTCGGCGACTACGAGCGAATCGCCGCGATCGCGATCGCCGTCCTCCAGCGCGTCGCCACCTACCGGCCGCCGCTCGCGCGGCCGCACACCGCCGACGCGGTCCCGCCGCGCCGGCTCTTCGGGCTCGCGTTCGAGTCGCGCCCGCCTCCGTTCGCCGCCGTCTAGTCGGCGTACGAACGAAGGAGGATTCGCATGAGCGCGGAGATCGCGCAGCCAATCGAACGCAGCACGGCCGAGCACTCGCTGCGTGCGCGCATCGTGCTCGGCCTCGGGCCGGCGACGATCCTCGCCGGCCTCGTCTGGGCGCTGCTGCAGCCGTACCGGCTCACCTTCCTGCACCCGCACGGCCAGGGCTTCTGGTGGCTCGTCGGCGGCGAGGCGCCGCTCTACGTCGTGCTCGCGGGGATCGTCTTCTGGCGCGTCGTCGCGATTCCGCTCGCCGAGGATCTCGAGCGATGATGCCGCGCGCCGAGATGGTGCACTGGTGGTTCGCGGGCGGCTTCCTGATGCTCGGGCTGCTCGGGCTCGCGCAGGCGCTCGTCGGCGAGGAGGTGTGGGGCCTGCGCCCGTGGCGGCGCTACCTCTGGCCCGGGCTCACGTTCCTGATGGGCGTCCTGATGTGGCCCGTCATGACCTTCTACACGAACTCGACGATCCACATGCTCGCGCACGGCTCGTGGGCGCAGGTGCTGATGCTCGCCGGCGGCGTCGAGCTCGCGCGCGCGTCCGGCAGGGTGCAGTCGCAGTGGTGGCGGCTGTGCAGCGCGCTCGCACTGCTCGTCTCCGGCGGCGCATTCATCGTCCACGAGCAGCAGCACTGGCTCTTCTCGCGTGCGGCTTTCCTGCACCACGCGCTCGGCTGGACGCTCGTCGCGGGGACGGTGTTCCCGCTCCTGCAGGCGTTCCGGCCGCGCTCGGTCGTCGCCGCGTCCGGTTTCGCGACGCTGTTCGTCGTCGTCGCGGTGCTGCTGTTCTGCGACCGCGATACCGCCGCGATCTTCGGGCACCTGTCGACCTACGCAGGAACGCCGCACCGGTGAGGCGCGCGCTGCTCGCCGCCGTCCTGCTCGCGCTCGCCGCGCCGGCGGCGGCGTCCGCGCACGCGTCGATCCGCTCCGAGTGGCCGGCTTACCGCGAGCGGATGGCGTTCTCGCCGCGGCAGATCATCATCCGCTTCGACCAGACGGTCGAGGTGCTCCCGAATGCGATCCAGGTTCTCGACGCGAACGGCCGCAACCTCGCCGGCCGGGCGCACACCGTCGCGCGCGGCATGGCCGCTCCCGTCCCGAAGCTGCCTCGCGGCGCGTACACCGTGCGCTGGAAGGCGCTGTCGACCGACGGGCACGTCGTCAACGGCGTCTACACGTTCGGCGTCCGCGTGCGCGCTCCGGTCGTCACGGACGCCGTCGGCGCGCAGGGGCCGACGACCGTCGAGCACGTCGTGCGCTGGCTGTACTTCCTCGGCCTTGCCCTGCTCGTCGGCGGCCTCGGCTTCGAGCTCCTGGTTGCGCGCGTCGCGCACGCGCGCCGATTCTGGCTGCTCGTCGGCGGCGGCGCCGTCGGCCTGCTCGAGGTCGGCATCGTCGCCTTCCTGCTCCGCGCGGAGGACGCGCTGCAGCTGCCGTTCACCGCGTTCCTCTACGGCGACCTCTCGCCGATCGCGGGCGGGACGCGCTTCGGCGAGGCATTCATCGCGCTGGAGCTCGGCTTCGCCGTCGTCGCCGCGCTCGTCTTCCTTGCGTGGCTGACGGAGCGTCGCGCGTTCCTCTGGTCGGCGTTCGCGCTCGGCCTCGCCCTCGGGTCGGGGCTCTCGCTCTCCGGTCACTCCGCGGCGACTCGCGCGGAGACGCTCGCAGACTGGTTCCATCTCTCCGCCGCGACATTGTGGATCGGCGGCCTCGTGCAGCTCGCCCTCGTCGCACGCACCGCGAGCGCGTTCCGCCGCTTCTCGCGGCTGGCGACGTGCTGCGTCGCGGTGCTGATCCTCGCCGGCACGTATCTGAGCATCGAGCGCTTCCCACGCACCAGCGACCTCTGGACGACGCACTACGGCCATGTGCTCCTGATCAAGCTCGCACTCGTCTCCGTCGCGCTCCTGTGGGGCGCGGCGCACCAGTTCCTCGTGCTGCCGCGGCTCGAGCGCATCGACGGCCGCGTCGGCCGCTCGCTCCTTGCCGAGAGCGCCGTCGCGATGGCGGTGCTGCTCGTCGCAGCCGTCCTCGTCGACAGCAAGCCGCCGGCGACGCCGTTGCCGGTAACGTCGACACATGCTCGTTCTGACGCGCGCTGAGGTCGAGGAGCTTCTCGACCTCGACCAGCTGATCCCCGCGCTCGCGCAGGCGCACGCCGAGCTCTCCGACGGCAAGGCGTCGATCCCCGCGCGGATCGCAGCGTTCCCGCCGGCCGGGCTCCTCGCAGCGATGCCTGCATATCTCCCCTCGGCCGGCCTCGGGTGCAAGCTCGTCTCGGTCTTCCCGGAGAACCGGGACCGCGAGACGCACCAGGCCGCGATCATGTTGTTCGACCCCGACAACGGGGCGCCGGTCGCGCTCCTCGACGGCACGCACATCACCGCGATGCGCACTGCCGGCGCCGCCGCGCTCGCGGCGCAGCTGCTCGCGCGCGACGACGCGAAGGTGCTCGCGATCCTCGGCACCGGCGTGCAGTCGCGCGCCGCCGTCGAGATGTTCACGCGGGCGCGCGACTTCACGGAGGTGCGCGTCGCCGGCCGCGGCGAGTTCGAGGAGGCGGTCCGCGGCGCCGACGTCGTCGCCGCGACGACGGCCGCCGACGAGCCCGTCGTCCGGGCCGACTGGCTCGGCGAGGGCGTCCACGTCAGCTCGGTCGGCTACCACCCGCCGGGGTCCGAGCTCGACCCGGCGATCGTCGACCGCGCGGACGTGATCTGCGTCGAGCTGCGCGATTCGTCGTTCGCGGCGTTGCCGGCCGGCGCGGTCGAGCTGGCAGGCGTCGACCCGAAGCGCGCCGTCGAGCTCGGCGAGCTCGTCGCCGGCAGCAGGCCCGGCAGAGGCTTTCCGTCCGAAATTACGCTGTACAAGTCCGTCGGCGTCGCCGTCCAGGACCTCGCCGCGGCCGCACTCGTGTTACGTGCCGCGCAGGAGCGGAACATCGGACTCGAGATCGAGCTGGAGGAGATGCGCGCATGACCGAATTCAGCGGGGCTGGAAGCGGCGGC
>DASXWV010000064.1:0-3135 GCA_036503495.1 Gaiellaceae bacterium
CGGCTTTGCCGGCCGCGGAGGGGGGATGAGCCGGTTCGCGGACGCACTCGCGCAGCCCGGGCTGCGCGCGATCGCCGAGGTGAAGCGGCGCTCGCCGTCGGC
Source organism: Gaiellaceae bacterium (assembly GCA_036503495.1). Classification (GTDB taxonomy): domain Bacteria; phylum Actinomycetota; class Thermoleophilia; order Gaiellales; family Gaiellaceae; genus Palsa-739. The sequence continues at coordinate 103 of DASXWV010000064.1, forward strand.
GGGCGACCTCCGTCCCGACGCGGATCCCGCCCGCCTGGCGGCCCAGTTCGCGGCGGCGGGCGCGGCGGCGGTCAGCGTGCTCGTCGACGAGCGGTTCGCGGGCACCGTCGACGACCTCCGGTCGGCCCGCGCCGCGACCGATGCGCCGCTGCTCGGCAAGGGGTTCTTCTCGACCGATGAGCAGCTTTCCGAGCTGAAGGAGGCCGGCGCCGACGCCGTGCTGCTGATCCTGCGAGACCTCGACGACGCGACCTGCGCGCGACTGCTCGCCTACGCGCACGACCTCGGCATGGATGCGCTCGTCGAGGCCCACGACGCGGACGAGCTGCAGCGCGCGATGGCGCTCGACGCGCCGGTGATCGGGATCAACGCGCGCAACCTCGAGACATTCGAGATCGATCGCCGTGCGCAGCTGGAGCTCGTCGCGCGCGCGCCCCGCGATCGGATCGTGATCGCCGAGAGCGGCGTGCACACGCGCGCGCAGGGTGCCGCCGCCGAGCTCGCCGGAGCGGACGCGATCCTCGTCGGCTCGTCGCTGATGCAGGCGGCCGATCCGCCGGCGAAGCTGCGCGAGCTCCTCTCGCGGCCGCTCGTCAAGGTGTGCGGGCTGACGCGGCAGGAGGACGTCGACGCAGCCGTCGACGCCGGCGCCGACCTGCTCGGCTTCATCCACGTCGAGGCGAGCCCGCGCAGGAGCGACACGGTCCTCGACGTCCCCGAGACGCAGCTCGCCGTCTCCGTGTTCGTCGAGGAGACGCGCGAGACGCCGGCCGACCTGATCCAGTTCTACCCCGACCGCGGCACGGGTGTGCGCGGGCGCGAGGCGATGCTGCTCCGCGACGGCGTCCGCGTCGGCACGCTGCTCGACCAGCCCTGGGACGAGCACGACGCACTGCACTGGAGTCGTGCCGCGGCGGCGAACGGACGGATCATGCTCGCCGGCGGGCTCGGCCCGGAGAACGTGCGCGCCGCGATCGCGGCGGTGCGGCCGTGGGCGGTCGACGCCTCGTCGTCGCTCGAGTCGGAGCCGGGCGTCAAGGACCACGACCGTGTGCGCGCGTACGTGGAGGCGGCGCGTGCGTGACTTCGGGGCCTACGGGGGCCGCTACGTCCCGGAGACGCTGATCCCGGCGCTCGACGAGCTCGACCGCGCCTGGAGCGAGGCGCGTGAGGATCCCGCGTTCCTCGCCGAGCTGCACGAGCTGGCGACGACGTACGCCGGCCGGCCGACGCCGCTGACGCTGATCGAGCGGTTTGCGCCCGGCAAGCGGATCTACCTGAAGCGCGAGGACCTGCTGCACACCGGCGCGCACAAGATCAACAACGCCGTCGGCCAGGCGGTGCTGGCGAAGCGGCTCGGCAAGCAGCGGATCGTCGCCGAGACCGGTGCCGGCCAGCACGGCGTCGCGACCGCCACGGTGTGCGCGCGGTTCGGCTTCGACTGTGTCGTCTACATGGGCGTCGAAGACATGCGCCGACAGAAGCCGAACGTCGAGCGGATGCGGCTGCTCGGCGCCGAGGTGCGCGGGGTCGAGTTCGGGACGAAGACGCTGAAGGAGGCGACGAGCGAGGCGATCCGCGACTGGATCACGAACGTCGAGACGACGCACTATCTGATCGGTTCGTGCGTCGGGCCGGCGCCGTACCCGGATCTCGTCGGCGAGCTGCAGAGCGTGATCGGCCGCGAGGCGCGGGAGCAGTTCCTGCAGGCTGCGGACGCGCTGCCCGAGGCGGTGGTCGCCTGTGTCGGCGGCGGCTCGAATGCGATCGGCATCTTCCGCGGCTTCGTCGACGACGCGGGCGTGCGCCTGATCGGCGTCGAGGCGGCCGGCGCGGCGTCGCTCGGCAGCGGGCGAACCGGAGTGCTGCACGGCGCGCGGTCGTCGATCCTCGCCGACGAGGACGGGCAGGTGGCAGACGCGCACTCGATCAGCGCCGGGCTCGACTACCCGGGCGTCGGCCCCGAGCATGCCTTTCTGCGCGACACCGGCCGCGCGGAGTACCGCGCCGCGACGGACGACGACGCGCTGCAGGCGTTCGCCGACCTCGCGCGGACGGAGGGGATCATCCCGGCACTCGAGCCGGCGCACGCGCTCGCGCGCGCCCGCGACCTCGACGCGGAGCTGATCCTCGTGGGGCTCTCCGGCCGCGGCGACAAGGACCTCGCGGAAGTCCTCGCCAACCTTTGAAGACGCTCGTCATCTACCTGATGGCGGAGCCGGAGACGCCGGAGCTCGCCCGCGCCGCCGTCGACGGCGGCGCCGACATGATCGAGCTCGGCTTCCCGTTCAGCGACCCGCTCGCCGACGGCCCCGTCATCCGCCGAGCCGGCGAGCGCGCGCTCGCGCGCGGCATGCGCACGAAGCAATGCCTCGAGGTGCTCGCCCGCACGCGGGAGCTCGTCGGTGACGAGGTGCCGCTGATCCCGATGACGTATGCGTCGCTCTACGAGGCGTACGGCTGGGACGAGCTGACCGCGGAGATCCACGCCCACGGCGGCACGAGCATGATCGTCGCCGACCTCCCAGCCGGCGAGCGGCCGGGGCTGCAGCGAGTGCAGATGGTCGCGCCGACGTCGACCGACGAGCGGATCGAGCTCGCGGGAAAGCAGACCGACGGCTGGCTCTACCTCGTGACGCTGACCGGGACGACGGGCGCCCGCGACGACGTCTCCCCCGCACTCGCCGGCCTCGTCGAGCGCGCGCGGCGACTGACCGACGGCGTGCGGCTCTACGCCGGCTTCGGCATCTCGACGCCCGAGCATGCGCGGTCGGCGGCGGCGCTGGCCGACGGGATCGCAGTCGGCTCGCGGGCGGTGCAGGTCGCCGAGGAGGGGCCGGCGGCTCTGCGCGACTACGTCGCGAGCCTGCGCGCCGCGCTCGACTAGTTAGAGATCGAACCAGAATGACGCTCATCGAGCGGTCGCGATAGGCGAGTGCAGCGCAAGGACGCAGGGAGCGCGGCCGCGCCCGCACAGCCGCTCATTCTGGTTCGGTCTCCAAGCCGGAGGTCGGACTCGAACCGACGACATCG